>JAJRXW010000153.1 GCA_024276095.1 Gammaproteobacteria bacterium
ACAGGCAGGTTATAAGCAAGAGAGTCTTTCGCAGCCGGGGGCGCAGCTGGGGACACTCAGGGCAGACCGGGCCCGGTCTGCCCTGAGTGTCCCCAGCTGCGCCCCCGGCTGCGAAAGACTCTCTTGCTTATAACCTGCCTGTTGACAGAACCGCCTGCTAGAGATGCTCTCTGAGCAGTTTTTTCAGCGGCTCGTAGATTCTCGGGGTGGCGGCGATGACGTTGCCGCTGTCGAGGGGGCTCTCGTCTCCGGTGAGATCGGAGATGATGCCGCCGGCTTCCTGGACCAGCAGCGTACCGGCTGCGATGTCCCAGCTCTTGAGGCCGAATTCCCAGAAGCCGTCCAGCCGTCCTGCGGCAAGGTAGGCTAGATCCAGCGCGGCGGAGCCCGGCCGGCGAATTCCGGCGGTATTTTCAATGACGCTTTCGAGCATGGCCATGTATTGAGGCAGCCAGCGGCGATTGCCCCGATAGGGCAGGCCGGTGCCGATCAGCGTGCCATCGAGTTCCGAACGGTTGCTGACCCGGATACGATGGCCGTCGACCTGCGCGCCCTGGCCGCGCATGGCGGTAAATAATTCCTGACGGTTCGGGTCGTAGACGACGCCCACTTCGAGTTGATCGCGGAATTTGAGCGCGATCGAGACGGCGAAGACCGGGAAGCCGTGAATGAAGTTGGTGGTGCCATCCAGCGGGTCGATGATCCACAGGAAATCGCTGTTGCCGCGCTGCCCGCTTTCCTCGCACAGGAATGCGTGATCCGGATAACGTTTCTGAATGGCTTCGACGATCATTTGCTCTGCGGCCAGGTCTACCTGGGTGACGAACTCGTTGCGTCCTTTTTCCCGGACCTCGACATGCTGCAGCTTGTTCAGGTAGTGATGAGTTTTGTCGCCGGCCCGTCTGGCGGCCTTGATGGCGGTGTTTAACAGGGCTTGCATGGCAGTCGTTCTTTGCGGTGTTGGGTGAATCGGGGGCGTATTGTACGGTGTTCCGGGGAACTGTGCCGGGTCCTTTTCGCCCGGTATCGTGGCAATCTCGATGGGCGACCCTGATAGAATAACCGGCTATCTTCAGTCTGGTCTTTGGGATCTGCCAACACATGCCGTTGTCCACAGTTCGATTCGTGCTTTTCAGGCCTTCGCACCCCGGCAATATCGGTGCGGCTGCGCGGGCCATCAAAACCATGGGGTTTTCGGAGCTGGCGCTGGTGGGTGCGGACTCGCTGGCGACCGAGGGTGGCCGGGGGGAAGCGCGTGCCCGTGCTTCAGGTGCCGTGGATGTACTCGAAAATGCCATGATGGTGGACACGCTGGCCGAAGCGCTTGCCGGGTGCGGGCTGGTGCTGGGCGCCAGTGCGCGGACGCGCCGGATGAATATTCCCCAGATGAATCCAAGGCAGTGTGCTGCCGAGCTGCACAAGGCCGGGCGGACCCGTCCGGCGGCGGTGGTATTCGGGCCGGAAACTGCGGGTCTGACCAATGCCGAGCTCGATCTGTGTCATGCGCTGGTGTGTATTCCCAGCAATCCTGACTACAGTTCCCTGAATCTTGCCATGGCGGTGCAGGTGATTGCCTACGAGTTGAGCCGGTTCGGGAGTGAGGACAAAGCAGTCCCCGATACGGAGGCACCACTGGCCAGCAGCGAAGAAATGGAGCTGTTCTATCAGCACCTGGAACGGGTCCTGGTGGGCAGCGGATTTCTGAAGCCGCACAACCCGCGCAACCTGATGCGCAGACTGCGGCGATTGTTCAACCGGACACAACTGGATGAAAACGAGATGAATATCCTGCGCGGCATTCTCAGTGCGCTGGTGCCGGGGTCGGGGAAACCGGACTGGAAACCGGGTCCGCAGGACTTCGGGGGCGACTCCCGGAGCGCTGCAGATCTGTTGCCACCGGACGAGCAGTCCGCGGATACCTAGCATGATCTACCTGGACTACGCCGCGACGACGCCGGTTGACGAACGGGTGGCCGAAGTGATGAGCCGCTGCCTGGTGTCGCCCGAGCTGTTTGCCAATTCAGCTTCGTCACACGCGCCGGGCAGACGGGTGAACCAGGCTATCGAATCCGCCCGCGAACAGGTAGCCGGGATGATCAATGCTGCGGCTCGCGAGTTGATCTGGACATCCGGTGCTACGGAATCCGATAACCTGGCGATCATCGGCGCGGCGCGCTTTCGCAGCAACCGGGGGCGGCACCTGGTCACTTCGGTGACCGAGCACAAGGCGGTACTGGACAGCTGCCATGCGCTGGAGAAGGAAGGGTTCGACGTGAGCTTCCTGCATCCGGATGAATTCGGAGTGCTCGCGCCCGAGGACGTGAGCGCGGCGATTACCGAGGCGACCACGGTGGTTTCGATCATGCACGTCAATAATGAAACCGGGGTGATCCAGGATATCCGTGCCATCGGTGAAATTTGTCGCAGCAGGGATGTTCTGTTTCATGTCGATGCCGCTCAGAGCTTCGGGCGTCTGCCAATCGATGTGCGGGCCGATCATATCGACATGCTTTCATTGTCCGCACACAAAACCTATGGTCCGAAAGGGGCCGGCGCGCTGTTTCTGGATGCCCGGCGAATAGGGCGGGTGGCGCCCCTGCTGCATGGCGGCGGGCATGAACGCGGCCTGCGTCCCGGGACCCTGCCAACGCACCAGGTATTGGGGATGAGCAAGGCCCTGGAGATCGCCCAGCGGAATCTTGCCGGGGAGCCACCGCGTATCGCAGCGCTGCGCGATCACCTGTGGCAAAGGATCTCGACGATACCCGCCGTACAGCTCAACGGTCACGAAGCGCGGCGCAGTTGCCATATTCTGAACGTCAGCGTGGCCGGGGTGGAGGGCGAAAGCCTGTTGTACGGTATGCGCGATTTTGCGCTGTCCAGCGGTTCGGCCTGCATATCTGACGCTGCCGAGCCTTCCTATGTGCTCAAAAGTCTTGGCCGTTCGGACCAGCTGGCGCAGGGCTCTGTCAGGTTCAGCCTGGGGCGGTTTACGACCCGGGCTGAAGTGGATCAGGCTGCGGATGCTTTTGCAGCCACCGTGGCGCGGCTGCGTGACCTGTCGCCGTACGGTCTTCCGGACGGTATGGACTGATGTATTCGCGGGCTGTCGAGCAGGCTTTTGAGCACCCGGCCCACGCCGGAAAGCTGTCCGGCGCCTGTGGGGCTGCGGGATCCCGGGAAACGGGTACCCGGGTCGAATTCAGCATGCAGGTGGCAAGCGGCCGGATTTCCCGGATGTGCTTCCAGGCATATGGTTGTCCACATACCATAGCGGCCTGCGAGCTGGCGGTAGAAAGCCTGCTGGGTCACCCGCCCGAAGCGCTCGGATGCTGGGACCCGGGCGGGGCTGCCGAGCGCCTGAAAATCCCGGTGGAAAAGACCGGCAAGCTACTTTTGATCCAGGATGCCTTGCGGAACTGCTTGCAGGATTGGGATACTACCGAGTTGGATGTGACGGAGTGAGTCAATGGCGATTACCCTGACAACTGCGGCGGCGGATCGGGTCAGGTCCTATCTGTCGCGGCGCGGCACCGGGCTGGGTCTGCGGCTGGGCGTAAAAAGGACCGGCTGCTCGGGTCTGGCCTATGTAGTGAACTATGCGGACGAGATTTCGGATACAGATGAAGTGTTTGAAACCAGCGGCGTAAAAGTCGTCGTTGACCGGGAGAGCCTGCAGCATATTGATGGTACCGAAGTGGATTTCGTTCAGGAAGGACTGAACGAGGCATTCAAGTTTCGTAACCCGAAGGCCGTGGGCGAATGCGGCTGCGGAGAGAGTTTCAGTATTTGAAATTGGAGAACCAAATGGCTATTGAGAGAACCCTGTCCATCATCAAACCCGATGGCGTACAAAAAAACCTGATTGGCGAAGTGTACCGGCGATTCGAACAGGCCGGTTTGCAGATCATCGCCGCGCGCATGCTCCATTTGAGCCGGGAGCAGGCAGAAGGGTTCTATGCCGTGCATCGTGAGCGGCCGTTTTTCAATGACCTGGTCGCCTATATGACTTCCGGTCCGGTGATTGTCCAGGTGCTGGAGGGCGAAAATGCCGTGGCTGTTCATCGCGACATCATGGGTGCGACCAATCCCTCCGATGCGGCGCCCGGTACCATCCGCGCAGACTTTGCCGAAAGCATCGAGGAGAACGTCGTGCACGGCTCCGATGCTGCCGAAACGGCACGGCAGGAAATCGCTTTTTTCTTTGCCGACGACCAGATTTGCCCGCGAACCCGGTAAATGAACTCTGTTCCCGTCAACCTGCTGGGTATGCCCAGGGAAGAACTCGAAGCGATGTTCGATACCCTCGGCGAGCGGCCATTTCGGGCCAGGCAGGTCATGCGCTGGATATACGGCCGTTCGGTGCTGGAACCCGCGTTGATGACGGACCTGAGTATCGGCCTGCGTGAGGAACTGGGTGCAACCGCTCCGATGACCCTGCCCGAAATCGGTGTGGTCAGGAAATCCGTCGATGGCACGGTGAAGTGGCAGCTCAATGTTGGGCAGGAGCAGGCCATTGAAATGGTCTACATACCCGAACCCGCCAGGGGAACGCTGTGTGTTTCATCGCAGGTGGGGTGCCCGTTGAATTGTTCTTTTTGTGCGACGGGGAGCCAGGGTTTTAATCGCAATCTGACGCCTGCGGAGATTATCGGCCAGGTGCTCCTGGCACGCAGGGAGCTGGATGTTTCGAATGGCCGGTCCCCGATCACCAACGTCGTGTTCATGGGAATGGGTGAGCCGCTGGCGAATTTTCGTGCAGTCGTTCAGGCGGCCAATATACTGGTCGACGATCTTGGTTTCGGACTGTCCCGCCGGCGTGTCACCGTGAGTACCTCGGGTCTTGTGCCGCAGATTCGGCGCCTGGCAAAAGTATCGAACGTGGCGCTGGCGATATCGCTCCATGCCGCAGACGATAAACTGCGTGAGCAACTGGTGCCGATCAATCGCGTGCATCCGGTCGCTGAACTCATGGAAGCCTGCTGGGACTATGCACGGGAAACCAATGCCAAAAGCATCACCTTTGAATATGTCCTGATCGATGGCGTCAACGACACCGTGGATCATGCCCGCCGGCTGGCCCGGCTGCTGTCGAACCGGCCGGCGAGTGCCAACCTGATTCCCTTCAATCCGTTTCCCGGGTCCGCCTTCCGGCGATCTTCGCCTGAGGCGATCGACAGATTCCGGCAGGTGCTGATCGATGCCGGGATAATGACCGTGACCCGCCGGCCCCGTGGTGACGATATCGAGGCGGCATGCGGGCAGCTTGCCGGGCGGGTGCGCAATCGCGTGCAGATACCGCTGGGCAGCCGGCGGCCGGGGTTACGTGAGGAGTCCGTGCAGCTATGAATGTTTCCAGGCTCGTTTCTATCGTCTGTCTGCTGGCGTTATCGGCCCTGTTGCCGGCCTGCGTTACCACATCCACCGATTCGACACCGCCGCCGGCGCCGGATAAGGACATTGCGGCCGTCAATACGCAGCTCGGTGTGAGTTACCTGCGTCAGGGCGATTACCAGAAAGCCAGAGCCAAGCTTGAAAAGGCGATCGATCTCGATCCGCGTTCCACGGTGGCGCAGCGGGCCCTGGCGCTGGTCTATGAACGGCTGGAAGATTACGATGCTGCCGAGCGGCACTATCGTTACGCATATAAACTGGCGCCAAAAGACGCGGATGTGCTGAATGGCCTTGCTGTTTTTCTTTGTTTCCGGAAACACGATGTCGACGGAGCCCTGAAACTTTTCGACCAGGCAATAGCCGTGCCGGCCTCCGCGCAGTATTCCGACAAGACGATGCTGAACACCAATGCCGGAACCTGTGCCAGGCGCAAGGATCTCGCCATGGCGGAGGATTACCTGCGTGCCGCCCTGGCACACGATTCACGGTCTGCCGACGCCCTGCTGCAAATTGCAGATGTCAGTTTTCAGCGCGGCAACTCGCTGCAGACAAGAGCATTCCTGGAACGATACTTCGATTTACCGGCTGTTTCACCGGCTGCGCTGTGGCTGGGTGTTCAGGTAGAGACCAGAATGGGAGGCGTCCGGGAGGCGCGTCAATATGCCGAACGTTTGAAGCGGGAATTCCCGGCTTCGGTGGAGACCCGTCTGTTGCTGGAGAGGGAACGCGATGCCGGGTCATAGCACTCAGTCACCCGGCGATCCGCCCGGGGGGCAGTCATCCGGGGAAGAGTCCGATGTCGGCAGCCTGAGCCTGGGTGACCGGCTTCGATCGGCGCGTAAAGCCCGCGCACTGTCGCTGGACCAGGTGGCACGCGAGCTGCATCTGGAAGAATCCATCATCGCCGATCTCGAGAACGAGCGGTTCGAGTCATTGGGTGCGCCGGTGTTTGTCCGCGGGCACCTCAAGCTCTATGCACGACTGATCGGCCTGAATGAAGATGACGTCCTGCAGGCCTACCGGCAGGTCGCTCCCGGGTCCGACGAGCCGCCGCTGGTCGCGTCGTCGCAGCCGGTTCAGCAGGATATCAACCTCGGTTTATGGGGGTTCTGGGTGCTGGTCGTTGTGGTCCTGCTGGCAGTGGTCTTCTACGTATTCCAGCCGGAACCTGCTGCTGTCGCGAGAGTCGACAGGCAGTCGCCTGCTGCGGAGCCGGCCGATCGTTCTGCCCGGGATGTGCCTGAATCGGCTGGTGAGGCGGTCGCGGTGCTGCCGGCAGCGGGATCCCCTGACCGGGTCCCGCCCGCAGGACCGGATGCAGAGCCGGGGCCTGATACGGCCGATGAGTCGGCAGCCGGCCGGGAGCCGCCGGGCGCTGCGCTTGCGCCGGAATCCCCGGCGCCTGCAGTAATCACCCCTGCTGCCGTTACCGCGGGTACACCGCCAGGTGATTCCGATGCTGCACAGGGCGGCCAGGAGACGCGGCTGATTCTGATCTTCGGCGAGGAATCGTGGGTGGAAATATCCGATGCCGATCGTCGTTTGCTGTTTGGTTTGCAGCAGCCGGGCGTACGCCGTGAGTTGTCCGGGCGGCCTCCGTTCAGGGTGCTGCTGGGCAATGCCAGAAGCGTGAACATCTACGTGAACGATACCCCTTATTCCATTCCTGACGACCAGATTCGCAGGAATGTCGCCCGCTTTGAAATCGGTCCCCCTGCCAATGACTGAACAGATCCAGCCTATTCGCGGGATGAGCGACATTCTGCCTGCCGATACCGCACTCTGGCAGCAGATCGAATCGGTCATACAGCGCATTCTGGCAGCGTATGGATATCGGGAAATCCGTATTCCGCTGGTCGAGCGTACCGAGCTTTTCCGGCGGTCCATCGGTGAAGTCACCGATATTGTCGAAAAGGAAATGTATACCTTCAATGATCGCAACGATGTCAGTCTCACGCTGCGCCCGGAAGCGACTGCGGGTATCGTTCGTGCCGGCATCAGCAACGGGCTGTTGCACAATCAGCGGCAGAAACTGTGGTGCGCCGGTCCGATGTTTCGCTATGAGAAACCGCAAAAGGGACGCTATCGCCAGTTTCACCAGCTGGATGTCGAAGCGCTGGGCTATACGGGCCCCGATATCGACGCCGAACTGATTATCATGTCGCAGCGAATCTGGCAGGAGCTGGGCATAGAAGATGTCTGCCTGCAGATCAATTCACTGGGAACGCCCGAGTCCCGGGCCGTGTACAAAGACAGCCTGACAGCCTATTTTAACCGGCATCTCGATGCACTCGATGCGGACAGCAGGAATCGCCTGCAGCGAAATCCGCTGCGGATCCTGGACAGCAAGAATCCGGATATGCGTGCATTGATCGACGCAGCGCCGACCATTACAGACACGCTGGACGCTGAGTCTGCGGCGCACTTCGAGGCCCTCAGGACATTGCTGGATGATGCCGGCATAGCCTGCCAGGTCAATCCACGCCTGGTGCGGGGGCTGGATTATTATTCCCGGACGGTTTTCGAGTGGGTGACCGACCGGCTGGGTGCCCAGGGGGCAGTTTGTTCCGGGGGACGGTATGATGGCCTGGTTGAGCATATGGGTGGCCGGAAAACTCCTGCCGTTGGCTGGGCAATCGGGATGGATCGCCTGGTGGAGTTGTACCGCCTGTCGGGCGGAGCGCTGCCGGGCGGACAATCGGATGTATATATTGTCGCCGTGGGAGATGAGGCACTGCGGGCGGCCTTTCGTATCGCGGAAGGTCTGCGTGACGAGTACCCAAACCTGCGCGTGGAGACAAACTGCGGGGGCGGCAGCTTCAAATCCCAGATGAAAAGAGCCGATCGCAGCGGTGCGGTTGTGGCACTGATCCTGGGCGAAGAGGAAGTTGCCGGAAAAACGGTTAATGTAAAACTGCTCCGGGAAAAGTCGGAGCAGCGGCGTGTTGCCTGGGATGATGTTTGCAAGGTCATCGGCGACGCCATCGGTGATGACTGACGGTTGCCTGACGGCTTATTGTGCAGATGTATATTTTGGATGTGAGGGACAGGTGAAGCAAAGTGGATGAGTTTCTGACGGATGACGAACGCGCAGCCGAGGCGAAAACCTGGCTGAGAGAGAATGGCCCTTTCATGGTGGTTGCCCTGGCGGTTGCCCTTGGGTCGCTGATCGGGTGGAACAAGTGGCAGGATTACACGAAAACCCGTGCCGAACAGGCGTCCGCCGTTTATGAAGAACTGATGGCCGCCATCGCCAGCGAGCGGGCTATTACGGCAGAGGAAAAGCTGAATCAGCTCGTCGACGAGTTCGGTGCGACGCCATACAAAGACCAGGCGCAGCTGGCAATGGCCCGGCTGCAAATGGACCGAAACGCTTTCGATGAAGCGGCAGCTTATCTGCAGGCCGTCGTCGATTCCGGGCATACCGCGGAGATACGCAACATTGCCCGCCTGCGTCTGGCGCGAGTCCGTATTCACCAGCAGCAGTACGCCGAGGCGCTTGAGTTGCTGGATTCGCCGGAAGACACGGCGCTGGCCGCCCGCTTCCATGAGGTCAGGGGAGATGCTCTGCTGGCGATGGAGCGGTATGAAGAAGCGCGCGGCGAGTATCAGCTTGCCCTGACATCCGATGGCTCTTCAGGCGTGGTCGATCGCGTCTATGTTCAGGCAAAACTGGACGACATCACCCCTGTGGACAGCGGAGATACCGAAGCAATGACCGATGAACCGGGTCAGGCGATTCCCGCGCAAGAGGATAACGGGTAGCCTTGATGTCTGAAGTGTACGCACGCCTGCTGAATGCCGGGTGGTTCCGGCTGATCCTGATTGCTGCTGCGACTGCACCTTTGTTGGGTGGCTGCGGAATGTTCGGCGGTGAGGAGGTGGAAGAAGATACTCCGGCGGAACTGATCGACTTCAAGCCGGCGCTGAAAATCAAGAAAGTCTGGAGCGCAAAAATCGGTGACAGCAGTGAGTTCCAGCGACTGGCGCTTACGCCGGCGAGTGATGGCTCGCGGGTTTTTGCAGCGGCTGTCGATGGCAAGGTAGCAGCCTTCGATGCTGTAACCGGAAAAAAAATCTGGCGCGTCAAGACCAAACTGGCGTTGTCGGCCGGGCCTTCGGTAAACGGGCATATCGTTGTGCTGGGGTCCAGCGACGGAGATTTGATTGCACTCAATGCCAGGGACGGCCAGGAGCTCTGGCGGATCACCGTGTCCAGCGAAGTGCTGGCGCCACCGGCACTGACCGATACGGATGTTTTCGTAACGACGGTTGACGGCAAACTGAGTGCCTTCAACCTTCTGGATGGCGAGGAGTCCTGGGTAGTCGTGCAATCAGTACCGCGGTTGTCGGTCCGCGGAACCGGTTCCCCGGTGGTGGTCCGCAACAAGGTGGTGTGCGGTTTTGACAATGGAAAAGTCGCCGCTTACCAGGCGGACAATGGTGCGATGCTTTGGGAAGTGCTCCTTCACCCGCCCAGTGGGCGCACCGAAGTGGATCGTCTTGCCGATATCAATTCAACGGTGAGTATCGTCGGCAGTGATCTGTATGCCGTTGGTTACCAGGGCCGGCTGGCCGCACTGGCCCTGGAGTCGGGCCAGATTCTCTGGGCGCGTGACGTTTCCAGTTACAGCGGTGTCTCTGCCGATACGAGCAATGTCTATGTTGCGGGCGCACAGGGCGAAGTGATTGCCCTGTCGCGCGGCGCCGGGCGGGAAGTATGGCGCCGCGAGATTCTCCGGTTTCGGGATATTACCCGGCCGACGCCTTTTGGCCGGTCAGTCGTGGTGGGAGATTTTGAAGGCTATCTTCACTGGTTCAGCGCTGCGAATGGCGTATTGCAGGCACGTAAACGGGCCGGTTCCGACCGCATTTCTTCCGCGCCACTGGTCGTAAACGATATGCTGTACGTGCTGACCGATGGCGGCAAGCTTTTTGCTTTCAAAGAAGTCACGCGAAAACGCGGGGGTTAGACCTTGTTACCGGTACTTGCCCTGGTGGGACGTCCCAATGTCGGGAAGTCCACGCTATTCAATCGCCTGACCCATACCCGGGACGCGCTGGTTGCCGATTACCCGGGCCTGACCCGTGACCGGCTGTACGGCTATGCCCGGCTGGACTCCGGATCGGCCATCGTGATCGATACCGGTGGCCTGATGTCCACGCCCGATGCCATCGGGGAGCTGATGGCACGGCAGGTTCAGCTGGCAGTGGAAGAAGCAGATGCGGTCGTGCTGCTGGTCGATGCCAAAGACGGACTGACCAACGAGGACAGGGATGTTGCCGACCGGGTGCGGAAGTCCGGCAAGCCGGTCGTGGTGGCAGTCAACAAGGCAGAGGGCCAGGCACCGCAGGACGCCGTTGCCGAGTTCTATGAACTGGGTCTGGGCGACCCGATTGCGATCTCCGCTACCCGCGGGGACCGGGTTGCGGAGCTGACTGTCGCGGTATTCGAACACTGTGTACCCGGCGCAGCGCAACCGGATATTGCCGCGCCCGTGGAGCCGAACGGAACACGGATCGTGGTGGTCGGGCGGCCGAACGTTGGCAAGTCTACGCTGATCAACCGCTACCTCGGTGAGGAGCGGCTGGTGACACAGGACAAGGCAGGCACCACGCGAGACAGTATCAGCATCCCGTTTTCGATGGATGGCAGGGATTTCGTGCTGGTCGATACCGCCGGTATCCGGCGCCGGCAGAAAGTGACCGAGAAGCTGGAAAAATTCAGTGTTGTCAAAGCTCTGCAGGCCGTAGAGGATGCGGATGCCGTGATCGTCCTGCTGGATGCCCGCGACGGAGTGACGGTCCAGGATGTCTCTTTGATCGGACTGATGCTGGACCGGGGCAGGGCGCTGACACTGGCGATCAACAAGTGGGACGGCCTGACCGACCGGCAGCGCCATGATGTCCGGGAAGAACTGGACCGCAAGTTGCCGTTTCTGGATTTCGCGGATACCCATTTCATATCGGCCCTGCATGGCAGTAATATTTTCGATGCCCTCAAAAGTGCTGCGCGAGCGGCGCAGGCGGCAGTGCGTGACCTGCCGACCCCGCGTCTCAACGAAATTCTGCAGACCGCCATCGCGGCTCATCCGCCGCCCCTGGTACGCCGGCGGCGGCTGAAGCTCAGTTATGCTCATCAGGGCGGCAAACGGCCTCCGTTGATCGTGGTGCACGGCAATCAGACCTCGCATGTTGCGGGCAGTTATCGGCGCTACCTGGTCAAGTGTTTTCGCAAGGCTTTCAGGCTGGCCGGAACGCCGATAAGGCTGGAGCTTCGGACCAGCGACAATCCGTTTGCCGGTCGCCGTAACAAGCTCACACCGCGCCAGCTGCGCAAGCAGAAGCGCATTCGCACCCGCCGTTCCTGACAGCGCAGGGCAGACCAATGAGCACCGCCCGAAAATATTTCCAGCCCGACGACGGCCTCGAGATGAGCTGCGGGGAAGTGCTCCACCACCCGGTACTGGCCTATGAAACCTGGGGCGAACTGAACAGCCGGCGGGACAATGCAATATGGGTGTTCACCGGCCTGTCGCCATCGGCGCACGCAGCTTCATCTGCAGACGATCCCTCTGCGGGGTGGTGGGAGGAAATGATCGGCGCTGCGAAACCGATCGATACCGACCGCTATTTTGTCATATGCATGAACTCGCTCGGCAGTTGTTTCGGCTCGACCGGCCCCGCATCGCAGAGCCCGTCCTCCGGCAGGCCTTATGGTCTCGATTTTCCGGAGCTGAGACTCGAAGATATTGCCCATGCGGGCCGGTTGCTGATGAACCATCTGGGCATCGCTACGCTGGACACGATTGTCGGTCCGTCCATGGGCGGCATGGTGGCGCTGGCACTGGCGGTTCGGGAGCCGGGGATCAGCCGCCGGCTATTGCTGATTTCCACAGCCGGGCAGGCCATGCCCCAGGCAATTGCGCTGCGCTCGCTGCAGCGCGAGATGGTCTGGCGCGACCCGCAGTGGTGCAATGGCCGCTATGAGCCCGGCGCGGGCCCGGTTGACGGTCTGCGCCTGGCACGCAAACTGGGGGTGATCAGCTACCGGGCTTCGGCCGAATGGGAGCAGCGCTTTGGCCGCAAACCGGCCCGGGCCGGTTCGCCGTCCGACGGCCCGTTTGCGATGCGCTTCGAGGTTGAGGCCTATCTTGAGCACCAGGCACGGAAATTTACCGGCCAGTTCGATGCGAACTGCTACCTCTACCTGTCACATGCAATGGACTTGTTCGACCTGGCGGACTACGGCGGGACCGTGGCCGCGGGCCTGCAGCGCATCGAGGTCGAGCGCAGCCTGGTTGTCGGTGTGCAGTCCGATCGCCTGTTTCCTTTGTATCAGCAAAAAGAGATTGCTGCGGGGCTGAACGGCACTGTCGAGCTGATCGTGCTGGATTCAATGCAGGGACATGACTCGTTTCTGGTCGATATGGATGGTTTCCGGCCGGTTATCGCTGCTTTTTTTGCCTGACGGCAGGCTGGTCTGTCGTCTCCACGCTGATAATTCCGGCTTCGAACCCGCCACGAGCCAGCCGCCCGGTGATGGTCTGGCCGATCTTCAATTCATCGCTGGCGGTGATGACGCGCCCGCTGTCGCCGTCCTGTATGACGGCATAGCCGCGCTCGAGCGTGCGCAGCGGGCTGACGGCCTGCAGGCCGGCTGCTGCAACGGCCAGCCGGTTGCGATGCGTTGCCAGCCGATTCGCCATGGCGCCGTCCAGCCTGAGCCGGACCGTTGCCAGCCGGTTTTCGTAATGCCGGACGAGATCGGCCGGGGCTGTGCTGCGCAGGCGCCCGATGAGTCCGTCCAGTCCGATTTTCCGTACCGCCAGTTTGCTGCGGATGGCAGTTTTCAGCCGCAATGTCAGATCATCGAGTTGCTGGGCATGCTGGCGAAGCACGGCACCCGGGTGGCTGCGCTCCAGCCGGGCCGATAGCCGTTCGATATGGAGCAGCTGGTCGCGGATGATCCGCTGCATCGCCCGGGCCGTGCGCTGATGCAGCGACCGGAAGCGTACCAGCCACTCTTCGCTGTCCGGCACCGCCAGTTCCGCAGCGCCGGAAGGCGTCGGTGCCCTGAGGTCGGCAACCAGGTCGGCCAGCGTAAAATCGGTTTCATGCCCGACACCGGAAACGATGGGAATCGGACAGGCATGCATGGCGCGCACCACGATCTCTTCGTTAAACGCCCAAAGGTCCTCAAGCGAACCGCCCCCGCGGGCGAGGATCAGGACATCGCATTCTGTCCGTTCAGCGACTGTTCCCAGCATGGCGGCAATTTCGTGTTTCGCCTGTTCCCCCTGAACCTGGACCGGGTAGACGACCACCGGTATGGCCGGAAACCGCCGCTTGAGAATATGCAGGATGTCGCGGATTGCCGCACCTGTCCGCGATGTGATGACGCCGATCCGGCGCGGTATCGTCGGTAACGGTTGTTTTTGACTGTCATCGAACAGGCCTTCGGCAGCCAGTCTGGACTTGAGTTTTTCCAGTTGCCGGCGCAGCAGGCCTTCACCGGCCGGTTCCATGTGCTCGGCAATCAGCTGGAATTCGCCGCGGGCTTCGTAGAGCCCGACCCGTGCATGGATCAAAACCTGCTGGCCGTTCTCGGGCCGAAAGGGCAGCCTGCTGTTGTTG
>JAJRXW010000154.1 GCA_024276095.1 Gammaproteobacteria bacterium
CTTGCCGTTTGCAAAGCCATCTTCGGTGACATGCAGAATCGCGTTGTACAGCCGTGGCTTGGTGTCGGACATCAACGGGTTGCGATCCGGAATGATCCTGGGTGCAACCAGCCACAGGAACAGCAGCCCTACGCCACCGGCGATCAGCACGGGTAACGTAAAATCGAACATTTCCAGACGCTCAAGGCCAAGATCCGCTGAAATGCCCACGATCAGCAGGTTGGTGGAAGTGCCGATGGTGGTTGCCATACCGCCGATCAGTGTCGCCAGCCCCATGGGCATCAGAACACCGGATGGCGGACGACGGGCGCGCAGGGAACAGGCCACCAGAACAGGCAACAGCATCACTACAATGGGCGTATTGTTCAAAAAGGCGCTGCAAACCGCGGCAACCAGCAGTGTCATCAGCAGGGCAATCCTGGGCCGGTCCATCCAGTGCTTGACCATGAAAGATGCCAGTGGCTGGAGAGCGCCGGTGGTCTCCAGGCCTTTGCCGATAATCAGCAATGCGCAAATCGTTACCAGCGCTTCGTTGCCGAAATTGCGAAAGAAATCGGTCGGCCTGATGTTGCCATAGGGAAACACCGTGAACATCAGCACCAGCATCAGCAACACAGCCAGGCCTGTCGTTTCCAGTGAAATACGATCCCTGGTAAACATGTACAGTGCGCCGACGGTCATCAGCAATACAACGATACCGTGTGGACTGGGCAATGCAGGCAAAGATCCGGCCTATTCAGCTGAGTGAGCGGGTAAGGATGTATTCGTTTCTGCTCAGGTGCAACCACTAAATCGCACCGGATTTCCCTCCAGGCCGGTATGTGCTGTTGTCAAGCTGTTGATTACCCGGACTTTTACTGACGATTACGGCTAATGGCCCAGCTCATCTGCAACAACCGGCGATACTCGTCGCAGTTCAGTCTGTGGCGACACTCGAACCCGTACATCGCGATCGTATCTGCAAAGCGAATAACAGGAAGCAGATGAAAATATGCCGCGAAGGAATGGCGCGGCTGACCATCGGGAAACAGTGCGAACGGTGACATCACCATCAGATGCCGGTGGCGCAGACTGCGCTGCCGGACCAGTTTGCCGGCCAGCTCGCTGCCGAAACCTTTCACCAGCATGTCAACCAGCTCTTTCACCGGCAATTCCGGGAACTGGCCGCGCAGATGCGCCAAAGCAATCGATTCCCGGACCATGAGCTGCTTGACCACGGCCATCCATCTCTCGAGATAGCGCAGGGTCGTCAGCGATGACGGATCCATGGCACAGCGATCCACCAGCCCGCCGATACCGACGATATGCACCGCCAGGCGGCGGTTGACCATTGCGTCATGACGCAATGCCTTGCTGGCCCAGTCCCAGTCGTCGAGCAGATTGTCAGCCAGTCGCATGCCGACCCGCAGTGCGCGGCGTAATACCTGGAATCGCTGCCGGTCGGGACAGGGCCCGAAAGCCGCTATATCGACCTTGATCGCCAGCCAGGCCGTTTCGGGCCGCGCCTCGAACAGGCTGACCGGCATGACCACCTCGGCAGGTTCCGGAACCGCCAGCTCACAACTGGGATGGGTGGTGGTTTGCAGCACCAGCACGATATCGGAGCGGCGATGGCTGATGTCGGTCAGGCTGTGCCATAACTTGCCGGCATTGTTGACGTCGACAACAGCGCCACCGGGAAGAATGCTGTCCGGGGGACAGGCGGCACTGAGCAGATCGTCCGATACGCGCAGCGCGATCATCGGCCGGGCGGATGGATTCCGGGCATGGCGGCGCAGCAGCCCGGTCAGGGACGGCAGCCCGGCAGGCAACGAGAACATGAGCCGGCCCGGCTGTCCGGAATCGTCCCGGCGGGGCAGGCAACGATCGACCGCGGCCGTCAACCGCTGCAACAGGTGGCTCAGCAGGGCCGGCTCCCGGTCGCCGGCCTGCGCCAGCACCGCGGTCAGGTCGACGCAAACCCGCGTGCCGCGACCGAGCAGAGGGGCAATGCGCCGGGCAAGTGCGGCTATGGCGGTATCGATACACGGCCCGCTGTCCGGAAACCTCAGGCCTATCTGCCCCTGTTCGCAGACCGGCGC
Organism: Gammaproteobacteria bacterium; assembly: GCA_024276095.1. GTDB lineage: Bacteria > Pseudomonadota > Gammaproteobacteria > Steroidobacterales > JAJRUG01. The sequence continues at coordinate 2,082 of JAJRXW010000154.1, forward strand.
CAGCAGACCGACCGATTCCTCGCCAAGCAGCCAGGCAAGCTCCTGCTGCCAGTAATGCGGGTCTTTCTCCCGTTGCACGACAAGTCTGGCCAGCTCACGACGATCCATACGCTACTGTCGCAAACCGGCGGGGCATTTGCCGCTTGATTAAACGTGACTTTTGTCCTGATACGACACAAGGTACAGTGCCTGTCGCATCCACCCATCTGGCCAAAAAAACACACCGTCTTGTCCGAAGAATCTGCATCCGCAAAAGAACGCTACCTGGGCGTGTTCCGGTACAGCGGGCGTGCCGTCACGCTGGTGTGGTCAACCAGCCCTTTCCTGACCGTGATGCTGGCGATCCTTACGGTTACTGCCGGCCTGCTGCCGGCTGGCGTGGCATGGGTCGGGCAGTTGATTGTCGATGGCGTACTGGCCGGCCTGGCCCTGTTCCGGGAAGGGGCGCCGGTCTCCTACATGCCGGTGCTCATGCTCATCCTGCTCGAGGGCTTGCTGGTCGGCGCGATGACGGGGGCACAGCGCGGCATCGCGATGTGTCAGGCCCTGCTTCGCGCCCTGCTGGGGCAGCGCGTCAACGAGCTGATTCTTGAAAAAGCACTGACGCTGGAAATATCGCAGTTCGAGGACTCGGAATTTTACGACAAGCTCTCTCGTGCCCGCCGCGAAGCCTCGAGCCGGCCGCTGAGCCTGGTCAACCGGACTTTTTCACTGTTCCAGCAATCCATTTCACTGGTGAGTTTTGGTGCCCTGCTGATCCAGTTCTCGCCGTGGGCGGTTATTTTGCTGATTGTTGCCGGACTGCCGTCATTCGTTGCCGAAACAAAATTTTCCGGCGATGCATTCCGGCTGTTCCGGATGCGGGCTCCCGAATCACGCATGCAGCTGTACCTGGAAACCGTCATGGCGCGGGAAGACCACGCCAAGGAAGTCCAGTTGTTCCAGCTCGGCAAGGTGCTGCTGGAACGCTACCGGCAAATATTCCGCAAACTGTACAGCGAAGATCGCGCATTGACCCTGCGGCGGGAGACCTGGGGCGCGGTTCTCAGCCTGGTCAGCACCGGCGCCGTCTATGGCGCCTATGCCTGGATAGCGACTGCCGCCATGGCGGATCAGATCACCCTGGGTGAAATGACCATGTACCTGCTGCTGTTCAAGCAGGGACAGACAGCCGTGGCATCCAGTCTCGCCGCCATCGGCGGCATGTACGAGGACAATCTCTATTTGTCCAATCTCTACGAGTACCTGGAACAGCAACCGGAGTACTCCTGGGGCAACCATACCGAAGGGCCGGACCCCGCTGACGGGGTGCGCTTCGAAGACGTTTCCTTCAGCTATCCGGGATCGTCGGAGAAGGTGCTCAGCCATATCAGCCTGCATGTGCGGCCCGGACAAAGCCTGGCGCTGGTCGGCGAGAACGGTGCGGGCAAGTCCACCATGATCAAACTGCTCAGTGGACTCTACCAGCCGGATGAAGGACGCATCCTGCTGCACGGACGGGATATCCGGGAATGGGACCCGCAGGCTTTAAGGCGCAGTACCGGCGTGATCTTTCAGGATTTCAACCGCTACCAGTTCACCGTGGGTGAAAATATCGGCGCCGGAGATATCGAAGCGTTCGATGACCGGGAACGCTGGCGCGACGCGGCGGAAAAAGGCATGGCGGCGCGGTTCATCAATACCATGGACGAGGGTTTTGCAACTCAGCTGGGACGCTGGTTCAAGGGAGGCAAGGAGCTGTCCACCGGGCAGTGGCAGAAAATTGCCCTGTCGCGCGCTTTCATGCGTTCGTCAGCGCAGATCCTCATTCTCGACGAGCCGACCGCTTCAATGGATGCGGCCGCCGAGGCAGATATCTTCAAGCATTTCAGAGACCATACACGGGACCGTATATCGATACTGATATCGCACCGGTTTTCTACCGTGCGGCAGGCCGATCTGATCGCGGTCATCGAGCATGGGCGTGTCATCGAATCGGGGACCCACAAGGAGCTGCTGGACCAGGGAGGGCGCTACGCACACCTGTTCCGGCTGCAGGCAGCAGGCTATCAGTAGCAGCGCCCAAACCGGTTAAACTGCGGGTCAGGCACTTCCATCGGCAACGCAGGCATCTTAAGATCCACTCTCGAGTCACCGTGAACGCCCCCTTCCACAACCGGGCAGCCGGATAACAGATACACCCACCATGTCTGCCAGGACCCCAAACAACATGACCGGGCTTCACCCCACGGCGCGTCCGCATGAAAAACGCGGCGATATCGATTTTACGGACAAGGATGCTGCCCTGCGTCGCGATGTCCATGACCTTGGAACCATGGTCGGACAACTGCTCAGGGAGCAGGGGGGGGAAGCGCTTTTCGACGCCGTGGAAACCGCCCGGCGTCTTGCAATCGGGCGTCGGGAAGGCGAGCCGATGGCCGGCAGCGAACTGGACCAGCTGGTTCGCTCCCTGTCGCCGAACACCGCCCGCGATTTTGTCCGGGGGTTCTCCACCTATTTCCAGGTCGTCAACACCGCCGAGCAGGTTCATCGCATCCGGCGAAGACGCGATTACCTCAAGGATGCATCCGTTCACCAGCCGGGAGGTATCGAAGAGGCCATCTTCAGGCTTCGCGACTCGGGCATCGGCCTGGAAGAAACGCTCAAGCTGATACAGTCGCTGCAGATCGAGCCGGTTTTTACCGCGCATGCCACCAACCCGACCCGCAGGACGGTATTGCGTAAACAGCTGAACATCGTGCGGCGCATGGTGGATATGCAAAACCCTGCGATGACCCCGCAGGAAATCTCGGCCTGTTTCGAAGGCATCAGGTCGGATGTCACCGCCATCTGGCAAACAGACGAACAGCCGGAAGAAGCGATGACGGTCTTCGATGAACTGGAACATGTTCTGTTTTTTCTGTCCGATGTCATCTATTGGGCATTGCCCTCTTTTTACGAAACGCTGGAAGGTTCGGTGCAGGTGGCCTATGACCTGGGCAAGACGGAACTGGATCTGCCGCCCATCGTCTATTTTGCATCGTGGATCGGTGGCGATATCGGCGGTAACCGCGAAGTCACCGCCAGAATGATCCGCGAAACGCTGGCGCGGCACCGTTCGCTGATTCTCGATCTGTACCATCGCGAGTGCCAGGAACTGGCCGAGAAACTTTCCCAGGGTACCGGCCGGATCGGTTTTTCCGAAGAAATTCATCTGCGAATAGAAGAGTACAGCGCACATTTCCAGAGTGCGCTGGGCTCCGTGCCGTTGCGCCATCGCAAGATGCCTTACCGTGTTTTACTGCGGCTGATCATGGAAAGACTGCAGTCTACTTATGGCGATGATCTTTTTCCTTATGAGTCTGCGGAAGAGTTTCTGGCGGATATTCGCCTGATTGCCGACAGCCTCCGCCAGAATAACGGCCGGAATGCAGGATTGTTTTCGGTGCGCAGACTGATTCGGCGCATTGAAACTTTCGGTTTCCATTTCATGACACTGGACATACGCCAGAATGCCCTGACCAACCGGGGTGTTGTGGGCCGGTGTCTCGGCGAGGAAAACTGGCTGGAACAGACCTCCGGATATCGCGCCGAGCGTATCCGCGATGCCCTCGAACGCAACATTTCCCCGGTCGGAACGCTGGACAACCAGGCCAAACGAGCGCTTGCGGTGTTTCAGGCGATCGCATTCTGCCGCCGGAAATATGGCGAGCGTGCCATAGGCCCGTATATCGTCAGCATGGCCCATGGTGTCGATGATGTTCTGTCGGTGAAGCTGCTTGCCCAATGGGGAGATTTGCGCAAACAGAACGGGGCGGTCCCGCTGGATATCGTACCGCTGTTCGAAAAAGTAGAGGACCTGACACACTGCCATATCACTACGCGCGAACTGCTCAACGACCGCCTGTACCGCGAACACCTGGACCGGCGCGGCAACCGCCAGACGATCATGGTTGGATATTCGGACAGCAACAAGGACGGCGGACTGGTTGCGGCACGATGGGTGCTCCAGGAAGCGCAATCGGCCCTAGTCGAAACCGTTAACGAGGCCGGAGTGGAGTTGACCATGTTTCATGGCCGGGGCGGCACCATCAGCCGGGGCGGCGGCAAAACCCATGCCGCTGTGCTCGGGACACCGCCCGGAGCCGTACGGGGGCGTCTGCGGGCAACTGAACAGGGCGATCTGCTGACCGGCAAGTACGGGGCGCGAAGTATCGCGTTGCGAACCCTGGAGCAGGCAACCAGCGCGGTGGCCCTGGCCACGGCCCTGCCGCGCAAGAGCCTGCCGAAAGAGGCTGCCGAGTGGCATGACATCATGAATATCATCACGGAATCCAGCCGCGAGACCTACAAATCGCTGGTCTATGACTCCGATGACTTTTTTGAATACTTTCGCCGGGCCACGCCGGTAGATGTGATTGAAAGAATGCGCATCGGCGCATTTACCTCCAGCCTGGGTGAACAGCGGAACCAGACCCGTAGCATTGACGATCTGCGCGCGACACCGTGGATTTTCGCCTGGACCCAAAGCCGGCACATTCTGCCTGGCTGGTACGGTTTTGGCACCGGGCTGTCACGGGCCATTGATCAGTTCGGCGGCGCTACGATCCGGGACATGGCCGAATCCTGGTACTTTTTCCGGGCGCTTCTGGCGGATGTGGAAACGGTCCTGGCAAAAAGCGATCTGAGCATCGCGGCCCGCTACTCGTCTCTCGCGGATAATCTGCACGAGCGTTTTTTCCCGGCCATCAGGGAAGAATTCGATCTGTGTGTCAAAATGCTGTTGCTGGTGAAAGACCAGCAGGTACTGCTAGAAAACAACAATACACTGCGCCGGGCGATCCGGCTGCGTAACCCCTACATCGACCCGATGAGCCTGCTGCAGGTCAACCTGCTGCAGCGATGGCGGGACAGCGATCGGCAGGATGACGATCTCCTCGCCGGCCTGCTGGCCAGTATCAACGGCATTGCACGCGGACTGCAGGACTCGGACTAGCCGATCGACCGCCGATGAAAGCTGTCTTTCTGGATTTTGACGCGCTGGGGCCCGGCGATCTGGATACCGCAGCACTGTGTACGCTGCTGCCGGACCTGGCGGTTTTTGGCACCACCGGTGAACGGGAGCTCGAGGAGCGAATCGCCGACGCTGAAATCGTGATCGTCAACAAGGTACCGCTGACCCGATCGGTACTCGAACAGGCCAAACGCCTGAAGCTCATCTGCCTGGTTGCCACCGGAACCGACAACGTCTGTCTCGACACCGCCGCCAAACAGGCAATAGCCGTATGTAATATCCGTAACTATTGCACGCCGTCGGTCGTACAGCATGTATTCGCGCTGATTCTCGCATTGACGCATCACGTCCGCGAGTACCAGGATCTTCTCAGCGGCGGCGCATGGCGCAACAGTCCCCAGTTTTGTTTGCTGGACTTTCCGATTCGTGAGCTGGAAGGAAAAACGCTGGGTATTGTCGGGCTGGGTGCGCTGGGCAAGGGCGTCGCTGCGGTCGCAAAAGCATTCGGAATGGAAGTCATTGCAGCACGGCCGGCCGGCCGGGATCGACGAGAAGTAAGCTGTGCACAGGATCGAAACGGCGACGTCCGGCGAGTGGCCTTTCGCCAGCTGTTACAACTGTCTGACATCGTCAGCCTGCACTGCCCGCTAAACGAACAAACCAGCAACCTCATCGATCGCGAAGCACTCATGCTGATGCGAGAAGACGCACTGCTGATCAACACCGCACGCGGTGGCCTGGTCGAGCCCGTGGCGCTGCTCGATGCGCTCACAAACGGAACCATTGGCGGCGCCGGAATCGATGTACTGGCACAGGAACCCCCGGTTGACGGCAACGTGCTGATCGAAGCCTCCCTGCCCAACCTCATCGTCACACCGCACATCGCCTGGGCCGCCCGTGAAGCCCGCCAACGAGCCCTCGACGAAGTAGCCGCAAACATCCATGCCTTCCTGCACAACCAGCAAAGAAACCGGCTCGTCTGATCGCGCGGGGTCGGACCTCGCTAACATATTAATCAAACAGAAAATTTCGTCTATGAAATGACCATTTTGGGCCTTAAATAGCCCATTTTGATATCAAAATGGCATCTCTAACAAAACCGAATACTGACGAGCATTAGCCCGGACTCTTAGCGCCATCATTTTGGTATCAAAATAGCCCTTCTAACACCTGTTTTAGGCCATTTTTCGGCTATAAATGGCTTAATATCAGTAACATATCGAGGTCCGACCCCGGATGCTAATTGTCTCGCAGTACTGCTACGGGGGGTTCGTTGACGGCTTTGCGTGTTGCGAGGGTACCGGTGATGCCGACGATGGCGCTGCCGAAAAAGAGGCCTGACAGCCACAGCGTGGGGCTGATTGTGTAGTCGAGGTTGAATACCCGCTCGGCCAGCAGCCAGCCGACACTGGTGGCACCGAGCGCGGCGAGAATACCGGCCAGGCCGCCCAGTACGATGAACTCCACGGCCACGCCCTGCAGAATCTTGCGGCGGCTGGCGCCCAGGGTGTGCAACAGGGCGCTTTCAAAGCGCCGCTCGTCCCGGGTGATCTGTATCGCCGCGAGCAAAACCGTCACGCCCGCCAGCAGCGTGAAAAGAAACACGTACTGGACGGCCATCGAGGCCCGGTCCATTACCTGCCGGACCTGGCCGATAATGACTTCCATGTCGATCACCGTCACGCCCGGGAAAGCACGGACCAGCTGATTGAGCAGGTCCCGTCGCTGTGGCGGAACGTACAGACTCGACAGGTAGGTCTGGGGAAGCTCGCTGACCTCTCCCGGCGACAGCATGACGTAGAAGTTTGGCTGGAAGGAATCCCAGTCGACAAAACGTATGCTGGTAACCGGTGCCGAAAACTCTTCCCCGCCGACGTTGAATCCGATCGTGTCGCCGACCGATACATCGAGACTCCGGGCAACTCCCTGTTCAAGCGAGACCTGCATGGCCCCGCTGTATTGCTCGCCCCACCACTCACCGCTGCGAACTTCGTTACTGGCAGGCAGCCGTGCGGACCAGCTCAGGTTTGCCTCGCGACGAACGAACCCCGCACCCTGCGGACTGGAAAAATCGATTTCAGCTACGGGCACCCCTTTTATATGAGTGATACGGCCCCGGATCATCGGCAGGAAATCCGGCCGGGTGCCCAGTTCGGAGTCGACCATATCGGCGATACCCGTCCAGTACTCCGGTGGAATATTGATCAGGAAATAATTCGGCGCATCCTCGGGCAGGCTGTCTTTCCAGTTCGACAAAAGATCGTTGCGCACTACAGTCAGCAACAGCAGAACCATCAGCCCAAGGCCAAAGGCGATGATCTGCACGACACTCTCCGCGCCTCTGCGGGAAATATTGGCAAGCCCGTATCGCCATGCAACCCCGGCGGCGCCGCGAAACCGGGCCAGGCCGCGAATCAGTATCCAGCCAATGGCTGCAGCAAGCAGCGACATGCCCGCCAGGCCCGCAGAGACCAGCAGTACCATGGCCAGATCGCGGACGATCAAATAGATCATTATCAGCAATGCCGTCACAGCGACCGCATAGGTCACTCCCGAACGCAGCGGTGGAGGCGGCAGGTCCCTGCGCAATACGCGCAGCGGGGCGGTGGACTTCAGCGCCAGCAAATGAGGCATCGCAAACCCCACCGCAATGGTGACGGCCGTCAGAAAACCCAGCAAAGCGGTGTCCGGCGCCGCCCCTGGCAAGGCAACGTTGATCGTGTCCGCCAGTATCCACGCCAGCACCAGCTGGGCGCCGTAACCTGTCAGCGTGCCGGCCAGTGTCGTGCCCAGAACGACCACGATCAGCTGCACCAGCATGCCGCGTTGAACGAATGCCTGTGATGCACCGATGCTCTTGAGCAGCGCCACCGTATCGAGATGCCGCAAAGCGTAGCGGCGCGCTGCCATCGCTGTCGCAACCGCAGCCAGGATCACCGTCACCAGGGAAGCCAGCGTCAAAAACCGCTGTGCCTTGTCGATCGCGGCATTGATCTGCTCGCCGGCTTCCTCCACGCCCCTGATACTGGCGTCCTGCTGCAGGGTCGGCTTGATCTTTGCTGCGAATGCCTCAATACGCTTTTCCGGACCTGCAAACATCTGCCGCCACGTCACTCGGCTGCCCGGGCGCACCACCTCGGTCGCCGGAATATCGTCGATGTTGATCAGCAGCCCGGGCGCCAGGTTGATAAAACTCACGCTCTGATCCGGTTTGAACTGCAGCACCCGGGTAATACGAAAATCGCGCGCACCGACGGTGATCTCGTCTCCCGGCTCGATATCCAGCCGCGCCAGCAGTCCCGGCTCGGCCCAGGCCGTGCCCGATTCAGGAACCTGCTCCGCCTCTTCTGCAGGGCCAAACATCCGGGCGGCCACCAGCAGGCGGCCCCGCAGCGGGTATCCTTCGCTGACAGCCTGAACAGCCGCCAGCGAGCTGCTTTCTCCGGAAATGACAACCGTGGGAAAGGACAAGGTCCGGGCGGTTTCCAGCCCCATCTCTGCGGCCCTGGCCAGTATTCCAGAATCGATCTGCCGCGCCGAACGAATCACCAGGTCCGCAGCCAGAACTTCACTCGCCTGTGCCTTGACCGCCCGTCCGACCCGGTCGGCAAAAAATGCCACGGCCGTCATCGCGGTCACCGCAATCACCATGGCCGTGACCAGTACCGTCAGCTCCCCGGCGCGGAAATCGCGCCTGAGCGTACGCAAGGAAAATCGCAGGCTGCTGCTCATGCCACCAGCCGCCCGGCCTCCAGTTCGAGCACCCGGTCGCAGCGCGCCGCGAGAGTCCGGTCATGGGTCACGAGCACCAGTGTAGTACTCAGCTCCTGATTGAGCCGAAACAACAGCTCGGCAATCCGCTCGCCACTGGCGGTATCGAGATTGCCGGTCGGCTCATCGGCGAACAGAACTCTGGGCCGGGTAACCGAGGCCCGGGCAATCGCGACCCGCTGCTTCTCCCCGCCGGACAGCTGTTTGGGATAGTGAGACAGGCGGTGTTCCAGCCCGATGCCGGTGAGCGCCTCGGTCGCCAACCTGCGCGCCTGTCCGTCACCGGCCAGTTCCAGCGGCAGCATGACATTCTCCAGCGCAGACAACGACGAGACCAGGTGAAATGACTGGAATACGAAACCGACATGCCGGCCACGCAACTGAGCCCGGCCATCTTCGTCCAGCGCAGTCAGTTCCTCATCGCATAACCACACCCGGCCCGAAGTCGGCTTGTCCAGACCCGCCAGCAATGCCAGCAATGTTGTCTTGCCGGCCCCCGAAGGCCCCACCAGTGCAACGGACTCCCCCGAACAAATCTCCAGGTTGACCCCATCCAGTATGGTCAGCGCCCCTTCCGGACTGCTAACCTGCCGGGTAAGTTCCGAAGTACGAAGTACTAATGAATCATTCATGAAATCCGACCTGTTTAAAATCCTGACTCTTTCCCTGGTCTGCTGGCTGGCGATTGCCGCAGCCAACGACCTGGATCGAAGCATACTGGTGATCGGCGACAGTCTCAGCGCCGGCTTTGGAGTCGAGCCGGAAAATGCCTGGGTCTCTTTGCTGCAAACCCGGCTGCAGGATCAAGGTTACGGATATAGGGTTGTGAATGCCAGTATCACCGGCGACACAACCGGCGGCGGACTGCGACGCCTGCCACGATCGCTGCAACTGCATCAACCCGACCTGGTCATCATCGAACTGGGAGGCAACGACGGCCTGCGCGGCCTGCCCATCGGGATGATCCGAAAAAACCTCACGGAAATGATCGCACTCAGCCGGAAAAACGGCGCACAGGTCATTCTCGCCGGAATGAAAATCCCCCCCAACTACGGCGCAACCTACACCTCCGCGTTCAGCAATCTCTACGCGGAGCTGTCAGAAGAGCTCAACGTCCCGCTGATCGAATTCTTCCTCGACAAGGTCGCCCTCAATCCCGACTTCATGCAGCCAGACGGCATCCATCCGAACGACAGGGGCCAGCTGCAACTCCTCGAAAACGTCTGGCAGATCCTTCACCCCACCCTCGAAACCGACTAAGCCCCGGCCTCAATCCCTCAACCGAGTACGCCCGCAATCATCTCCTGAATCCCTTCAGCCGCCGCCCGCGGGTCCGCCGCATCCCGGATCGGCCTGCCTACGACGATGCAATCCGCGCCATCCGTAAACGCCCGCTCCACCGTCACCACGCGCTTTTGATCTTCCACCGGCCTGTTATCCACCGGCCGTATCCCCGGTGTCACCACCAGCAAGCGCCGATCCAGCGTCTTCCTCAGGGCCGGCAGTTCCAGGCCGGATGCCACCACGCCGTCGCAGCCGGATTCCAGGGCCCGCTTTGCCCGCGACAAAACCAGCTCACCAATATCGCACTGAAAACCCAGGTCGTCCAGGTCGCCCCGATCCAGCGACGTCAGCGCCGTCACGGCCAGGATCTTCACGTCCCCCTTTGCTGCGGCGGCCGCTTCCATAATGCCCTGGTTGCCATGCACGGTGGCAAAGGTCACACCACGCTTCGCCAGCCGGCGCACGGCCCCGGCAACCGTTGCCGGAATATCAAAAAACTTCAGATCGGCGAACACTCTCTTGTCCCGGCTCGTCAACCAGTCGATGAGCTCAAAATAACCATCGGCCATCATCAGCTCCAGGCCAAGCTTGTAGAAGCCGACGGCATCTCCGAGCTGTTCGGCCAGGGCCCGCGCCTGATCGGTTTCCGGAACATCCATGGCGAATATCAGCCGGTCGCGCTGCTCCAGCCCTACGGATTCCCCTGCATGTAATTCTCTGCTCACGTTCTCTCCCTGGTATCAATCATCGCAGGCCGCCAAAGCATACCGGTCCGTCATCCCGGCAACATAATCGGCGACCGCCCTGGCTTTTCCCTCATCTCCGGATTCCTGCTGCCACTGCAGCGCCCTGCGTGCATGTTCCTCCGGCATTGCCTGCGGGTCGGCCATAAACCGCTCAAACAATCCCCTGACGACCTGGTGCGCCCGGACGGTCATCAACTGAACACTCTCATGCTGATACAGGCTCTGATGCAAATACCGCTTCAGGGCCAGATGCTGCTCCGCAATCGGCGTGCTGAACCGAATCAGCGGCTGCCGCTGTTCGCGGACCGCATCGATGGAATCCGGCTGCGCTGCTTCAAGCTGAAGGCGACTGGTATCGACAAGATCGGTCACCACCTGGTTGATCATGCCGCGCACCGTTTCGTGAATCAATGCGCGCCGGTCGATACCGGGATGATTCCGGCACACGCGGTCATGCTGCTCCCTGAACAGATCGACGGCGCCCAGTTCCTCGATAGACAACAGGCCGGCCCGCAGACCATCATCCAGATCGTGATTATTATAGGCAATCTCATCCGCCAGGTTGGCGAGCTGCGCCTCCAGGCCGGGCTGTTGGCGCTGCAAAAAGCGCCCGCCGATAGCGCCCAGGTTCTGGGCATTTCTTCTCGAGCAGTGCTTGAGAATCCCTTCCCTGGTCTCAAAAGTCAGGTTCAGGCCCGGAAAATCCGCGTACTTTCGCTCCAGCTCGTCAACCACCCGCAGTGACTGCAAATTGTGCTCGAAACCGCCCCATGGCTCCATGCACTCATTCAACGCATCCTGGCCGGCATGGCCGAACGGCGTGTGGCCAAGGTCATGCGCAAGGCATATTGCTTCGACAAGCTGTTCGTTCAGGCCCAGACAGCCGGCGACGGTTCTCGCAATCTGGGCGACTTCCAGCGAGTGGGTCAGCCGTGTCCGGTAATGATCGCCCTCATGGTTCACGAACACCTGGGTCTTGTACACCAGCCGCCGGAACGCAGTGGAATGGATGACCCTGTCCCTGTCACGCTGATATTCGCCGCGATAGGCATGGCCGGGTTCCGGGTAACAGCGGCCGCGGCTGGTACTCTCCTGCGCCGCATAAAGCGCCAGTGGTGGCAGACTACAGGATGAACTGCGCACTCAGCATATCCAGCAGTTCGTGAGAGGGATAGTCTGCCGTGACCCTGACCGAGCCCAGGCCGGTCAACAGCACCAGGCGAATCTCCCCGCCGATCACTTTCTTGTCCAGCGACATGGCGGCCATGAAATCGCCGGGGTTCAAAGCCGGGGGCTGATCGGGAAGATTCAGGCGCGTCAGCAAATGGCGGATCCTCTGTATGTCTTCTGCACCGATCCAGCCCATCCGTTGCGAAAATTCAGCCGCCATGCACATGCCGGCGGCAACTGCCTCGCCGTGCAGCCATTGCCCGTAACCCATGCAGCGCTCGATGGCATGGCCGAAAGTATGGCCGAAATTGAGCATTGCCCGGATACCCTGTTCCGTTTCATCCTCGGCAACCACGCGCGCCTTGATCTCGCAGGATCGCCTGACGGCATAGTCCAGCGAGGCCGGGTCGCGCTTGAGCAGCGCGGGCGCCTGCTCCTCCAGCCAGCTGAAAAAACCGGCATCGGCGATCAGCCCGTACTTGACGATTTCGGCCAGCCCTGCCGACAGCTCCCGGTCCGGCAATGTACGCAGCGTATCGGTATCCGAAAGTACGCAGCGCGGCTGATGGAATGCGCCAATGAGATTCTTGCCGCCGGGGTGGTTAACACCTGTCTTGCCGCCCACGGATGAATCCACCTGCGCCAGCAGCGTCGTGGGTACCTGGATGAAATCCACGCCACGCTGGTAGATCGCTGCGGCGAAACCGCCGACATCCCCGATCACGCCCCCGCCCAGCGTGATCACCACACCATCGCGAGAATATTTTTTCTCGACCATGAAATCCAGGATGCTCTCCAGCGAGCCGACCGTCTTGCTGGTTTCGCCGTCCGGCAGGGTCATGGTTTCGACCCGGCTGTTGCCCAGCATGGCGCGCAACGGCTCGAGATAAACCGGTGCAACGGTTTCGGTACTCAGCACCAGGCAGTCCCGGCCATCGAGATAAGGGGTCAGCAGATCCGGTGTCCCCAGCAGGCCGCTGCCGATGAAGATCGGGTAGCTGCGCCGGCCAAGCTCTACGTTCAGCGTGATCATGTGTCTCCCTGCCGGTCTGTTGTCCCGTCGTCCTGCATGACGTTCCGGCAAATTTCCCGCGCCACATCGGCCACATCGCGCCCGTCCGTATTCACGACAACATCGGCTATGGCCCGATACTGCGGATCGCGTGTTGTCATCAACTGCTCCAGTACTTCCTTCGGATCGCCGTTCTTCAGCAAAGGTCGCTCCCTGCCACGGCCGGTGCGCAGCAGCTGCTGGTCGACCGATGCATAAAGATAGACCACGGTACCCCGGGAAACCATATGCTGGCGGTTCTGCGGGTCCTGGGCGGCACCTCCGCCGGTCGCCAGCACAATACCCGGC
>JAJRXW010000155.1 GCA_024276095.1 Gammaproteobacteria bacterium
CGTATTTGCCGATGTCGTCGGCAGTACCCATCTGTATGAAGCGATGGGCGATGACAAGGCACGGGAAACCGTGCAGGAATGCCTGGATATCATGAAACAGGCAACCGAGAAGTATGGCGGTACGGTGATCAAGACGATGGGCGACGAAGTGATGTCCACTTTCCCGTCCTCTGACGACGCCATGAATGCGGGTTGCCGGATGCAGCAGCGCATCACCAATAACCGGGAAATCGGCAGTGACGACATCAACGTCGCCATTCGCATCGGCTGCCACTTCGGCCCGGTGACGGTGCAGGATAAGGATATCTTCGGTGCGGCGGTTCACACGGCCAACCGAATGACATCGCAGGCGAAAGCCGGGCAGATCCTGACGACTTCCGCGACTGTCGAGCAGTTAAGCGGTGAATGGAAGGCGCTGGTCAGGCAGATAGACGTTGCGACCGTCAAGGGCCGTTCCGGTCAGGTCGAAGTATTCGAAGTGCTGTGGCAGCCTGAAGAAGCGACCAGCATGCTGCCGGCCATCGGGTGGGGAAAGAGCGATACCTCAGAGACCGGAACGCTGGTACTCAAGTTCCGTGGGACAGAAATCGAGGTCAGCGAAAAAAACAACACGACCATCTCTCTGGGCCGAGCCGATGACAACGATGTGGTGATCAAGGGAAACCTGATTTCCCGTATCCATGCACGAATCGAGGTGGGCAAGGATCGTTTCGTGCTGGTTGATGAAAGCACCAATGGAACCTTCATTCAGATAGACAATGGTGAGGAAGTATTCGTTCGCCGTGATACGACCGAACTCGTCGGCAGCGGTGTGATCAGCCTGGGGCGGGTTGCACCACGCGGGACCTCACTGGCGATTGAATACCACTACGAGAAACGACCGGTCCGGGAATAACCGCCCGGGAATCATTATCCCCCGGACAATCAATCCAGAGCTTCGACGACTTTACGGTGTTGCTCGGTGAGCTGTGCCGGTATGCGTGTGCCGTATTCCCGAAGATACTCGTCCATGGCCGCCAGTTCCTGGCGCCAGCTGTTTTTATCCACAACCAGCAGTGATTCCAGAACCTCATTGTCGAGGTCCAGGCCATTGGTATCGATATCGGCGGCATGGGGCAGGTAGCCGATGGCTGTTTCCCTGGCTCCGATACGATGCTCGCAACGCTCGATGATCCATCGCAACACACGCAGATTTTCACCAAACCCGGGCCACAGGAAGTGGCCGTCTTCATCCTGGCGGAACCAGTTGACATGGAATATTTCCGGGAGCTTGTCGGACTTTTCGCTGAAGCTGAGCCAGTGGCCCCAGTAGTCGGCAAAGTTGTAACCGCAAAACGGTTTCATAGCCATCGGATCGCGGCGTGTCACGCCGACAGCACCGGTCGCAGCTGCGGTGGTTTCGGAGGCCACACCGGCGCCTATCAGCACGCCGTGATTCCAGTTGCGGGCCTGGTAGACCAGCGGGGCGAGTTCACGCCGCCGGCCGCCGAAAATGATGGCGCTGATCGGAACGCCGGCGGGATCGTCTGCCAGCGTCGAATAACAGGGGTTCTGCCGGGCTGCGACGGTGAACCGGGAGTTGGGATGTGCGGCCGGCCCGTTTGCCTTGTCGAAGGGGCCGCCTTTCCAGTCAGTTACCGGGCTTTGCTCATCCTTGCCTTCCCACCACGGCTCATTGTTTTCGGTGACCGCGACATTGGTGAAAATCGCATCGTGCCGGATCATGTCGAACGCGTTGCGATTGGTCTTCGGATTGGTGCCCGGCACCACGCCGAAATAGCCGGATTCCGGGTTGATGGCGCGCAGTTGTCCGGACTCATCGAGGTGCAGCCAGGCGATATCGTCGCCAATGGTGCGTATCTTCCAGCCTGCCTGGGATTCCGGGGGGATCAGCATGGCCAGGTTGGTTTTACCGCATGCCGAGGGGAAGGCCGCTGCAATGTAGTGTTTTTCTCCTGTCGGGCTTTCCAGTTCAAGCAGCAGCATATGTTCGGCCAGCCACCCTTCCTGCTGTGCCTGCCAGCTTGCGATGCGCAGCGCATGACATTTCTTGCCCAGCAGGGCGTTGCCGCCATAGCCGGAGCCGAAGCTCTGGATCAGCATTTCTTCCGGGTAGTGCATGATAAAGCGGCGGTCCGGATTCAGATCACCGGTGGAATGCAGGCCACGAACGAAGGTGCCCTCGCGTTCGATCCTGCTCAGTGCGGCGGATCCCATTCTCGTCATCAGTTTCATATTGGCGGCAACGTAGGCACTGTCAGTGATTTCGACGCCGCAGCGGGAGTAGGGGGAATCGATGGGACCCATGCAGTAGGGGATCACGTACAGGGTGCGTCCCTGCATGCATCCCGCGAACAGGGAATCCATTTTACCGTGGGCCTCGTCCGGAGCCATCCAGTTGTTGTTGGGGCCGGCATCAGGCGCTTCGGGTGTGCAGACAAAAGTCAGGTGCTCGACACGGGCGACATCGCTCGGGTCGGAGCGGTGCAGGTAGCAATTGGGGTAGGTTTCATCGTTAAGTTTCAGCAGCACACCGTTGCCGAGCATCTGCTGGATCAGCGTGTCGTATTCCTCGTCGCTGCCGTCGCACCAGTGAATGGAAGCGGGCTTTGTCAGGTCGGCAACCTCGTTGACCCATTGCTGCAGTACTGTATTTGTAGATGTCATGTGTTTTCTCGGTCGGTGTTCCCTGTTGCCTCAAGGGATGGCTTTTTTGATGATTCCAGGCGCCCGGGTTCGGGGACAGCGTATTATACAGATGCAGGGGCAGACTGATATCGCTGTTTCTCTCACATTTTTTGCGCTGGCGGAATCGACGATATTCGGTGTACTGTAGGGTGGGTTTCTATCAATAGTTTTTCGAGAAAAACTTTGCAACTTTATGATTATAAATAAAGATCACGATTTACTGTGAATCTCGAATACTATTTTGGTGCCAACAGCCCGCTGGCGGACTGCCTGGAGGGCTTCTCTCCCCGGGCAGAACAGCTTGCGATGGCGCAGGCGGTGGGCGAGGCGATCGGCACCGGCAGTGACCTGGCAGTAGAAGCCGGCACCGGGACGGGTAAAACCCTGGCCTATCTCATCCCGGTACTGTTGTGCGGTCAGCACGTGGTCGTGTCGACCCGGACCCGGACCCTGCAGGATCAGCTGTATCACCGGGATCTGCCGACGCTGGCCAATGCGCTGGGCCGGCCGGCGGTCGTGGCACAGCTGAAGGGGCGGTCGAATTACCTGTGCCTGCACCGGCTCGGGAAATTACGCGAAAGTCTCACCAGCAGCAGCCCCCGCGATCAGCAGAGCCAGTTGTCTCATCTCGAACGTTGGGCGGCGCATACGCGAACCGGGGACATCAATGAAGTTGCGGAAGTCCCGGAGGACTCATCGCTTTGGCCGCAGGTCACTTCCAACGTCGACAACTGCCTGGGTTCCAGGTGTCCGTCATTCGCCGATTGCCATGTCGTATCGGCCCGGCAGGAGGCCATGGATGCGGAAATAGTCATTGTCAATCATCACCTGCTGGTTGCCGATCTGACCATGAAAGAAGAGGGTTTTGCCCAGCTCCTGCCCGGTTCCGATGCGGTAATTGTCGATGAGGCGCATCACTTTCCCGATGTCGCACAAAGTGCTTTCAATGTCAGCCTGAACTCCGGGCGGCTGGCGGATCTCGTCAAGGAGATCCGGCGCGAGGCACTGAGTCTCGGCGTTTATGGCGACGATATCGACAGGCAGCTGGACGCCGTGATTCGCGCCAGCAAGGATGCCTTGATGACCCTTCCCAGGCACGAAGGAAATCTGTCCTGGACGGATGCGGGGACAGAATTCGAATTCGCCTTCGATCTTCTGGCCGATCAGCTGATCGAATTGCGAGACTGGCTGACAGGGCATCAGGAAGGCAGTGCGGATATTCGCAGGTGCCTGGATCGCACCCGGTCGATGCTGGAAACCAGCGAGCGGATCAGTATCGCCGGTGACCAGACGGGGCTGAGATGGATCCGAACCGGCCGGGGCGGATTCACCGCCAATGTGACGCCGCTCGATGTGTCGACGCAGATAGCTTCCCTGCTGACCGGCCAGGAATGTACCTGGATTTTTACCTCCGCGACGCTGGCCGTAGGAGGCGATTTTGGGCATTTTCTCGGCCGGGTAGGGATGCCGGAGACATCCGTTCGGACCATCCCGAGTCCCTTCGACTATCCGACCATTGCCAGGCTTTATCTGCCGCCGGATATGCCGCCGCCGAACGCCGGCGACTATACGGAGCGGATGATCGCCGCTATCGTTCCGGTGCTGCAGGTAACAAAGGGCCGGGCATTCCTGCTGTTCACCAGTCATCGGGCATTGCGCCGGGCTGCCGAACTGCTGGAAACCGAATACCGGATCGAGTACCCGCTGCTGGTTCAGGGGACGGCGCCGCGCTCCCGCCTGATCGATGATTTCGTTGCCGCCAGCAATGGCGTGTTGCTGGGGACGGCGACCTTTTGGGAGGGGATCGACATTCGCGGTCATGGCCTGGTGCTGGTCGCCATAGACCGGCTGCCTTTCGCGTCTCCGGGGGATCCGTTGCTGGCGGCCAGGCTGGAGGCGATACGCAATTCCGGGGGGAATCCTTTCCGTGACTACCAGTTGCCCCAGGCAGTGCTCAGCCTCAAGCAGGGAGCAGGCAGGCTTATTCGGGACTATGCAGATCATGGTGTGGTCATGATTTGCGATCCGCGGCTGTCGACGAGTGGCTACGGAAAGGTATTTCTCGACAGCCTGCCGTCTTTGCCTGTTATCCGGAGCCTGGAGGAAGTGCGGACGTTTTTTGCAGAAAGGGAGGGGACCGCCTGATGAGTGCATTTGCCTGTCTGGCCATCGAGGCATCGACACAGGTGCTCAGCGTTGCAGCCTGCCACGGAAATCGTTCCGGGAATATCGAAGACAATGCCGGTCGCGAACCTTCGCGGCGCGTGTTTCAACTCGTGCAGCGGGTCCTGGCCGAAGTCGACCTGGATCCCCAGGCGCTGGATTGCGTCGCATTCGGCTGTGGTCCGGGCAGTTTCACCGGCGTGCGGGTGGCGGCAGCCGCAGCGCAATCGATTGCCTGGGGCGCCGGTGTACCGGTGTGCCGGGTTTCCGGCCTGCATGCTCTGGCCGGCGTGGCCCTGGAACGCCACGATGCGAAGCATATTGCGGTTTGCCTGGATGCCCGAATGGGCGAAGCCTATATTGCCGTGTACCACCGGGCGGGCCGCGCGGAGCTGACGCCGGAGATCGACGACAGGCTGGTCGATCCCGCAGCCTGTCTTATTCCCGGTACCCAAAGCCTGTTTGCCGCCGGGCCCGGCTGGGACGCTTATCCGGAGTTTTATCAGCGTCACAGCCAGCGGTTTACCGGCATCGATACGGATTTATGGCCGTCCGCAGCGCCCATGCTGGCGATCGCCGAACGGATGTTCCGTGACGGAAAGACTGTTAATGCAGCAGATGCTTTGCCAAACTATATTCGAGATAAGGTAACCTGAGCATTCCATGTCGATATCATTGAATCCCCAAACCGGGAATTTCCTGGGCTTTGGCGCCTGTGTGGCGATGATGGCCTATGCGCTGTTTTCGCAGCATGTTCTCGGTTTGCAGCCCTGTCCGCTGTGTATCTTCCAGCGCGTTGCCGTCATTTCGATGGGGACGGTCTTTCTCATTGCCGCGGTTCACGGGCCCGGGCAAACCGGCCGTCGCCTGTATGGAGTATTGCTGGGCGTCGTTGCCGCCGGCGGGGCGGCTGTCGCCGTGCGCCATGTCTGGCTGCAACACCTGCCGCCGGACAAGGTTCCCAATTGCGGTCCTGGTCTTGACTACATGCTGGAGGCATTTCCCTTTACGGAAATGCTGACCACGGTGTTCTCGGGTTCCGGCGAATGCGCTGAAATCGTCTGGTCGTTTCTCGGCCTCAGCATGCCGGCATGGGTGCTGATCTGTATCGTATTGCTGGGCGGGTTCGCTGTCTGGAACAACTGGCGCCGGGTTCGGTGATCCAGGGAGCCGGCGGCGCCGTACGGCTGCATCACGTCAGCAGCTGATCGAGAATTTCCCGGTAAGCAGTTTTCATCACGTCGATGTCCGCGACAGGAATCTGTTCATTGGCTTTGTGAATGCTGGTATTCACCGGGCCAAACTCGACAACCTGTACACCGCTGGGCGAAATGAAACGTCCGTCCGATGTACCGCCGCCCGTGGAGAGCTCGGGTTGAACGCCCGTTGCCCGCCTCACCGCCTGCTGTACGACATCGGTAAGTTGTCCCGCAGGTGTCAGAAAAGGTTCTCCTGACAGGTGCCAGTCCAGCGAGTAATCGAGGCCGTGTTTGTCGAACAGGTTTTCGACAAACGCTTTCAGCGTCTGATGGGACCAGACGGTCGAGTAGCGAAAATTGAAACGCGCGCTGAGACTGCCCGGCGTCACATTGGGCGCACCCGCATCGCTGGCGATTTTCACCATCTGGAAACTCGAAGGCGGATAGTACTCATTGCCTGCATCGATGGGTTTGGCATAGAGCTCCGCCAGAACGGGCGCCAGGGACTGAATGGGATTGCTGGCCAGTTCCGGATAGGCGACATGGCCTTGCCGGCCGTGGACGGTCAGCATGCCGCTGAGAGAACCACGCCGGCCTATACGGATGGTATCGCCGAGCCGGCTGCTGCACGATGGTTCCCCGATCACGCACCAGTCGATGGATTCGTTGCGGCCGTCCAGCGTTTCCATGACTTTCAGCGTGCCGTCCCGTGCCCGGCCTTCTTCATCGCTGGTAATCAGGAATGCAATGGAGCCTTTATGGTCCGCGTGCTGTCCGGAAAAATCGACTGCCGCATCGATCATCGCGGCAAGGCTGCATTTCATATCCGCCGCGCCACGGCCGTACACAATCCCGTTGCGTATTTCCGGGTCGAATGGATCGCTGTCCCACAGTTCGCGTGGACCGGCCGGTACCACGTCCGTATGGCCGGCAAAACACAGTACCGGACCCTGCCTGCCACGGCGCGCCCAAAGGTTGCTTACATCGCCGAAGGGCAGGGCTTCGATCGTAAAGCCGGCAGGTTCGAGCCGTTCGGCGATCAATTGCTGACAGCCGGCATCGTCGGGGCTGACCGACGTGCGCCGCATCAGTTCAATGGCAAAATCAACCGTGGCGGACATCGGGTTCAGGTTTTCGACAGCAGTTGGCGGTAGTTTATCTCATCATAACCGAGGATCAGGCGGTCGCCGAATTCCAGGACCGGGCGCTTCAACAGGGTGGGATAATTGAGAATCAGTTGCCGCGCTGTATCCGGCTGCAGCCCGGAGCGGTCCACATCGGGAATCTTTCGCCAGGTAATGCTGCGCTTGTTCAGGAGTGCTTCCCAGTCTTCCTTCTGTTGCCATCGGGCCAGCAGCTCATCGCTCAATCCATCGTCGCGAATGTCCAGGTAGGTATGCTCGATACCGTGGGCGGACAGCCATTGAATGGCCGACCTGCAGTTATCGCAGCTGCGAATGCCATAGATAGTAATGGAGCTCATGCGTGTTTCGCCATCATTGCCGGGTTGTCTACTCCAGTCTCAGCAGCTCGTTGATTGCCGTTTTCGCCCGGGTTTTAGCATCGACCTGCTTGACGATAACGGCACAATAAAGACTGCAGTTCCCCACACTCGACGGAAGCGTTCCCGGTACCACGACAGCGCCTGCCGGCACCCTGCCGTAGGTCACCTCATCCGTGTCCCGGTTGTAGATACGTGTGCTCTGGCCGATGAATACACCCATGGAGATGACGGCGCCTTCTTCCACGATGACGCCCTCAACGATTTCGGATCGTGCGCCGATAAAGCAGTTGTCCTCGATAATGGTCGGTGCCGCCTGGATGGGCTCCAGTACACCGCCGATTCCCACCCCGCCGGAAAGATGTACATTCCTGCCGATCTGGGCGCAACTGCCGACGGTCGCCCAGGTATCCACCAGCGTTCCGCTGTCGACATAGGCGCCGATATTGACATAGGAGGGCATCAGAACGACATCTCTGGCGAGATACGCGCCACGACGTACCAGTGCATCGGGTACCACGCGAATGCCGGCTTCGGCAAATGCCTCCTGGCTGGTGCCGTAAAACTTCATCGGCACCTTGTCGTAGTAGTTGGTGAAACCGCCGGGGATCGACTGTGCCGGCTCGATGCCAAAGTAAAGCAAAACGGCTTTTTTCAGCCATTGATGAACCGTCCATGTGCCGCTAATTTTTTCGGCAACTCTCAGTTCCCCGGTATCCAGCAGCTCAACAGCACTGTGAACTGCGTCCCGCAGCTGCGGGTCCGGATTTGCCGTGTCCAGCGTTGCCCGGTTCTCAAACGCGGCCTCGATAATATTTTTCAGATCGTCCATGCCGGCAGAGTTTATAGAGATTAGAGTCCTTCGGTAAGGGCTTTTTTAAGCTGTTCGCAGCTTTCTTCGTCCAGCGGTTGCCTGTTGCTGTCGGTGATGTGGAATATGTCTTCGGCACGCTCACCGATAGTCGCGATTTTTGCAGCATGAATGACGACCCGGTGCTCCTGGAGCAGTTTACCGGTATCGCACAGCAGGCCGGGCCGGTCGCTGGCGACCAGTTCCATGACGGTGTGGTTCTCCGTCGTATTGGTGGAGAAACTGACCAGCGTCTGGGTCGAAAATATTCGTACCTGCCGTGGCGCCCGCCGGGTGACCGTCATGGCTGAGCCGCCGGTGCTGGAAATCGCCTGAACCAGGCGTTGCCTGATCTTTTCTCTGCCCCGTTCTTCCTGTATCCGTTCTCCCGATTGCTCCAGGATGACGAAGGTTGAAATGCTGTAGCCGTTTTCCAGGGAGAGAATGCGTGCATCGGCGATGGTCAGGCCCATTTCGTCGAAAATTCCGGTTGCGGTGGCGAAAGTATGGATTTTCTGAGGCGTGTAGATAAAAACGCCGGTTCCGGCTGCGGCAGCATCGTCACGAATATCGACCAGGATATGCTGATCCATCAGATCGGCATCCGACAACAATCGGGTATGCCAGGCGATTTCCTCCGCCCGGCAACGGAGAAAATAGTCACTGCCCATGTCCGCCCACACCGCATCGATGGCAGCGGCTTCGATGCCGCTGCCGCTGAGCAGTTTGCGGGCATTGATTTTATGTTCTTCCTGCAGTTCCTCGCGATCGATCGGGTTTTCCAGGCCGCGGCGCAGGGCCTGGCGGGCCAGCAGATAGAGTTCCATGAACAGCTGCGATTTCCACGAGTTCCACAGGTTCGGATTGGTTGCCCTTACATCGGCAACCGTCAGCACATAAAGGTAGTCGAGGTGCAGCTGGTCGCCGACGTCTTCGGCAAACTGCCGAATGACTTCCGGATCGTTGATGTCCCGTTTTTGCGCCGTCAGTGACAGGTACAGATGGTGACGAACCAGCCAGGCGACCAGCCGCGATTCGTAGCGGCTCATGCCGTGCTCCAGGCAGAAGGACTCCGCATCGACGGCCCCTAGTTGCGAGTGGTCCCCGCCACGGCCTTTGGCGATGTCATGAAACAGTCCCGCGATATAGGCAACCTCAGGGACCGGCAATGTCTGCATGATCTCCGAGCATTTCGGGAATTCCTGGTCAAACCTGGTCAGCGCAAACCGGCGCAGGTTGCTGACCACGAACAGGGTGTGGGCGTCGATGGTGTAGGCGTGAAACAGGTCATACTGCATTCTGCCGACGATTCGCCCGAAGGCCGGAATATACTTTGCCAGCACGCCGTACAGGTTCATCCGGCGCAGGCCGTGAGTGACCCCTTCCGGTGCGCGGAGAATCTGCAGGAACAGCTGATGATTGCGCGGGTTCTGGCGAAACTCATCGTCGATCAGTCGCAGGCTGCGCCTGATCAATGCAATGGTTCGGGCACTGACACCCTTGATTTCGGGATACTGCTGCAGCAACAGGAAAAGTTCCAGGAGTGCCGAGGGATGTCTCTCGAATACTTCCTCACTGGTTGTCTGGAGAAAGCCGTTCTTCGATCCAAAGCGCTCGTTGATCGGCACCACGTCCACATCCGGGTTCAGCAGGATGGCCTCCTGAAACAGCTGCAACAGCATCTCGTTCAGCCGGCTCAGTTCCATGACCGTCCGGTAATAACGCTGCATCAGCTGCTCGACGGCCAGCATGTAGGAAGCATCCTGATAGCCAAACAGCTCGGCAATCTTGGCCTGGTAATCGAACAGCAGGCGATCCTCCCGGCGGCCGGTGAGGGTATGAAGGGCAAAGCGGATCCGCCACAGGAATTCTCTTCCCTCGCGCAGCAGGCGGAGTTGTTCGCCGGTCAGGAATCCATGCTCCAGCAGGTCGCCGAAATGCCCGGTGTTGAAATGCCGGCGTGCAACCCAGAGGACCATCTGGATATCGCGTAAACCGCCCGGGCTGCCCTTGACGTTCGGTTCAAGATTGTAAGCGGTATCGTTGTACCGCAGATGGCGGGCATGCTGTTCTTTCAGCTTGGCTTCGAAAAACACCCGGGATGGCCAGACATGTTCCGGGCCGGTGGCTGCGCGCATCTGGTCGTAGAGTTTTTCGGGCCCGCGCAGCAGTCTGGACTCCATGAGCGTTGTCGCAATGGTGATGTCGCTTTCGCTTTGCTGCCGGCATTCACTGACAGTGCGGGTGCTGTGTCCAACCTCGAGCCCGATGTCCCACAGCAAAGTCAGAAAGGCGGCTACCGGGTCCCTGGCCTTTTTTCTGCTGTTTTCCGGCAGCAGAATCAACAGATCGATGTCGGAATAGGGATGGAGTTCGCCACGGCCAAAACCACCCACGGCAATCAGCGCAACACGGTCGAGTTCCAGGGCCGTACGGTCCCATGCGGCCAGGATCACCAGGTCGACCAGCCGTGCAAAATCGGCTACCAGGTCACCGGTATGGATGGTGGTCAGGAAACGCTGTTTCAGAGCTGCCCGGCCGGACTGGAGCAGTTGCCGCAATTCCGCCAGGCCGGTATCCGGACGGCCAAGCAGCGACTCGATACCGGGCCAGTCCATCGCCGTTCCCGATGAGCACAGGACCTGTGCTGCGTGCTTCTCCGGCGTTCCCGGTTCGGCCTGGTTCATCCCTGGTTCCTGGTTTCCCTGTCCTGTTTTCCCAGGGTCAGCACTTCATGGCCGTTCGCGGTGACCAGAACCGTATGTTCCCACTGGGCCGACAGCGAACGATCCTTGGTGATCACGGTCCAGCCATCGGGAAGCAGGCGCACATTTCTCTTGCCGTTGTTGATCATCGGTTCGATCGTAAATGTCATGCCCTCGCGCAATTCAATGCCGGTACCGGGGCGCCCGTAATGAAGGACCTGCGGGTCCTCGTGAAATACCCGGCCGATCCCGTGACCGCAGTACTCTCTGACAATACTGCATTTGTGCGCTTCGGCGTAGGTTTGGATACTGTGGCCGATGTCGCCCAGATGCCCGCCCGGCTTTACCTGCTCGATACCCAGCAACATTGCATCGTAGGCAATCTGCGAGATCCGCTGCCCCGACACCGTAGGTTTGCCGACCCCGAACATGCGGCTGCTGTCGCCGTGAAAATCGTCCTTGATCACCGTGACGTCGATATTGACGATATCGCCGTGGCGAAGACTGCGGTCGCCGGGAATGCCGTGGCAGACAACATGGTTGACCGAGGTGCAGATCGACTTGGGAAAGCCGCGATAATCCAGCGGGGCAGGGATGGCCTGCTGCTCATTGACGATGTAGTCGTGGCAGATCCGGTCCAGTTCGGCCGTCGTAATGCCCGGGCGGACGTACTCTCCGATCATGTCGAGCACATCTGCAGTCAGCCTGCCGGCGACGCGCATCCTGGACTGATCTTCAGGGGATTTGATACTGATGGTCATAAATGTCCCTACGTGGTTGATCCCGGGCTTCCGAGCCCGGGCAGCCGGCGTTGGCCCCAAGTGGCCTGAATCAGCCAAACTGGCCCAAAGCCGCCCCGAAGTTACCCCAAAAGTAGGCCCAAAAGTAGGCTAGGGTACCCCATTGGCTCTCTGACCGGGTGCAGAGGCGTTGCCGGGGATTATTCGGGAATATTGTTGCTGAATCGCGGTTATGGTATAAAGCGCGCGCCTTACAGGCAATCAATCCACACATGTATCGACACGGCCAGCTGGGTGCCTGAACGAGTTTCAGGTTGCTGACCGGGATACATGGAGGCCCAACCCAGACAAGGAGTACGAAAAATGGCAGACGTCAGTATGCGTCAGATGCTGGAGGCTGGTGTGCATTTTGGTCACCAGACCCGGTACTGGAACCCGAAAATGGCACCATTCATCTTTGGTGCACGCAACAAAATTCATATTATCAACCTCGAGAAGACAGTTCCGCTGTACCTTTCAGCGTGCGCCTTCGTTAAAAACCTGGCTGCAGACCGGGGCAAGGTGCTGTTCGTCGGCACCAAGCGGGCGGCTCGTGATGCAGTGCGACAGGAAGCAGAGCGTTGCGGCATGCCGTTCGTATGCCATCGCTGGCTTGGCGGGATGCTCACCAACTTCAAGACCATCAAGCAGTCGATCAAGCGTCTTGAGGAGCTGCGGGAAATGGAGGCCGGCGGTCATTTCGATCAGCTGACCAAGAAAGAAGTCCTGCAGCTGCACCGTGAAGAAGAGAAGCTCGAAAGAACGCTGGGTGGCATCAAGGATATGGGCGGGCTGCCGGACGCGGTGTTTGTCATTGACGTAGGGCACGAGAAAATCGCTGTTCATGAGGCCCGCGTACTGGGTATTCCGGTCATCGGGGTTGTCGATACCAACTGTTCGCCCGACCAGGTGGATTACCTCATTCCGGGCAATGACGATGCGATGCGTGCCGCGCAGTTGTATGCCGCGGGTATCGCCGATGCCATCCTGGCCGGCAAGGAGTCCGTGCCGGCCCTGCCCGAGGGAGAGGACGAGTTTGTCGAACTGGATGAAAAAGGCAGGCCCAAGGCACAGAAAGGCCGGAAAAAAGCGGCTTCGGCCAAGCGCGGTACGCGCACGGCCCGCGGGACTGTAGCGAAAAAGGCGGCTGCAAACGAAGCCACTGCCGCTGATGCCGGAGCGGAGGCATCCGGAGCAGATGCAACCGGAGCGGATGCAACCGGGGCAGATACAACCGGAGCGGATACGAAAGCAGAGCAGAGCACCGAAGCCGCAGAAGCAGAGGTTTCCGCTGCCGGCGCTGATGCTGTCGATGGCGGTGCTGACCAGGCCGAAGCGCAGGCTGAGGGCGCCGATGCGGCATCGTCACAGCCAGCGGCTGAAAGCAGCGAACCGGATGCAGGTGATGCAAAGCCGGGTACTGCGGAGAAACAGGCCAAAGAATAACAGCCCGGCGGCATCGATATTGATACCACACAGATACCCGAGGAACTGAAGACATGACGATTACAGCTGGCCAGGTCAAAGAGCTGCGAGAGCTTACTGGCGCTGGCATGATGGATTGCAAAAAAGCGCTGACAGAGGTTGGCGGTGATCTCGAGGCAGCCCGGGAGCTGTTGCGCAAGAGCGGGCAGGCGCTGGCCAACAAAAAGGCCGGGCGAATTGCTGCCGAGGGAATGATTGCGCACCTGGTGAGCGAGCAGGGGGATGCCGCCGTCATTGTCGAGGTGAACTGCGAAACCGATTTCGTCGCCAAAGATGCCAGTTTCGTGGCTTTTGTGGAGCAGGTCTGCAGGGTCGCGTTGCAGCACCAGCCGGACGATGTCGCTGCATTGATGGGGCTGGATAGTCCGGCGGGCGGCACCCTGGAGTCCGAACGGCAGGAACTGGTGGCCAAGATCGGCGAGAAAATCGATGTGCGCCGCTTTAGCCTGATCCGGCCGCAGGGGCGGCTGGGCAGCTATCTGCACGGCGCACGTATCGGCGTACTGGTCGATGTGACAGGCGATGACAGCGGCGAACTGAGCAAGGACATGGCGATGCATATAGCGGCCGCCAATCCACAGTGCGTATCGGCAGACGACGTGCCCGCAGATGTGCTGGAGAAAGAGCGCAAATTCCTCACCGAACAGGCAGCACAGGAGGGAAAACCTGCTGAAATCGTTGCCAAGATGGTAGAGGGAAGGCTGCGCAAGTTCCTGGGTGAAATCACGCTGGAAGGGCAGGCCTTCGTCAAGGACCCGGATATCAAGGTGGGCAAGCTCCTGAAGGACCGGGGGGCAAAGGTTTGCAGTTTCGTGCGCCTTGAAGTCGGCGAAGGTATCTAGAAGAAGGTGGAGAACTTTGCGGAAGAGGTCGCGGCCCAGGCCGAGGCTGCCCGCTGAGTAAAGTTTCGCCACGATCATTACAATACGATAATTCACTGCGATAAGATGGGTTGCTCTCAGTAAAACCATGGATAGCCCCGCCCGGACGGGGCCATTCCTGATCAGGGCCGGGGACACAATGGAAAGTTCAGTGCCAGACAATCGTCGTATTCTGCTTAAGTTGAGCGGAGAGGCGCTTTTGGGTGAGGAAGACTACGGAATCGACCCCGATCTGCTGAATCGAATCGCTGTCGAAATTGCGCAACTGGTCCACATGGGCACCGAGGTCGGTATCGTGATCGGCGGCGGCAATATTTTTCGCGGTGCCGGTCTGGCCCGGGCAGGCATGGACAGGGTGACCGGTGACCACATGGGCATGCTGGCCACGGTCATGAACGCCCTGGCGCTTCAGGACGGACTGGAACGGCAGGGCCTGGAAGCGCGGGTCATGTCGGCCCTGCAGGTTCACGATATCTGTGAAGACTATATACGCCGGCGGGCGGTACGGCACCTGGAAAAAGGGCGGGTCGTGGTTTTCGGTGCCGGAACCGGAAACCCGTTTTTTACTACCGATACAGCCGCAGCGCTGCGGGCGATTGAAGTCGGTGCGGATTTACTGGTCAAAGCAACCAAGGTTGACGGTGTGTACTCGAGCGATCCGGCCACCGACCCGGAGGCACGAAAGTATCCCAGGGTGTCATATGACCGGGTGCTTGCAGATAAACTCAATGTCATGGATGCCACTGCCATCGTCATGTGCCGGGATAACGATATTCCGCTGCGGGTCTTCAATCTTCACAATGAAGGTGACCTGGTCCGGCTGGTCAATGGCGAGGACATCGGCACCCTGGTATCGCATAACGAATAAACCGTTCAGGAAGCGGAGCAACAGCCATGATCAACGAGATCAAGAAAGATGCCGGGAACAGGATGGCGAAAAGTGTCGCAGCTTTTTCTCATGCACTGCAAAAACTGCGCACCGGGCGGGCACACCCGAGCCTGCTGCAACAGCTGACTGTCAACTATTACGGTTCCGAGGTCCCCCTGGATCAGACGGCCAATATCGCAGTGGAGGACTCCCAGACCCTGTCGGTGACGCCATGGGAGCAGCAGATGATCCCGGTGATCGAGAAAGCGATCATCAATTCGGACCTGGGCCTGAACCCGGTCACGGCCGGTAACGTTATCCGTATCCCGCTGCCGCCGTTGACCCAGGAACGCCGCCTGGATCTTGCCAAACTGGTCAAGCACGAAGCCGAACACGGGCGCGTGGCGGTTCGCAATGTGCGGCGGGACGCCCTGAGCGATATCAAGGACCTGCTGAAGGAGAAAATGATCGGTGAAGACGAGGAGCATCGCGCCCACCAGGAGATTCAGGCGCTGACCGATAAATATGTCGCGGAAATTGACAAGGTGTCTGAGGAAAAACAGAAAGAAATCATTGAGTTCTAGGGGCTATCTGGAGTATTTTAGAGACAGTGCTTCCGGAAACGAAAACAGCTCCTCCTGCTCAGGCACGCCACGTAGCGATCATCATGGATGGTAACGGTCGCTGGGCACATCAGCATGGCCGGCGCCGTCTGGCCGGACACCGGGCGGGTGTCAAGGCGGCGCGCAACATTGTCGAGTACTGCGGCCAGCAGGGGATCGAAGTGCTGACCCTGTTCACTTTCAGCAGTGAAAACTGGAATCGCCCGGTTGAGGAAATCAACGGGCTGATGCGCCTGTTCGTAGAGGCTTTGCAGCGGGAAGTGCGCGCATTGAACGAGAATAACGTCAGACTGCGTTTTATCGGCGAACGGCAGGACCTGCCGACTGTGCTGCAAAAAAGAATGGCTGATGCGGAATCCCTGACGAGTGCAAATACCGGACTGACGCTGGTGCTGGCAATTGCCTATGGCGGGCACTGGGATATCGTACAGGCAGCCCGGAGCGTTGCCGAACGCGTCAGGTCGGGCGAGCTGCAACCGGATGACATCGACGATGAGGTCATTGAACGACATACTTCCCTGGCCGGATTGCCGGCGCCGGATTTACTCATTCGAACCGGCGGAGAAAAGCGTATCAGTAACTTCCTGTTGTGGAGTATCGCCTACTCGGAGATCTATTTTACCGATACCTTGTGGCCGGATTTCGGAGTGGACAATATGGTAGAAGCACTGAATTTTTTCAGCCAGAGACAGCGCCGCTTCGGTCGTACCGCCGGGCAGCTGGAGGCGATCGGCGAATAGCGTTCAGCGCGTATTGTCGCCGGCAAACAAATATATATGAGCAAACTGACGCAACGAATTATTACGGCAATCGCGCTGGTGGCGGTTTTGCTGGTGGTATTTTTTTTGCTGCCACCGGTCGCGGGCGTTGGTATTCTCGCTATCTTTATTCTGGTCGCCGCATGGGAATGGGCGGGTTTTCTGTTGCTTCGGGCGAATCTGGCCAGGTTCGGGTATGTTGCACTGATTGTTGCGTTGCTGGTGATGGGCGGCCTGCAGGTTGAAAATGCCCGGTTTGTGCAGGCGGTTCTGTGGATTGGACTTGCCTGGTGGGCGGTGGCATTTTTTTGGGTGTTGCGCTACCCGACGCCCATATCGGCAATGGCAGGCGCAATCAGCGGTGTACTGGTGCTGGTGCCGTCGTGTATTGCCCTGGTGAGCCTCTTTTTATATGCCGATCGCGGTCCGGAACTCGTTTTGCTGCTGCTCAGCATGGTCTGGGCAGCGGATATCGGCGCCTATTTTGCAGGGCGGCGAATCGGACGGGTGAAACTGGCCCCGCAGGTAAGTCCGGGTAAAACCTGGGAAGGGGTGATCGGCGGGCTGCTGGCGGCATCGGTGGTCGGAGTGGGCGCTGGTGTACTGCTGCAGGTATCGGTGGCGGTTACCGTTCCGCTGGCACTGGCCGTTGCCGCTGTATCGGTGATCGGCGATTTGACGGTGAGCATGTTCAAGCGTAATGCCGGGCTGAAGGACAGCGGCAAAATGTTTCCGGGGCACGGCGGGGTCATGGACAGGGTAGACGGTGTAACGGCAGCAGCCCCGCTGTTTTCGCTGACGGCGTGTCAGTTCGGATGGTTACAGGTATAGATCTGCATTTGTCATGATGGAAATTCTTACCTCAGTAGTTGCCTTCATCGTCGCCATTGGAATACTGGTGGCGGTGCATGAATTCGGGCACTACAGCGTGGCCCGGCTGGTCGGCGTCAAGGTGTTGCGGTTCTCGATCGGCTTTGGCAAACCACTGTATACCAGGCGGGCCGGAAGAGATCAGACGGAATACTGCCTTTCGGCAATTCCGCTGGGCGGGTACGTCAAGCTCCTGGATGAACGCGAGGGGCAGGTTGCAGAAGCCGAAAAAGACCGGACTTTCAACTGCCAGCCGCTGACAGCCAGGATTGCCATTCTGGTGGCAGGGCCGATGTTCAATTTCATTTTTGCCGTGCTGGCGTATTGGGCAATGTTCGGTATCGGCATTCCCGGAATCAAGCCCATTATCGGCGACATCGCCGCTGATTCGGTCGCAGCACGGGCCGGGCTCGAGCAGCGGGACCAGATCGTCAGTGTTGGCGGCAAGGCGGTATCGACATGGAATACCGCCGTGATGGGTATTCTGGACCAGGTGCTGGCGCACGGCGATGTCCGGATGGAGGTTGCCGGTGCCGATGGCGGGCGTCGTGTGGTGACGCTGACAACGAACGGCCTGGAGTCGGAGATGACAGAGCCGGGCCAGCTGTTCCAGGTTCTGGGCTTTAAAATGTGGTCGCCGGAGATTCCTCCCGTGATCGGGGATATCGTTGCCGGTGGCGCTGCGGAAAAAGCCGGCATGTTGCCGGGCGATCGGGTGGTTTCTGCAGACGGCGAAGCGATTTCCAGCTGGCCGCAATGGGTCGATTTCATCAGGGCGCGGCCCGGGCAAACCGTCGAGATTGTCGTTTTGCGGGATAACCGCAGGATACCGCTGCCGGTTACGCTGGACTCGGTTGATTCCGAACAGGGAGTCATCGGCCGGATCGGTGCCGGGACCAGGATTCCTGAAGATTTGCTGGAAGCGACACGTGCTTATGAGCGCTATCCGGCCGGCCCCGCTTTTGTCATGGCCCTGAGCAGGACCTGGGCGATGTCTGCGCTGACGGTGCGGATGGTCAGCCGCATGGTGACGGGCGATGTCTCGGTGAAAAACATCAGCGGGCCGATCAGTATTGCCCAGGTCGTCGGATTCAGCGCATCCGTCGGCCTGGCCTACTTTTTGCGAGTATTGGCGATTATCAGCCTCAGTCTCGGGATTCTGAATTTGCTGCCTGTGCCGATGCTGGATGGCGGCCAAATCGTTTATCAGGTGATCGAGGCTGTCAAAGGCAGTCCGTTGTCGGAGCGGGCACAGATGCTTGGTCAGCAAGTGGGCATTTTTTTCCTGCTGTTGCTGATGAGTTTTGCTTTTTATAACGACCTTGCCCGCATACTAGGTTAGGATTTCCATGCCTGTGAAAAAGAGCCGGTTGCTGCCGGCAGTACGCCAACTTTACTTTGCCGCGGCAGTTCTGCTGCTGGCGTTCAGCACGGCTGTACAGGCGCAGTCCGGTTCGCAGGCGGAAATGATTGTGCGGGATATTCGCGTTGAAGGACTGCAGCGCATCTCCCAGGGCACGGTATTCAACTATTTGCCGGTGAATATCGGCGACAAGCTGGATCAGCGTCTCATCCAGGAGGCGTTGCGGGCAGTCTATTCGACGGAATTTTTTAACGATGTCGAGTTTCGCTGGGACCGGGGAACCCTGATCATCGCAGTTCAGGAACGGCCGTCGATCGAGAGTTTCACGATTACCGGAAACAAGGATATCAAGACCGAGGATCTCGAAGAATCGCTGGGCGGGATCGGCCTGAAGACCGGTCGGATTCTCAATCGATCGGTACTCGACGAGGTCGAGCAGTCGTTGACCGATCAGTATTTCAGCCAGGGAAAATATGCGGCCAGGGTTTCCGCCGAAGTGGAAGAACTGCCCGGTAACAAGGTCAGTATTGCGATCAATATCAAGGAGGGCGACCGGGCCCGGATCAGGCAAATCAATATTGTCGGCAACCGCAGCTTTTCCGATGAAGAGCTGCTGGACATATTTGAGTTGCGCACGCCAAATTTGCTGTCTTTCTTTCGTCAGGATGACAGGTACTCGCGTGAAGCCCTGTCGGGAGATCTGGAATCCCTTGAGTCGTACTACATGGATCGCGGCTTTGCGGATTTTGCCATTGAGTCGACCCAGGTTGCGATCTCTCCCGACAAGAAGGACATCTTTATCACCGTCAACCTGGCGGAAGGCGAGCGGTATGTGCTTTCCGAGGTTCGTCTGGCAGGAGAGCTGATTCTGCCCGAGGAGCAGTTGAATCAGTTTATTCTTGCCAAGCCGGGACAGATATTTTCACAGCAGTTGCTTACCCAAAGCAGTGAGTTCATCCGGTTATTGCTGGGTGAGGAAGGCTACGCGTTTGCTTCGGTCGAGCCGGTGCCCGAACTGAATCGGGAGGACAATACGGTTTCGGTGACTTTGTATGTCGAGCCGAAGAACCGCGTCTACGTGCGCCGAATCAATTTCAACGGCGCTGCCTCCGTCAATGATGAGGTGTTCCGCCGGGAAATGCGCCAGTTCGAAGGCGGCTATCTGTCCAGCGCCAAGGTCGAGAGGTCGAAGGTTCGGCTGCAGCGATTGCCCTATATCGAAAGAGTCGAGGTGGATACCAACCCGGTCCCCGGGTATCCGGATCTTGTCGATATCGACTTTGAAATCGAGGAGGGCCTTCCCGGCCAGTTTGGCGGCGGCATAGGCTACTCCGACTCGCAGAAACTCATGCTCAACGGAAACTTCGTGCACACGAATTTTCTCGGCACCGGCAACCGGATCGCGGCAAATATCAATACGGGTCAGTTCAGGACGATATACAGCCTGAACCATACCAACCCGTATTCCACGATTAACGAGGTCAGCAGGACAATCGGCCTGTCCTATCGCGATATTACGCAGTTCACTGCAGGCGCTTCCGATTTTTCCACCCAGACATTGTCGGCGTCGCTGGAGTACAGTTATCCTATTACGGAGTTCCAGCGTCTCATTTTCGGTCTGACTTACCAGTCATCGGAATTGTTGACCGACAGTTTCGGAACGCTCCAGTCGCAACAGTGGGTGGCGAACAACGGCCAGACGGCGGAACTGGATGTGGGAGGGCGCAGTATCCTGACCACGGATTTCCAGACTTTCGAGCTGGCAGTGGGCTGGATTTTCG
The DNA here is from genome assembly GCA_024276095.1 of Gammaproteobacteria bacterium. Taxonomy (GTDB): domain Bacteria; phylum Pseudomonadota; class Gammaproteobacteria; order Steroidobacterales; genus JAJRUG01. The sequence goes on from JAJRXW010000155.1 coordinate 20,515, forward strand.
ACAGCCGCAACCGGGCGATATTCGCCAATCGGGGGTCGCGGCACAGGTTTATCGTCAATACTACCTTTCCCGGCAGCGAGGTCGAGTACTATACGGTCAATTACAACTTCAAGGCGTACATCCCCATGACACGCTGGTTTACGTTGTCGCTCAAAGCCGATCTTGGCTTTGGAGGCGCGTTGGGCGATACAACGGCAGTCCCGCCGTACAAGAACTATTTTGCCGGCGGACCGAACAGTATTCGCGGGTATCGGGAGAACCGGCTCGGGCCCAAGGACAGTTTCGGCACGGTGGATAACGTGCGCATCGGCGGAAATCCATATGGGGGCAACCTCAAGACAGTCGGACAGGTGGAACTTATTCTGCCTATTCCGGCAAAATGGCGATCCCGGGCGCGGGTAACGGCGTTTTACGATGTCGGCAACGTGTTTTCGACCGAAGGGGTCATATTCTATGACAAGCTGGGGGACCAGATAGAGTATGATTTCGATCCGAACATGCTGAAGCAGTCTGTCGGTCTTGCCGCAGAGTGGTTGGGGCCGTTGGGGTTGTTCAGGTTCAGTTACGGTTTTCCGTTGAACAAGGTAGACGGTACCAGCAGATTCTATGGAGACCAGACGGAGCAGTTTCAGTTTAATATCGGCGGTGCCTTTTAATATCGTATCCGGCACGGCGCATATGAATTTTTCGAGTGAGATGACAAGGAAGCAGGATAAATATGAATATTAGTCAACGACTGGCTCTGGCCATCCTGGCAGGGCTCATGTTTTTGCCCGGCGTTGCAGCTGCACAAACGACCGGTCTGAAAATCGGGTACGTCAATGTTCAGCGGGTCTTCGCCGATTCTCCGCAGTTGCAGGCCGCACGGCTGGCATTGCAGGAGGAGTTTTCACCGCGACAGCGTGAACTGGTTGCACAGCAAAAGGCCCTGCAGGAGAAGCAGGCCCAGCTGCAGCGTGACATGGAAGTGATGGGTGCTGAAGAACGCACCAGCGCCCAGCGGGAGATCAGGAAGCAGGAGCGGGAGCTTGTGCGGGCCAATGACGAGTTCAACGAAGATGTGAATCTTCGTCAGAACGATATGTTCGGCAAGGTCCAGCGTGCTCTGCAACTGCAAATCCAGGCGTTTGCCGTGCAGGCAGGATATGACCTGATCCTTGGCGAGGGAGTGGTCTATGTTCAGGTAGGCGGGCCGCTCGATATTACCCAGCAGGTCATCGATTCCCTGCAGAATGCCGGGGCAGGCGCTCAGTAGCCCTGGCACTCCTGTGGTCACGGCAGGCGCATAACGATATGGCAGTCAGCCTGGGGGTTTTGGCAGAGCGTTATGGCTGCAAACTGCATGGCCCGCCTGATGTACAGGTGGATCGTGTCGTGTCACTCCAGAGCGGCGGTGACGGTGGGCTGAGTTTTTTCACCAATCCGGCGCTTGGCGCTGCCTTGAAGGACACTACAGCGACGGCGGTTATCCTGGCCGCCGCAGATGTGGAGGTCTGCCCGGTTGCCGCACTGGTGGCCGAGAATCCATACCTGGTTTTTGCCCGGGTCGCCGCAGAACTGCATCCCCAACCACCGCTGCAGCAGGGAGTACACGCTTCTGCGGTAGTGGCCGATGACTGCACCATACCGGAGTCCTGCCAGATGTCGGCGGGTGCTGTAATCGAGACGGGAGTCGTATTCGGCGAACGCTGTTATGTAGGGCCCAATTGCGTGGTGGGCCGGCATTCTGTTTTTGGTGCGGATACGCGATTGCTGGCCGGAGTTCTCGTTTGTCACGAGGTTCGGATGGGCGACCGTGGCCTGGTTCATTCCGGAACCGTACTGGGCTCGGATGGCTTCGGCAATGCCCGGGATCACTCCGGTGCCTGGACGAAAGTCCCGCAGACGGGTGCACTGGTCATTGGCGACGATGTCGAAATCGGCGCTAATTGCACGATTGACCGTGGTGCGATGGGCGATACGGAGATTGGCTCGGGTGTCCGGCTGGATAATCTCGTGCACGTGGGCCACAACGTTTCTATCGGTCAACATACTGCCGTTGCCGGGCAGACCGGGTTTTCGGGCAGCGTTTACATTGGGGCGCGATGCATGATCGGCGGGCACGCAGCGTTTGCAGGTCATATTACCGTTGCTGACGATGTCGTGATTACCGGAGGGTCCGCGGTGGCCGGCTCGATCAGGAAGCCCGGCATGTATGGCGGGCCCGGTCCACCCGTGGAGGAGATCGGTAAATGGCGAAAGAACGTCGTGCGGGTCAGGCAACTCGATGACATGGCAAGACGACTGCGTCAGCTTGAACGGACTGTGGAGCGTATGAACAAATGATTCATTCAACCGCACAGATCTCGTCATCCGCCGAGCTTCATGAGGATGTTCGTGTCGGGCCCTATTCCGTGATTGGTCCGGATGTGCAGATCGGGCGCGGAACCGAAATCGGTGCCCATGTGGTGCTCAAGGGGCCGACCCGAATCGGTGAGGACAACCGTATTTTCCAGTTTGCTTCCATTGGCGAGGATCCGCAGGACAAGAAGTACGGCGGAGAAAAGACGCGCCTTGAGATCGGCGACCGCAACACCTTCCGCGAGTTCTGCAGCATACATCGCGGTACCGTGCAGGAAGCCGGCGTGACGACCATCGGCAGCGACAACTGGATCATGGCCTATGTGCATATTGCGCACGACTGTATTCTTGCCGACAACATTATCATGTCCAATAACGCTACCCTGGCGGGCCATGTTGTCGTTGAGGAATACGCTATTTTCAGCGGTCTGTGCGCGGTACACCAGTTTTGCCGGATCGGGGCGCACAGTTTCGTCGGTGGTTTTGCCGGCGTGGCGCGGGATGTCCCTCCGTATATTATCGTTTCCGGCCAGCCGCCCGCGGCGCGAGGCATCAATTCAGAAGGTCTCAAGCGGCGCGGCTTCGATGCGGATCAACTCAGAAACCTCAAGGAAGCCTACCGGATACTGTACCGTTCCGGGCTGCGTCTTACCGAGGCACAGGAGCGGCTCAGCGAACTGAGCGCAGACCAGCCCGAACTGAATGTGATGGTTGAGTTCCTCCGTAAATCCGAGCGCGGCATTCTGCGCTGACCGGTGTCTCGCCGGATCGTCATCATTGCAGGCGAAAAATCCGGTGATCGGCTGGGCGCCGGACTGATCCGGGCGGCCCGCAGCTTATGCCCGGATCTCGAGTTTGGCGGCATCGCCGGACCGGCGATGCGCGATGCCGGCTGTGAAAGCTGGTATGACGCTTCCGAACTGGCCGTCATGGGGCTGGTCGAGCCTCTTGCCCATCTGCCAAGGCTCTGGCGGATCACCCGTGACCTGGAATCGCGACTGCTGTCCGATCCTCCGGATGTGCTGGTGGGCATCGATTCACCGGATTTCAACCTGCGTATCGAGCGCAGGCTCAAGCGGGCCGGCGTGCCGACGGTTCACTATGTTTCGCCCAGTGTCTGGGCATGGCGACACAGTCGTGTGAAGGTGCTCAGGGCCTCCTGTGACCAGGTCCTGTGCCTGTTCCCTTTTGAAAAGTCGTACCTTGAACGGCACGGCGTGCCGGCCGAGTTCATCGGCCATCCGCTGGCAGATGATATTCCCCGTCAGGCCGATGTCACTGCCGCCCGGAACCGGCTTCTGCCCGACAGTGGTTCCCGGCCCGGGCCGGTCATCGCCCTGATGCCGGGCAGCAGACTGGGCGAGGTATCGCGGCTTGGCCCGGTGTTTGCCCAGACCGCCGACTGGCTGCAGGAAAGAATTCCGGAGGCCCGGTTTCTGGCGCCGATGGCAACGCCGGCTGTGCGGGCGAAGTTCGAGCAGGCGTTGAGACAATACGCGCCCGGCTGCGCGATCAATCTTTTCGATGGGCGGGCACACGAGGTGATGGCGGCTGCGGACCTGGTATTGCTGGCGTCCGGTACGGCAAGCCTGGAGGCGATGTTGCTAAAGCGCCCGATGGTCGTTGCCTACCGGTTTTCCTCCGCGACGTATCTGTTGGCACGGATGCTCAGGCTGTACGCCCTGGAGCATTTCAGTTTGCCCAATCTGCTGGCCGGGGAGGCGCTGGTGCCCGAGTATCTGCAGGCCGAGGTTACGCCGGACAGGCTCGGCACGGAGATTGTTGCGCTGCTGTCCCCGGCTGAAGAGAGCCGGGATCATCGCCGCTATCTGCAGGATCGTTTTGACGAAATTCATGCCAGCTTGCGCCAATCGGCGGATGAACGTGCTGCGCGTGCAGTACTGAAGACGGCAGGCATTGGTTGAGGTACGGCGCGGACACGGAATTCTGTTTCCAGGCTGATCCAGTTCGTATAATGGCCGGATGTTGAACTCGGAAAACGCAGTGCAGGTTCTGGTCGGTGGTGTCGATGAAGCCGGCCGCGGGCCGCTGGCCGGACCGGTCATTGCAGCCGCGGTGGTTCTGGTCCAGGGCCAGGTCATTCCAGGCGTGCGGGATTCAAAACAGCTGTCTGCAACCAGGCGCACCGAGCTGGCCGGGCGGATCAGGTCGGAGGCGGTGGCCTGGGCAGTAGCGGGCGCCGAGGTCGAAGAGATCGACCGGCTGAACATTCTGCATGCCACCATGCTGGCGATGCGCCGGGCCGTTGAAAGGCTGGAAATCGGACCGGGGCGAATACGCATCGACGGCAACCGGGCCCCGCAGTTACCGGGTTACTCCGGTATTGTCGAGACGGTAGTCGGGGGGGACAGGAGCTGCCCGGCGATTGCCGCCGCTTCGATTCTGGCCAAGACCCATCGCGACCTGCTGATGCAGGCCTTACACCAGCGGGTTCCGCAATATGGTTTTGGCCAGCACAAGGGGTATCCCACGGCGGCGCATCGCCAGGCACTGATGTGTCACGGCCCGTGTTCCGAGCATCGCCGCAGTTTCCGCCCGGTACGCCTGGCGCTGGAAAAGGCGGGTGCCGTGTGAGCGGTCAGTTCGTACACTTGAATGTCCATACCGAGTATTCGATCGGCGAGAGTATCGTTCGGGTTGCCGCACTCGTTGAAAAAGCCCGCTCCGATGGCCTGCCTGCGATTGCCATGACCGATCAGAACAACCTGTTCGCCATGGTGAAATTTTATCAACAGGCAATCGCGCAGGGCATCAAGCCGGTTATCGGCGCTACCGTTTGCGTTCGTCGCTCGGATGCCGACCGTAACCCGGGCAGGTTGCTGCTGATCTGCAAGGACCGCTCCGGTTTCGAGAACCTGTCGCGACTGTTGACCCGCAGTTACCTCGAAGGCCAGCAGCATGGCCAACCGCTGATCGACTGGTCATGGCTGACGCCGGCAACGGTTGGCGGCCTGATCGCCCTGTCCGGAGGGTGCGAAGGCATCATCGGGACCAGCCTGCTGGCCTCGAAGCAGATCGAGGCGGCGCAGCAGCTGGAGCGGTTCAGGGAAATCTTCCAGGGGGATTTTTATCTCGAGCTGCAACGGACCGGCCGGCCTCGTGAAGAACAGTATATTCAGTCCGCGGTCAAACTGGCGGCAGATACAGCGTGTCCGGTGGTTGCGACCAATGAAGTCCGTTTTCTCAACCGGAATGACTTTGAGGCTTTCGAGGCCCGTGTATGTATCCAGCAGGGGCGGACCCTGGCTGACCGGGACAGGCCACGGCTTTACACCGCGCAGCAGTACCTGCGCAGCGAGGCGGAAATGCAGGCCTTGTTTTCGGATTTGCCGGAAGCGCTTGAAAATACCGTGCAGATTGCCAGACGATGCAGCCTGATCCTGTCACTGGGTGAGACCCACCTGCCGGTATTCGATATTCCGGAGGGAATGAGCACCGAACAGTATCTTGCCCGGTTGGCGAAAGAGGGGCTGGAATGGCGGTTGGCGGAGTTCGTGTCCGGCGCCGATCCATCGGATCTGGCCGGCTATCACGAGCGACTGGACCTGGAACTCGGCGTGATCGACCGAATGGGCTACCCGGGTTATTTTCTGATCGTAGCGGATTTCATCCGCTGGTCCCGGGAACACGATATACCGGTTGGGCCGGGGCGCGGTTCAGGGGCCGGGTCGCTGGTGGCCTATGCGCTGGGAATAACGGATGTCGACCCGATCCGCTATGGCCTGCTGTTCGAACGATTCCTGAATCCCGAACGGGTTTCCATGCCGGATTTCGATATCGATTTTTGCATGGAGGGCAGGGACCGCGTTATCGATTACGTGGCCGACCGCTATGGCCGTGACCGGGTTTCGCAGATCATCACCTATGGCACGATGGCAGCGAAAGCGGTCATACGGGATGCATCGCGAGTGCTGGGTTTCCCGTACGGTTTTGCCGACCGGATCGCAAAACTGGTTCCCTTCGAGATAGGAATCAAGCTCGACGATGCGCTGGCCAAGGAAGAAGAACTGAGCCGTTTGTACCGGACCGATGAAGAAGTTCGCAACGTGATCGATCTTGCCAGGCAACTCGAAGGACTGGTGCGCAACGCCGGGAAACATGCCGGAGGCGTGGTGATAGCACCGGTGGAAATTACGAATTTCACTCCGCTTTACCAGGTGGAGGGAGAAAAAGGCACCGTCACGCAGCTCGACATGAAGGATGTCGAGTATGCGGGCCTGGTGAAATTCGATTTTCTCGGGCTACGCACCCTGACCATCATCCATCGCGCGGTTCAGACGATCAATGTTCAGCGCGCAGCGAATGGGCAGGCGCCTGTCGATATTCGTTCCATTCCGTTGGACGATGTCAAAACCTATGACCTGCTGAAGTCCTGCAGCACCACGGCGGTTTTTCAACTCGAATCGAGCGGCATGCGGGAGTTGATCAAACGACTGCAGCCCAACAATATCGAGGATGTTATTGCGCTGGTCGCATTGTATCGTCCCGGCCCGCTGCAGTCGGGGATGGTCGACAGTTTTATCGAACGTCGTCATGGTGCCGCCGATCAGTCCATTGACTACTTTCACCCGGAGCTTGAACCGGTTTTGAAGGAAACCTACGGGGTGATTCTCTACCAGGAACAGGTGATGCAGATTGCCCAGTACCTGGCCGGCTATTCACTGGGCGATGCAGACCTGCTCAGAAGAGCGATGGGCAAGAAAAAGCCCGAGGAGATGGCCCAGCAGCGGTCCATTTTCGTGGAAGGAGCCGCTGCCCGGAACATCGACAAAGGCACGGCGACTCATATTTTTGACCTGATGGAGAAATTTGCGGGCTATGGGTTCAACAAGTCACACTCAGCCGCCTATGGACTGTTGGCCTACCAGACGGCCTGGCTGAAAGCGAATTATCCTGCGGCATTCATGGCAGCGGTCATGAGCTCGGAAATGCAGGACACCGACAAGCTTAAATCCCTCACCCGGGAATGCAGGGAGATCAACCTGAAAGTGCTGCCGGCCGATGTGAACGATTCCGATTATCTGTTCGCTGTGCGGGGTGACAGCGAAATCCGCTATGGCCTCGGCGCCATCAAGGGCCTGGGACGCCAGGCTGCCGAGTACGTATCGGCTCGTCGCCGGGAAGACGGGCCGTACAAAAACCTGGTCGATTTTTGCGAGCGGCTGGGCGATCACAAGATGAGCCGCCGTACCTACGAAGCAATGATCAAGGCCGGTGCCATGGACAGCCTGGGCGGCAACCGGCCGAGCCTGCTGGCCGGTTTGCCTGCAGCCATGAGCCAGGCAGAGCAGACGGCACGGGCCAGGGAGGCCGGCCAGAACGATATGTTCGGCATGGCATCCGATATTCAGGGGGCGGGTTGCCCGGAGTCCGGTGCCGGGGAGGATCATGTGGCCGGTGGCGGCATACAGCCTGCCGAAACAGCCAACTGGAGCATCCGTCGCCAGCTCGAGGCGGAGCGCGAAAGCCTGGGGTTTTGCTTCAGCGGCCACCCCTTCGATCAGTACCGGGACGATGCCCCGTTTCTGGCCAGCGGCAGCTTGGCACAACTGATCGGGGGCGCTACGGGGTCGCGGCCTGCCAATGGCTGGAGCGCCAACGCAACCGTGACCGCCGTGGGCGAAGTAGCGAGCCTGAAAAGGCGCAATAACCGCGTCCTGCTGGAACTCGATGATGGCACGCAGAGTATCGAGGTGATCGTTTACCAGGAAGTTTTCGAAACTTACCGCCATCTGCTGGCGGCCTATGCGATTATCGGCATCAGCGGTTCGCTGCGGTTCAATGAATATTCCGATTCCTGGCAGCTCACCGCGAAAACCGTGACGGATATCGACCGGATGGTCGAAAGCCGCGCAACCGGGCTGGTCATCCGCTGGGCCCGCGGCGACCGGGATGCGCTGACGGCGCGACAGCTGATGGATATTCTCGAGCCGTTTCGTCCCGGCAGCTGTAGTGTGTGCCTGTATTATTTGCGTGACGAGGCCGAAGCGCGGCTCCGTTTCGGGACCGATTGGTCGGTTCGGCCCAGTCGTGAACTGCGTGAACGCCTGGCCGAGGCGGTGGGTGTCGAGAGCTTCCTGTTTGTCTACAATTCGGCAAATTTGCCGGCCTGACAGGCAGCGGCTTGTATCGGAGCCGGTCTCGGTTTAGGGTGCCGGATAGACACGAGATCAGGCAGATCGCGCATGGCGGGTCACGGTCATGCAAATGAATCTGCCGGCCGATTAATTCAGTTCGACGTATATAAATTCGTATGGATCTTAACTTTCTCGAATTCGAACAGCCGATTGCAGAGCTGGAAGCCAAAATCGATGAGCTTCGCTTCGTTGGCGATGATTCCGAGGTCAATATCAGCGATGAAATTGCCCGGCTGAAGTCAAAAAGCGAATCGTTGACGCGGAGTATTTTTTCCGATCTGTCTGCCTGGCAGGTTGCCCAGGTTGCCCGTCATCCGATGCGGCCCTACTCGCTGGATTATATTCGCAGCATCAGTCCGGATTTCCAGGAACTGCATGGCGATCGCATGTTCGCGGACGACCAGGCGCTGATTGGCGGCCTGGGCCGGCTGGACGGTCACCCGGTGATGTTCATCGGCCACCAGAAGGGGCGGGATACCAAGTCGCGGGTGAGCAGGAACTACGGCATGCCCAAACCGGAGGGCTACCGGAAAGCTCTGCGCCTGATGAAG
>JAJRXW010000156.1 GCA_024276095.1 Gammaproteobacteria bacterium
CAGCTTCATCTGGCGTTCCAGGCGCCAGACGAAATTGGCCAGTTCCTTTCCGAGCGTGGTCGGACTCGCGGGCTGGCCGTGTGTTCTGGCGAGCATGGATATCCCGGCTGTCGTTTGCGAAAGTTTCCGGAGGCTGGCGCACAGTTGCCTGAGCTGCGGCAGAATATGCTGGTCACGTGCCCTGGATAGCATCAGTGCATAGGAAATATTGTTGATATCCTCCGAAGTGCAGCCGAAATGAACGAAGGATTTAACCCCGGCAAGATCTGCGTGACCATCCATCAAATCGGCAATGAAATACTCCACGGCTTTGACGTCGTGGTTTGTTGTCTGTTCGATTTCCTTGACCCGCCGGGCATCCGCAACTGAGAAATTGTCGATGACATCGTCCAGGAAAGCGGTTACTTCGACGGAGAATGGCTGGAGTTCCCCGATTTGCGGCCAGTCTGCCAGAAACTGCAGCCAGCGGATCTCGGTAAAGGTTCGCAGCTCGATCAGGCCCTGTTCGCTGAACAGGCTGCGAAGTGGCCGGCACCTGGCGGCGTACCTGCCATCGAGCGGCGAGATCGAAGTCAATGATTGTGGGTCCATGTTGCACCTGCTCAACAGTACATGATTCGTCGGGGAACGAATCATACACCAAGGTTCGGCCGTAAAAGCGCGTCGGAACGGGGGTTGCAGTGGGTTTCGGTTCACGCTGCCGGGCGATCTACCGGGGGTGTCGCAGACTTTTACAGTCCAGAGTGTGACATGGTTCACATTCAGCCGGTCCGGCTGGTTGCAATGGGCCAGGATTGGCTCTATTGCTGGCTGTCAGGGCAGGGACCGGGTGGCTGAACCGTCGAACTAATTTACAGTTGTGATTGCTGTATTGCGTCCGGAATTCCGTTACCCGTTGTTTTTACGGTATTTTTTGCATTGGCATGGTTTGTGCATTCATTCCTGCCAAGTTATTCCATTTGTTCAGGTTTATTAGGTTATAAAGGGATTTACCAATGAAGTCTTTGACCAGAATGTTTGTCTGTATTTGCTCGGCCAGCGTCCTTTTCCTGGGGTTTTCGCTGTCGGCACATGCATATCCTACGCTCAGGATCCTTCACTCCAGCCTTCCGGGAGGCATGATTGAAGTCGCCGATGCCGATGATGGCGCCGAGGACGGAATCGTAAGCTATGCCGGCTCTGTTGGCGGGTTTATTCTGGTCACCAGTATGGGTTTTTCTACTCCGGCCCTGGGTAACGCGAATCAGCCCTATCTGGACATGATTGCAGGCGCGATTACCAGCCCGGCAATTGTCGGCGGCAGCGCGGATTCAATCACTCTGATGTTGACGGATACCGGGTTTATCGGTAACAGCCTCACTACCAGCCCGTTCATATCCGGAATCGGCGGAACGACCAACGGGAATGTCGAAACCAGCTTCTACCTGAGCAATTCCAATACGGCATTCGGGCTGGATACTGCGATCAGTTCCTTTAATTCAGACGATCTCGGCCTGGGCCTGAGTGTATTTGGAGGTGCGAGCAATACCAGTCTCGCCACTTCGGAAATGTATTCGCTGTCAATGGTTGCGACCGTCACTCACTCGGCAGGAAACCAGGCATCCACATTTGACACTTTTGTTCGTCTCAGTGAGCCGGGCACAACTGCATTGCTCGGACTGGGTCTGATCGGCCTTGCCCTGGCAAGGCGGCGGCTGGGCAGCGCCTGAAAGACCAGTTCACGGTTTTGCCAAAATACCCGCGCTGGTCGCGGGTATTTTTTTGTCTGTCTGCCGGCGGCAGATTGCGGCCGGAACGGGGGCCGGCCGATGCGGCGATGGGCAATAACCGCATTTTTTAGCGGAAAAAAACACTTATACTCTCCGGGTATCCAAAGCTTCAAATCGAACCCCCGGGAGGGTTGAATGTCCGATAACGGTTACCGCATAGAACGGGACAGCATGGGTGAACTGCGCGTCCCTGAAAATGCCCTCTGGGGCGCCCAGACCCAGCGGGCGGTCGACAATTTTCCCATCAGTGGCATGGCCATGCCCAGGACCTTCATCCGGGCACTCGGATTGATCAAGTGGGCTGCCGCGGGCGCCAACAGCGAACTGGGCCTGCTCAAGGCAGCCACGGCGGTTGCCATCCAGACCGCTGCACTGGAAGTCGCCAACGGCGCTCATGATGCACATTTCCCGGTGGACGTGTTCCAGACCGGCTCCGGTACCAGTTCCAACATGAATGCCAACGAGGTGATTGCCCAGCTGGCAACCGGTCATCAGGGCAGTCCGGTGCACCCGAACGACGATGTGAACATGGGTCAGAGCAGCAACGATGTCATCCCGACTGCATTACACCTTTCCGCGGTGCTGGCCTTGTCCGAGGATCTGCTTCCGGGGCTTGAGCACCTGTGCGAAACGGTGGAAACCAAAGCGCAGCAGACCGAAGATGTGGTCAAAACCGGGCGCACCCATCTGATGGATGCCATGCCGGTGACGCTGGGCCAGGAACTCGGCGGCTGGGCGAGCCAGCTTCGTACCGATATGCAGCGACTGAGGGATTGCATGCCCAGGCTGGGCCAGCTTGCCCAGGGGGGGACCGCGGTGGGCACGGGGATCAACGCACATCCACGTTTTGGTGAAAAAGTTGCCCTGCTGCTGTCGGAAAAAGCCGGCCTCGAATTCAGGCCGGCCGACAACTACTTTGCCGCACTGAGCAGCCAGGATACGATCGCCGAGCTGTCCGGCCATCTCAAGGTGCTGGCCATCAGCCTGATGAAAATCGCCAATGACCTGCGCTGGATGAACAGCGGTCCACTGGCCGGGTTCGGTGAGATCGCGCTGCCTTCCCTGCAGCCCGGCAGCAGCATCATGCCCGGCAAGGTCAACCCGGTGATACCCGAAGCGGTGACCATGGTTGCTGCCCAGGTGATCGGCAACGACGCGACCATTACCATTGCCGCGCAATCCGGTAATTTCCAGCTCAACGTCATGTTGCCGGTGATCGCGCTCAATACGCTGCAGAGCATCGGTCTGCTGGCAAACGTCAGTCGCCTGCTGGCGGACAAGGCCATCGCCGGTTTCACCGTCAATCACGAAAATCTCGGCCACGCGCTGGATCGCAATCCAATCCTGGTGACTGCACTCAACTCGGTGATTGGCTACGAGAAAGGTGCGGCAATTGCCAAGAAAGCCTACGCGGAAGGGCGACCGGTTCGCGAGGTTGCGGCTGAAATGACCGATCTGACCGATGCGGAACTGGATCGCCTGCTGGATGCAGCCGAACTGACCAAAGGTGGAATCAAGAGCTGATGCAGGCGCTGTCTGGACGTGGGCAAAACGGCCGGACGACACAGATGTGAAGGATCTGATCACACGGTGTCTCAGCGGCACGTCGATTGCAAGGGACCCTGCTGCGACCGCCCTGGCCGAACTGCCGGAAGGCATTGACCGGAGTCTTTTTCCCCGGCCGCTGACTCCTGCCGCTGTGCTGATACCGCTGGTCATGCATGAACCGGGTCTTTCGGTATTGCTGACGCGTCGAACCGGTCACCTGCGCGATCATCCAGGTCAGATCAGTTTTCCGGGCGGCAGGGTCGAGCCGGGCGATGCTAGTCCGCTGGCTACCGCACTGCGTGAAGCGGAAGAAGAGATCGGGCTCGAAGCACGGCACATCGATATCGCGGGCTACCTGGCCCCGCAGGCGGTGATTACCGGGTTTGCAATTACGCCGGTGGTGGGGTTCGTTCCGCCGGGCCTGGAGTTACGGCTGGACGCATTCGAGGTCGCAGAGGCCTTCGAGGTGCCGCTGCGGTTTTTCCTCGACCCGGCCAACCTGATGCCTGACAGGCGCCTGATTCACGGCGTGGAGGTATCGACCTTCCAGTACCGTTTCCGGCACCACCGGATCTGGGGAGCCACCGCATTCATGATCAGAAAATTATGTAAACAGTTGCAAAAACAAGATATTAGCGGATAAATGAAGAAATTACTTGAAATCATGGCACAGTTGAGAGACCCGGACTCCGGCTGCCCGTGGGACGTTGAGCAGGACTTTCGCAGCATCGCGCCCTATACCATTGAGGAAGCCTATGAAGTGGCGGATGCCATCGACAGGGAGGATCTCGATGACCTGAGGGACGAACTGGGCGATCTGCTGTTGCAGGTGGTGTTTCATTCGCAGCTGGCGAGCGAGGCGGGTGCCTTTGGTTTCGATGACGTCGTTGCCGGTATCAGCGACAAAATGGTACGCCGCCATCCGCACGTGTTCGGCGCTGCCGTGTTCGCCAGCCCGGACGAGCGACGGCGCGCCTGGGACACGGAAAAAGCGAACGAGCGCAGGACGCGACAGGACCGGGATTCGTCGGTACTCGCCGGCATCGGGCATGGCATGCCGGCGCTTAGCCGGGCGGCCAAACTCGGGCGCCGGGCTTCCTCGGCGGGCTTTGACTGGCCGGACATCTCAGGGGTGTTGGACAAGCTCATCGAGGAGGCCGAAGAACTGGCGCAGGCGCGCCGGGCCGGCGACCGGGCGGATATGGAAGACGAATTTGGCGATCTGATGTTTTCCATGGTCAACCTGGCCAGGCATCTCCAGATCGATGCGGAGGAGTCGCTGCGCCAGGCCAATCGCAAGTTCGAACAGCGCTTTCGGCGGCTTGAGCAACAGGTGGCAGCCGGCAGCAAACCGCTGGAGGAGTTGACGCTGGATGAGCTGGAGGAGATCTGGGCCAATATCAAGTAACACAGTCGGGACCCCGGGCCGTGTATGGGCACCGGTTCAGGCTGGGTTCAGCTAAGGGCGCATATGCTGGCATCCTGGAGTCACAAACCGGAGAATCCACATGAACGCGGACAGCACCAGATTTCGAGCCCTGACAGTATTTTCTGCCAGCGTGATGCTGGCCATGGCCGGGTCGCTGGCCATGGCAGGCGATGGTGGCCGGGAGTCGGCCATCGATTACGCTGAAGTGATCGATGTCGTGCCGATGTATCGACAGGTCACAGTGGAAGTCCCGGTCAGGGAATGTGTTGAAACCACCGCTTCGCGGGGGCAGTATCGTGATCGCGGCAGAAGAAACCCGGTGGGCGGCATGATTGTAGGCGGTATCATCGGTGGCCTGGTCGGAAACCAGATCGGCGGTGGTCACGGCAACGATGCCGCCACGATTGCCGGAACCCTGATTGGCGCCGGTATCGGGACCAATGTTGCCAATCGTCGTGTTGCAGCGGACTACCCGGCAACGACCTGCACGACCCGGTATGAAAGCCGTACCGAGCAGCGGGATGACGGCTATCGCGTCACCTACGAGTATGCCGGCAAGCAGTACAGCACACACACCTTCAAGTTACCGGGCCAGCGCATTCCGGTCAGTGTTTCGGTTCGGCCCGCTTTCTAGCCGGCAGGGAAAAGGTCACGGTCACCCGTCAGGGTGTCCGTGATTTTTCTCTCATGTTGTTCACGAAGGGTTCGATCAGGTCCATCGGCAACGGGAATATGATCGTGTTACTGCGGTCGTTGGCCACTTCGGTCAGCGTCTGCAGATAACGCAGCTGCAGGGCCTGTTTTTCCGATCCAAGCGTTCTCGCTGCCGCCGCGAGTTTTTCGGCAGCCTGACTTTCTCCCTCGGCGTGAATGACCTTGGCGCGACGTGCGCGTTCCGCTTCAGCCTGAGCGGCAATCGCACGGATCATGCTCTCATCGAGGTCAACATGCTTGATTTCAACATTGGCCACCTTGATTCCCCATGCATCGGTCTGCTGATCGAGCAACCGCTGAATGTCCACATTCAGCTTGTCGCGCTCGGCGAGCATTTCGTCGAGTTCATGCTGGCCCAGCACCGAACGCAGGGTCGTTTGTGCCAGCTGGCTGGTCGCTTCGAATACATTCTCGACCTGGATGATTGCCCGCTCAGGGTCGACGATCCGAAAATAGACCACCGCATTGACCTTGACCGATACATTGTCCCTCGAGATGACATCCTGGGTCGGGACATCCATGACAATAACCCGCAGGTCCACTTTTACCATGCGCTGTACCATCGGGATCACGATAATGATTCCAGGGCCCCAGACACGCTGAAATCTGCCCAGGAAAAAAATTACGCCACGCTCGTATTCATTCAGGATCTTGACAAAACTTAACAGGAGGCCGAGCAGGGCTACGACCGCTATGCTTGTAGCTAACATCATTGTGCTCCGTTATGTGATTGGTCGACGGGCTCGACATCCAGCAGCAGCCCATCAATTTTTATAACCCGAATTTTTTCACCCTTTTTCAGTGCCTGGCTGGTTCGGGCGTTCCAGCGCTCACTGTGGACAAAAACCGTACCTTCGGCGGAAAAATCCTCCAGTGCTTCGCCGATTTCGCCCAGCATCCCTTCGGCCCCGCTGACTGCCTTGCGCCAGCGGGTACGTGCCAGCATGAGCATCATCCCGAACATCATCAGCCCCGCGCCGGCCGCAACTGCAAGAATGACGGACAATGACAGGGAAAACCCGGGGACATCCGAGTCAAAAAGGATAATTGAGCCGAAAATGAATGCCGCAATGCCGCCGAGGCCGAGTGTGCCAAAACTCGGCACGAACGCTTCCGCCGCGATCAGGCCAAGGCCCAGCAATATCAAGGCCAGCCCGGCAAAGTTCACGGGCAGTACCTGGAAGGCGAACAGGGCCAGCAGCAGGCAGATGGCCCCGACCACGCCGGGAAGAATTGCGCCGGGGTTATAGCCTTCAAACAGCAGGCCATAGATACCGACCAGCATCAGTAAATAGGCGATGTTCGGATCGGTGATCACGGCCAGCATCCTGGTACGCCAGTCGGGTTCGAAATTTTCTACCGTCAGCCCGGTAGTCTGCAGTTCGATCTCGGATTCAGGGTCTGCAACGCCGCCCAGTCTTATTTTCATTCCGTTGATGGCCAGGAGCAGCTGCGGAATGTCGTCCGCGATCAGATCGATGACATTGTTTCGAGTGCTTCTTCAGCGCTGAGGCTTGCCGCTTCCCTGACTGCGGACTCCGCCCAGTCTGCATTCCGGCCGCGCAGCTCTGCGAGACTGCGAATATAGGCCACGGCATCGTTGATCGCTTTGTGCTCCATGGCAGTGCCCGGTTCAGCAGCCGGTGTTCCGGAGTCTTCACTGGCATCGTCGGATGTATCTGCAGCCTTGTCCTGATCCCCGCTGTCGCCGGAATCGGTATGCGAATCAGCGGCGGGTTGTTCGGTGCGGCCGGGGCTTCTGTCATCCTTGCCGGGCCTGGGGAACGAGGGTGCTGCGCCGCCGCCGATCTGAACGGGCGTGGCGGCGCCGAGATTGGTGGCCGGCGCCATCACGGCCAGGTGGCTGGCATAGAGGATGTAGGTTCCGGCACTCGCTGCCCGCGAACCGCTGGGTGTGACGAAACTGGCCACCGGCACATCGGATGCAAGTATGGCCTTGATGATATCCCGCATCGACGTGTCCAGCCCGCCGGGCGTGTCGATTTCAATCACCGTCAATCGGGCGCCCGAGTCACTGGCATGCTTCAGACCTTTGACAATGTGTTCCTTGGTGGCAGGCCCGATTGCTCCCCTGATTTCGATGCGGACGACCTGTCCCGGAGATATTTGCTGGGCGGGCAGGTCGGCAGGCAAGCCCAGCAGCGTTCCCAGAATCGCGATCGGCGTAAGCAGAACCCGAGTGATTTCAGCCATAGCGGCCTCCAACTTCATCATGCCCGGCAAAGTATGGTTCCATAATACCAGTTTCAGCCGCCATTCCGGCAAAGCTACTGATAGTACTTTGCCTGTGGCATAGTAAGGGGTTATGGATACAGAACGCGCAACCATGGGCTGGCAGCCGGACAGCTGGCAACAGAAAACCGTCGGCCAGTCTCCGATATACAAAAACCAGGATCATGTCGCCGACGTCATCGGCCGGTTATCGAGTTTGCCGCCCATCGTGACCAGTTGGGAGATTGAAAGCCTGCGGGAACGGATCGCCAGTGCGCAGCAGGGGAAGGCGTTCGTGCTGCAGGGCGGGGATTGCGCAGAAGCCTTTGATGAATGCACATCCGAGCTGATCGTCCAGAAACTCAAGATTCTGCTGCAAATGAGTGTGGTGATCGTGTCCGGTTTGAAAAAACCGGTGATTCGCGTCGGCCGCATGGCAGGGCAGTATGCAAAACCGCGATCAGCGAATGTCGAGACCGTCGATGGTGTGACATTGCCCTGTTACCGGGGTGACCTGGTTAACCGCGTTCCGTTTACCGCAGAAGACAGAGAGCCTAATCCGGATCTCATGTTGCGCGGGTACGAAAGGGCGGCGCTCACTTATAATTTTGTACGGTCCCTGATCGATGGCGGGTTTGCAGATTTACATCACCCGGAAAACTGGGACCTGGATTTTGTCAGCCATTCTCCGCTGGCTGACGAGTATCGTCAGCTGGTCAAGACCGTCGCAGACGGCCTGGATTTTTTCGAATCGATGACCGGCGAAAAAATCTATCGTGCCCGGCGAGTGGATTTTTATTCCGCGCACGAGGGATTGCACCTGCCCTACGAGCAGGCACAGACACGGTATCTGGAGCACCGCAAGAAATGGTTCAATCTGACCACGCATTTTCCCTGGATTGGATTGCGTACTTCGGAACTGTCAGGCGCTCACATCGAATATTTCCGGGGTATTGCCAATCCTATCGGCGTGAAAATCGGCAAGGAAACAACTCCGGAACAGCTCACGGACCTGATGGAGGTGCTCAATCCGGACAATGAGGCAGGTCGACTGACTTTCATTCATCGTTTTGGCGCAGGCCAGGTCAGCCAGAATCTGCCCCGGTTGATCGATACGGTGCAAAAGGTCGGGGCGAGGGTATTGTGGGTCTGCGATCCCATGCACGGCAATACGGAGAAATCCGAGTCGGGACTCAAAACACGGCGCTTCGACAAAATTCTTTCCGAACTCCAGCAGGCCTTTCAGACTCATCAGGAATGCGGCAGTTATCTTGGCGGCGTTCACCTGGAACTGACCGGCGGCCATGTGACCGAATGTACCGGTGGCGCGAGAGGGTTGACCGATGCCGATCTCAAGCGTGCCTATCGAACGCAGGTGGATCCACGTCTGAACTATGAGCAGGCCATGGAAGTTGCCATGCGCATTGCCGGATACCGCAGCTGAAATAGTGGCGGTCGATTTCGATCCTCGGGAGCATCCGGAGTTCAGCACGCAGTGTACCCGCTGTGACCGGCTGGCTGAGTTTCTCGCCGATGTGCGGAACCGGTACCCCGCCTATTTTTCCAGACCGGTACCGGATTTCGGCAGCAGCGAGGCGCGGCTGCTCGTCGTTGGGCTGGCGCCGGGCATGCACGGTGCCAACGCCACAGGCCGCCCGTTTACCGGTGATTTTGCCGGTATCCTGCTGTACAGGACGCTGTTCAAATTCGGCTTTGCAGCCCGGGCAGAAAGCCGGTCTGCGGATGATGGTCTCGAGCTGTACGATTGCCGCATTACCAACGCTGTGCGGTGCCTGCCCCCCGCGAACAAACCACTGACCCGGGAAGTGAATACCTGCAATTCCTATCTGCGTGAAGAACTGAATCGTCACAGTCCGCCAAAAATTGTGGTGGCATTGGGCGGTGTTGCGCACCGGGCCATACTCAAAGCGCTGGACCTGCGCCAGGCGGCCTTTCCATTCGTTCACGCTGCCGAGCATCGCGTGACGCGTGAGCTGTTGATGATCGATTCCTATCATTGCAGCCGCTACAACACGCAGACGAAACGACTGACTGCGCCGATGTTTGAATCGGTGTTCAGGCTGGCGCGCCGGCAGCTGGATATCATCGGTGCCTGAAGTCAGCATGAGCGCGGACTTCAATCACAAACAGTTTATTGCCACACTGAGTCACCGGCCGGGTGTATACCGGATGCTGGATCGTGACGACAGGGTTTTGTACGTCGGTAAAGCACGGGATCTGAAAAAACGGGTTGCGAGCTATTTCGGAAAAAATGTAGTTCATCCGAAAACCCAGGCGCTGATGGCGAATGTAGGCTCGATCGAGGTGACAGTCACCGGGACGGAGCAGGAAGCGCTGTTGCTTGAATACAATCTGATCAAAAAGCATTCGCCGCGCTTCAATGTGCTGCTGAAGGATGGCAAGAGTTATCCGTATATCTATGTATCTTCCCGGCAGGATTTTCCCCGCTTCGAGTTTCATCGCGGTGCCCGCTCGGCCCCGGGGCAGTTTTTCGGGCCGTTTCCCGGTGCGGGTGCGGTGCGCGAAACCCTGACGCAGATTCAAAAGCTTTTCAGCGTTCGCCAGTGCAAGGAATCGTACTTCGCAAACCGAAGCCGGCCATGCCTGCAGCACCAGATCAAACGCTGCTCTGCGCCATGTGTGGGGCTGGTGGATCGTGACAGCTATCGCAGGGATGTCGATAATGCTGTGTTGTTTCTGCAGGGCAGAAACAACAGTGTGCTGAACAACCTGCTCGGCAGGATGGATGAAGCTGCGGCTGCGCAGGACTACGAGCAGGCAGCGCACTACCGGGATCAGATCGCAGCCATCAAGACCATTCAATCGCGGCAAATCATATCGGGTACGCGCATTGCGGATACCGATGTGATCGCGGTGTTTCATGCAGAAGGCTCGTTTTGTGTATCTTCGATCTTTATTCGCGGTGGCCGGATTCTGGGCAGCAGGAACGTTTTTCCGAAAACCGTGCCGGGTACGGAATCATCCGAGGTGCTCAGTGCGTTTCTTGCCCAGCACTATTTTTCTCAGCCTGCGCCCGCCGAGATACTGATCAGCGCCGCTATCGATGACCGCCCGGTTCTTGAGCAGGCGCTGACTGCCGGAACCGGTCACAGGGTCGTTATCAAGCACAATGTTCGCAGCCGGCGGCGGCGCTGGCTGGAAATGGCAATGACCAACGCCCGTGAAGGCCTTGCGATGCGTCTGGCGGCCAACTCGAGTGTCAGGGCGCAGCTGGAAGGGCTTGGTGAGGTACTGCACCTGGATGAACCGCCCGAGCGCATCGAATGCTTCGATATCAGCCACACCGGCGGGGAATCGACTGTTGCTGCCTGTGTGGTTTTCGGGCCGGAAGGGGCCGTAAAGTCCGATTACCGGCGCTTTAACATTCGCGGCGTCCCTGCCGGCGACGACCCCGGAGCCATTGCCCAGGCGGTAAAGCGCCGTTATACGCGGCTCAGGAAAGGTGAGGCTCCGGTGCCGGACCTGCTGCTGATCGACGGTGGCAGGACACAGCTTGCCGCTGCCTGCTCGGTCCTTGAGGAACTGCAGTTCGACGATATTGCAGTGGTCGCAGTAGCAAAGGGTGCGCAGAGAAAAGCAGGCCGGGAAAAACTGTTTCTGCCGAAGCAGGATCGGCCGGTCCGGATATCGGCGGAATCACCGGCAATGCACCTGGTACAGCAGGTTCGGGACGAAGCGCACCGGTTTGCCATTACCGGGCACAGGCAGCGGCGAAACCTGAGCAGAAAAACCTCCAGTCTTGAAGCGATTGAGGGGCTGGGCCCGGTAAAGCGTCGGGAACTTCTGAAGCAGTTCGGCGGACTACAGGGTGTCAGGCGGGCAGGGACGGAAGACCTGGTGGCGATTCGCGGGATCAGCCGTCGCCTGGCACAGCAAATCTACGACTATTTTCACGGTGGGCCGGACTGACCTGCAGCCATGCATTCCGGCGGTCTGAAGTCTCCAGCGCGGGTGTGCCGGAGATGAAAATCCTTACTGTGGTTTTTCTCCTGTCGATGTGCCTTCTCCTTCCATTGAGGGACGCGGGCTACCCGTCGTCGGCGTTTTTACTTCCATCATCTTGGTTGCGGCTTCGCGCAGTTTGGATTCGGAATCGATGAGGAACTGGGCGCTGGTCACCACTTCTTCCCCTTCTTCAATACCTTCCAGAATCTGTACCAGGCCGTCCGAACTGATGCCGAGTTTGACATCGCGGGGCTGGTATTTACCCGGGCCACGTACGACCAGTACTGTATCGCGGTCGCCCGTACGCAGCACGGATTGGGTGGGGATGACAATCGCATCCACCTGTCTGCTGGCCTGAATGGTGACATCGGCAAACATATTGGGTTTCAGCTTCAATCCCGGGTTATCGAACTCCAGGCGCACCTTGATGGTCCGTGTATTTTCCTCCAGGTACGGGTAAATATAGGTCATTTTCCCGGTAAAGCTTTCTCCCGGCAGGGATGCAAGTTTCATTTCCGCCTGTTCCCCGGTCTTGATCCACGGCAGCTCGTATTCGTAGACATACACATAGACCCAAACCCTGGAGAGGTCGGCAATCATGTAAATCTCGGTTTCCGGTGTGACGTATTGTCCGTCACGGGCACCGATATTTACCACGATCCCGGAAAAGGGAGACTGGATATGCAGAAACTTCATTATTTTGCGCGTTTTCTCCAGCTCCCTGATCTGATGTTCCGGCACATCGAACAGCAGCAGTCGTTCGCGTGAACTTGCCACGAGTTCTTCCGCCCCGCGCCGGATATCGTCGATCGGACTGCTCTGCAGCGAGCGCAGGTTATTCAGCGCCAGCAGGTATTCCTGTTGAGTCGATACCAGTCGCGGTGAATAAATCGACAACAGGATTTCACCTTTATCCACCTGCATGCCGGTTTCGTCCACGCGGAGCAGGTCGACCCACCCCTCGGTTTTCGGATGCAGACGGGCAATCAGTTTTTCGTCATAGGCCACGCGACCGACGCTTTTTACCTCGCGGGACAGGGTTTCTCGCGTTGCCAGGGCGGTACGGATGCCAATATCCTGCACGGTCACCGGGTCGATTCTCACCGTGCCCGGGGCATCCTTGCTGCCTGTCGTTTGCTCGGGGGCGGTGGTTGCAGCCTGTTGCATTTGTGCGGATGTGCCCATATTCGATGATGCGAGCCAGTAGCCGCCGCCGGCGGCCAGCGCCAGGGTAATGATGGCGATACCAATGGTTTTCTTGGTCATGCAAAATCTCCTTGCCAATCCGGTTACCGACGGCGGTTTCCGGACGCGTTAAATTTTCCTGGTTTTGATCAGAGCTACCCTGTTCAGCCGGGTGGGGGTTGGCAGATAACCGATCACGAAGCGGTCTCCACTGCCTGTGCTTTTGTGGCAGCACGAACGGCGCCTTTCTCTTTGATCTGTAAAATCATGCCGTAGAACACCGGCACTATAACCAGGCAAACCACCAGCGTGGTCAGCATGCCGCCAACCATCGGTGCTGCAATGCGCTGCATCACGCTCGAGCCGGTACCTGAACTCCACATAATGGGCAACAGCCCGGCGATAATGGCGGCGGCTGTCATGGCGATGGCGCGAACCCGTTGGGAAGTGCCGTCCAGCACCGCCTGGAATATCTCCGCGGAAGAAAGCAGGCGTCCCAGTTCTGCGCGCTTGCGTTCTACTTCGTGGCCGATAAACGTGAGCACCAGCACGCCGATCTCGGCCGCCACGCCGGCCAGAGCGATGAATCCCACGTCTACGGCGACACTCAGATTGTAACCCATCAGATAGATCAGCCAGGCGCCGCCAACCAGTGCGAAGGGTACCGAGGCCATTACTACCAGTGGCTCAAGCAGCGTTTTGAAATTGAAATACAGCAGCAGGAAAATCAGTATCAGCACCAGCGGCGCGGCCAGGCGCATGCGGGCGTTTGCCTGTTGCATGTATTCATACTGCCCGGACCAGAGCACGGTATAGCCGGGAGGAATTTCCACCTGCTCGGCAACTATTTTTTTGGCTCTCTCGACATAGCCGCCAATATCCGAGGTGGTAATGTCGACATAAATCCAGGTGTCGGCAAGGGAATTTTCGCTCTTGATGGAAGGCGGCCCGCGGCGAATGGTCAGATCGGCAACCTGGGCAATCGGAATCTGCACGCCCGTCGGTGTGGGGATAAGCATTCGTTCGAGGTCTTCAGGGGTACTGCGCAGTGCGCGTGCATAGCGCAGATTGACCGGGTAACGTTCCAGGCCTTCAACCGTTTCGGTGATGTTCATCCCGCCTATAGCGGACTGAATGACGTCCTGGACATCGCCCACGGTCAATCCGTAACGTGCCGCTTCCTCACGATCGATATCGAAATCAAGGTAATACCCGCCCATCGCCCGGTCACCCATCGCCGACTTGGTTTCAGGCAGCATGTTCAGGGTGCCCTCGATCTCTTTGCCGACTTTTTGCAGTACGGAAAGATCCGGACCGATGATCTTGATACCGACCGGTGTTTTAATGCCGGTGGACAGCATGTCGATGCG
>JAJRXW010000157.1 GCA_024276095.1 Gammaproteobacteria bacterium
CAGTATCAGATCGGTCCCGGAGATTCTTTGGAGATTTTTGTCTGGCGCAATCCTGAAATTTCGCGCACCCTGCCGGTTCGTCCGGACGGGATGATATCCATGCCGCTGGTAGAGGATGTCATGGCGGTCGGGAAGACCCCGTCGCAGCTTGCCAGGGACCTGGAGGAAGTCCTGTCCCAGTACATCAAGTCTCCGCAGGTCAACGTCATTGTGACGGGATTCGTCGGTACCTTTGGCGATCAGATCAGGGTTGTCGGAAAAGCCGTGCTGCCAAAGGCCCTGCCTTACCGCAGCAACATGACTTTGCTCGATGTGCTCATTGAGGTGGGCGGCCTGGCCGAAGGAGCCGCCGGCAATCGCGCCAAGATCATCCGGCGGGTCGGCGGTCAGGCGCAGGAAATAAAAGTCCGGCTGAACGATCTTCTGAACAAGGCGAAAATGTCCGAGAATATCCGCATGATGCCGGGTGACGTGCTGCTTATTCCGGAGTCGCGGCTGTAGCGGCCCGGTGCGGGACAGGGTTGGGACAGTAGCCAGGGACATGGCAACAAACAAAGCAAGGAACTGTTGAGAGACTTCAGTGAAACAAAAACACAAGCATGAGCAAATGGACCTGACTGCAGTCCTTGATTATCTACCGTCGGTGCTGCGCGGTTGCTGGAGATTTCGCTGGCAGGGCATGCTGGTAAGCTGGGTTCTCTGCCTGATAGGCTGGATATTCGTACTGACGGTTCCTGACGTCTATCAGGCATCGACCCGGCTGTACGTCGACACACAGAATACACTGCGCCCCCTGTTGCAGGGACTGGCCGTCGATCCGGATCTGAACAGCGACATCAACCTGATGATGCGCGCCATATTGAGCAAGCCCAGTCTCGAAAAGATTGCCAGAGACACTGATCTCGATCTGCAGATTCGTGACCAGGCGGATCTTGAAGGGCTGATTGACGGGCTGCTGGCCAGTATCGAAGTTTCAAAAGACCACAATAATATTCTGCGGATCGCCTTTACGCACCAGGACCCGACAAAAGCTCTGGCGGTAGTGACCGCACTGCTCAATGAATTCATCGAAGGGTCCCTGGGGGCAAATCGTACCGACGCTGCGTCGGCGCAGGTATTCCTCGAGAAAAAGCTCGCCGAGTATGAGGAGCGTCTCGATGAAACGGAACAGGCCCTGGCGGAATTCAAAAAGAAGAATGTCGGAATGATGCCGGGCGAAGGCGGCGATTATTTTGCGCGATTGCAGAATGCGATGGGCCGTCTGGCCATTATCGAATCCAAGCTGAATGCTGCCAAAAAACGGCGCGCCGAACTGGAACGCCAGCTCGAAGGCGAAGAGCCGGTGTTCGGTCTTGTGCCCTCGGGCACCGATACGGGGACAGGAACCCCTACCATCGACCGGCAGATTGCCCAGTATGAGCAGCAGCTCACCGATCTGCGTCTGCGGTTTACCGAGACGCACCCGGATATCGTGCAGATCAACAATATTATCAATGATCTCAGGGCGGAAAAAGCAAAGCGGCTTGGCGAGCATCTGAGTGACGGTGAGACTTCCTATTCACCGCTGGACCTGAATCCTGTGTACCAGCAGATGAAAATTCAGCACAGTCAGGTGGACGTCGAACTGGCGGAATTGAATGCACAGTATGCTGACCAGCAGAAGGTGGTCAGAAATCTGAAACAGAAAGTCGATACGATTCCGGATATCGAGGCCGAGCTCAAGCGGCTGACCCGCGACCATGAGGTCACAAGAACGCAGTATGAACAACTGCTTGTGCGTCTGGAATCTGCACGACTGTCCGAGGATGCAGAGAAGAGCAAGAGCGATATCCAGTTCCAGGTTCTTGACCCTCCCTCCGTTCCGATTGTGCCGGCAGGCCCCAATCGCGTACTGCTGGCAACCGGCGTCCTCATTCTGGGTTTGCTGGCCGGGGGGTTCCTGACGGTCGTATTGAATTTCATCCGACCGGTTTTCTACAGTGCCCGGCAACTGGAACATGCATTCGGAATATCGGTTCTGGGCGTGATCGGCATAGCGCATGCCAATGGTGCGAATATGCGTTCGCGACTGGGTTCGCTGTTGCTGATGGCTTCCCTGGCAGGCTTGCTGGGCAGTTACGGATTGGTGTTGGTGTTTAACAAAGCCGGGTCAGAGCTGGCCGGGAACCTGATGAGTGTAACGGGATTATGAGTATTGTTGAAAAAGCCGTCAGCCGCATGGACTCCGGGCCGGCGAAGAAACGCGGTCTGGCGCCACGAAAAACCGGCAAAGCGGACATCACTCGCCAGCAGGATGCGGTGGCAAAGTCGGGACGAACCTGCAGTATATTGAATCTCGACCTGGAGGCGATGGGATCGGATCCCGCCCTGGTCAAACAGTTTCGGTTTCTCAAGCGGCCGGTGCTGGCCCGTCTGTTCGGACGCTCCGGTACGGGTGCTGCTGAAGGGAAGTTGATGATGCTCACCAGTGATTTACCGCAGGTAGGCAAATCATTCATTGCGCTCAATATGGCGGCCAGTATTGCACAGGAGCAGATGACCAAGGTATTGCTCATCGATGCAGATCCGATCAGGCGCACATTGACACAGCAGCTGGGTCTCGAAAATGAGCCGGGCATACTGGATTTGCTCGCGGATCCGGAGCTTGTGCCGGAAGATGTGATCGTCGCGACCGATTTGCCCGGCCTGAATTTTATTCCGGCAGGAAAACCCTGCGTTAACGCAACCGAGTTATTCGCCAGCAAGCGGATGTCCGAGATTCTTACCGAAAGAAAAGATCCGGATCTGGTGATACTGTTTGATACGCCGCCCCTGGTTGCTACCAGCGAAGCACGGGCTCTGGCGGAGAGGGTCAGCCACACCATGATTGTGGTCGAGGCCGGCAGATCGCAATCGGCAGAGATCGAGAATATGCTTGAAACCCTTGGTCAGACGGATTCTACAGTCGGTTTGATACTGAACAAGGCGCCCAGGGTTGATAGTTCACGTTACAAAGATTATTACCCGTATTAGTCGATTCGGTGGGGGGTACTTCGATCATGAAGAGCAACAGGTTTTTATCCGCACTATCGGTGTTTCTGCTGAGTTTTGCCGGCATTGAGGCTGCCGTTGCGCTTGAATGGGAGGCCGCGCTGACGGTCGGCGAGATCTATACGGATAATGTCGAACTCAAGCCGGCAGACCAGGCGAAGGATGAATGGATTACCAGGGTTTCACCGTCGGTGGGCGTGTCCCATGAAGGAAAGCGCCTGGAGCTGGATATCGACTATTCACTCGAAGGGCTGTTCTATGCCGATGTGTCGGCCCGGAACGAAGTATACAGTCAGCTTGAATCGCTTGCGCTGATCGATTTGATCGGGGATGAGCTGCGGCTCGGGGCGAAGGGGGGCATTTCCCAGGTCAATGTAAATCCTGATCTGCCGCTGACGGGATCCAACATCAATACTACGGGTAACCGTACGGATGCGGTTCGCTGGGATGTCGGGCCGGAGTGGAAACAAACTGTATTTGGCGTTGCCGAGGTCGATGCGTTCTATCGTCTCGGGAGCATCGACTACAAAGATGCGCAGACACAGGATGTGGAAAGCAGGTCCGGATCATTCGTTCTGAGGAATAATCCGGAAAGTATCTCGACATTCACCTATGAGGCGTCCTATACGAATCGTCAACTGACGTATGATTTTTCCCCCGATGCCAATATTCAGGCGGCCTATCTGCAGTTGGGCTACCGGTTTCTTTCCGATTTCAGGGTAACGGTGTTGGGCGGTGCCGACAGCGATTTCACCGATCTCAGCAATTCAAGCCTGTCCGAGAGCCGATGGGAGGTTGGTCTGGATGCTGAGCTCAATGACAATGTAATTTCGATGGGCGTGGGAAACCGGTTTTTCGGCAATACCTACCGGTTTAGCTGGAGTCGGGACCGGGACGACCAGACACTCCGGATTTCCTATCGGGAAGATCCGACCAACAGCGATTTTTTGTTCTTGCAGGTCGACGTACCCGAAGAAGGCGCGCCTTTGCCGCCTGACGGCGAACTTGGCCGCCCGGGGCAGGGGAATCGCTTTGTCTTCAAGCGCGCCGACGCGGGCGCCCAGTGGCGTTTGTTTCGCAGCACGCTGGACATCAGCGTATTCTGGGAGCGGCGGGAAAATTTGACGCCAACCGATGGCACCGGTCAGCCTGATCAGGCCACCGGAGACGAGGAGTCTTTTGGCGCCGTCGTCGAGTTTTCGTGGGAGCTGGGCGTGAATACCATCGCCAACCTGAGTGGTTCGTGGCGAAACAGGGAAGTCGTGCGCTTCGATGTGGCGCCGGGTGAGCCCAATGCGATTGGCCAGGACGATATTCTCAGCGCCTCGGCCGGGCTGAGTTACCGGTTGGGCAGAAAGACATCATTGTCATTCGATGCCAGATTTGACAGCCGTGACGGGAACCTCAGTAGTTTTGGCAAATATGACCAGTTTCTGGCAACGCTGGAGATCACACGAAAACTCTAGCCGCGGTTGAGTGAATATTGGGCAGGGGCATTCGGCAGCGGATGCCCCTTCTTGTATCCCGGATATCCTGCTGACACCCTGATGAAAGAAAAAGTACATTTCATGGAGTTTGATCAAAGCTTTGACGGCAGCAATGCTTTGTCGGTTGATGTGGAGGACTATTTCCAGGTCTGGGCACTGCAGGACTATATTGACCGGGATCGCTGGGACTCCCTCGAGTGTCGCATTGAGCGAAACCTGCACCGGATTTTGCAGCTTTTCGACGATGCCAATGCCAGGGCAACGTTTTTCTGGCTTGGATGGGCCGCGGAGCGGTTTCCGGGCCTGGTTCGCGAAGTAGTCGAACGAGGGCATGAGATTGCCAGCCATGGCTATAGTCATGTCCATGTATACGAGCAGTCTCAGGAGGAGTTTCGCAGGGACGTCAGCAAGACCAAGGCTTTGCTCGAGGATATCAGCGGTACGGCGGTCGTCGGATATCGCGCAGCGAGCTATTCCATAAACGGCAGCAACCTTTGGGCGCTGGATACCCTGGCGCAGACGGGTCATCGCTACAGTTCCAGCATTTATCCCATTCGGCACGATCACTATGGCATGAGGGAGGCACCCAGGTTTGCTTTTCGGTATGGCGAA
The DNA here is from genome assembly GCA_024276095.1 of Gammaproteobacteria bacterium. GTDB lineage: Bacteria > Pseudomonadota > Gammaproteobacteria > Steroidobacterales > JAJRUG01. The sequence goes on from JAJRXW010000157.1 coordinate 5,130, forward strand.
AGCGGACTGGTCGAAATCCCGATCACCACGGTGGAATTTTTCGGCTGGCGGTTTCCCTGTGGGGGAGGCGGCTATTTTCGACTGCTGCCCTATCGGTTCAGCAAACATTGCCTGATGAAGGTCAACGAGACGGACAGGAAACCCGCCGTATTTTATTTCCACCCCTGGGAGATAGACCCGAACCAGCCACGGGTCGATGGAATAGATTTCCGAACCCGCTTTCGTCACTATGTCAGTCTCGACAGGTTCGAAAGCAAGCTGGTTCATCTGGCCGGCGACTTCCGGTGGGATACGATGGCCAGCGTCTATGCGGGCATACTCTGATGTATCAGCCTGCACGCCCGGCGAAAGCGGCCTGATCCGGACCGATGGCAGACAGAATCAATATTGTGCATGTCGTTAACAGGCTGGACTATGGAGGTCTTGAAAACGGGCTGGTCAACCTGATCAATCGCCTTCCGCAACACGAATTCACCCATACCATTATTGCACTGACGGACTGTTCCGATTTTCAGCGCCGCCTCAAGCCGGCTGTAAAAATCGTTGCCCTGCACAAGAAACCCGGCAACAGTCCGGGCTACCTGTTCAGAATCTGGAAGATTCTCCGCAGAGAGAAATTCGACATTCTTCATACCAGGAACCTTGCCTGTCTCGAGACCCAGCTGGCCGGTTTTCTCGCCCGTGTACCGGTTCGTATCCACAG
>JAJRXW010000158.1 GCA_024276095.1 Gammaproteobacteria bacterium
AGTTTTTCCTTGCGGAACTCGAGCAGTTCTTCCTGATCGCCCGTGAGGAAAAACTCGACCTTCTGGACCTTTCCGGATCCTATGCCGGGGCCGTCGGCGCACCGCAGTTCATGCCCAGCAGCTATCGTCACTATGCCGTAGATGGCGACGGCGACGGGCGACGGGACCTGTTCTCCAACTGGAATGACGTACTGGCCAGTGTCGCCAACTATTTCGCCGCTCATAAATGGAAACCGGGCCAGTCTGTCGTGTCCAGGGGGACAACCGGCAAGGACATCCCCCACTCGACAAAAAACCCGCTGAAAATGAAAGACAGCGTTGCCTCGCTGCAAAAGCGCGGCATTCAGTTCACCACGAATCTGGCAGACTCCGCACCGGCGCAGCTCATTCAGCTGGAAGGGAAAGAAGGAACAGAGTACTGGGTGGGGTTCCACAACTTCTATGTCATCACCCGGTATAACCGCAGTGTGATGTACGCTCTTTCCGTATACCAGCTGAGTCAGTCAATTCTTGCCGGGGTTCAGGCTCCCGCCCCGGGCGATCTGTGATGCGAACCGGCCGCCGAAGATGGCGAATGTATTACGGCCCCTTTGCGGGGGTCCTGCTGTTCAGCCTGCTGGTCGCGGCCTGTGCGCCCACCCGCTGGGAGTCTCCCGCACCCCGGAACAAGGCGCCAGCCAACGAACCGGTCCAGCGCAGCTCCCGCGGTAACCCGCCTTTCTACGAGGTATTCGGCAATCGCTACTATGTGCTGGACAGCTCCAAGGGGCATTCCGAACGCGGCATTGCTTCGTGGTACGGAAAGAAGTTTCACGGCAAACCTACCTCCAGCGGTGAAATCTACGACATGCATGCAATGACTGCGGCGCATAAAACATTGCCCCTGCCCACCATGGTGCGGGTCACCAATCTGCGCAACGGGAAAAGAGTTGTCGTACGCGTTAATGACCGGGGACCGTTTGTGGGTGACCGCATCATCGATCTGTCTTTCGCGGCGGCGAAAAAACTCGATATGATCGGCAGCGGTACGACGATGGTAGAAGTCATCGCGTTGACGGACGCCGGCGAAATCAGCGCGGAAGCCCGGCCCGGAAGTGCGCCGGATACCGCCACCGAACAGGTGTCGGGCAAGCTGTATCTGCAGGTCGGCGCGTTTGCCGAGAACGAGAATGCGCTGCGCCTGCGCCGCCGGCTTGAAACCAGCGGAATCACCAAGGTGGTGATCCGCGACGAACAAAACGGCAGCGTATCCGTCTACCGGGTCAGGATCGGACCTCTGCACGATATTGCAGAGTATGATTCGGTGGTTCGACGGGTAGCCACCCTGCCGATCGAAGACCCGCATCTTGTGGTGGAACCCGAAGACCCGGCCGCCGGGCCTTCCAAAGCCGGCGGTTGATTCAGGCAGGGGATCCGGCCACTTTTGACCAACAGGCTGCCGGCACCCCGGCAGCCGATACACCTTTCGCATGGAGCGAAGCGAGAATGATTAGAGCGATTTTTTTTGGACTGATGGCCACCGCCGTAATGGCCGGGCCCGCTGCAGTACAGGCACAGGTGGCCGTCCCTTCGCCGCCGGCCCTGAATGCAGCCGGATACCTGCTGGTCGATCATGACAGCGGCCGCATCCTTGCTTCCAGGAACCAGGATGAGCGGCTGGACCCGGCGAGCATCACCAAACTGATGACGGCATATGTCGTTTTCCGGTCAATCAGGGACGGCCGGATTTCGCTGCAGGATGAAGTCACCATCAGCGAAAAGGCCTGGCGAACCGGTGGCTCGAGAATGTTTATCGAGGTGAACACCAATGTCACTGTAGAAGACCTGTTGCAGGGAATGATTATCCAGTCCGGCAACGATGCCAGCGTTGCCCTGGCGGAACATGTCGCGGGTTCTGTCGATATGTTCGCGCAACTCATGAACCAGTATGCGCTGGAGCTCGGTATGAGCAATACCCACTATACCAACAGCACCGGCCTGACGGACGAGCAGCACTATACCTCGGCAACCGATATCGCAATTCTGGCCGGCGCCATCATTCGGGAGTTTCCGGAGTACTACGGCTGGTACTCACAAAAAAGTTTTACCTATAACGACATCGAGCAGAAGAATCGCAACGCATTGTTGTGGCGGGATTCGAGCGTAGACGGCATGAAGACGGGCTACACCGAAAGCGCCGGCTATTGCCTGGTTTCATCGGCGAAACGGGACGGCATGCGGCTGATATCCGTGGTGCTGGGCACCAAAAGCCCGAGGGCGCGGGCGAACGACTCCCAGACCCTGCTCAACTACGGATTCCGCTTTTTTGAAACACGGCTGGTTTACCGGCCGGGCGAGCCGGTGACCGAAGCCCGGGTCTGGAAAGGCACGACAGACAGCACGGAACTCGGTGTAAAACGGGATATCTATGTGACCATTCCTCGCGGCAGTTATGACCTGCTCGAAGCCAGGCTGGACCTTGTCGCAGAAATTACTGCCCCGGTTGACCGGGAAACGCAACTGGGCACACTGAAGCTCGACCTGGCCAATGAGACGCTTGCACAGGCGCAGCTGTTTGCACTATCGGAGATCGCTCGCGGTACACTGTGGCAACGAGCGAAAGACTCCGTGCTGCTCTGGCTGGAGTAAAACGACAACACGAGGATCGACCCAGTGGCCCAAGCACTGCCTGTTGCATACCTGAACGGCTCTTTCGTTGCAATCGAGTCGGCCCGGATATCGCCGATGGACCGGGGCTTCCTGTTTGGCGATGCGGTTTACGAAGTCATCCCCGTACACGACAGTCAGCCCATGCTGCTGGCCCCTCATCTGCGGCGACTGGCCAGGAGTCTCGACGAGCTGGAAATCAGGAATCCGCACAGCGAGGCAGAGTGGGGGACTATCGTTGCACAGCTGATAGAAAGGAACGGCGGCGGCAACCTGGCTGTTTACCTGCAGGCCACCCGCGGTACCGACAGAGGAAGAGACCATGTTTTCCCCGAAGACATCGAGCCGACGGTCTTCGGCATGGTGACCGAGTACACCGAGACGGCTCCGGATCAGCCGGCGGTCAAGGCGATCACGCTGCCGGATATTCGCTGGGGCAGGTGTGACATCAAGTCCACCTCGTTGCTGGCCAATGTGCTCGTTCGCCAGCAAGCAAAATGCGCCGGCGCGATCGATGCGATATTGCTGCGCGATGGGTTTGTCACCGAAGGCGGAGCCAGTTCGGTCATCATCGTCGAGAGCGGCGTACTGGTTCGCCGGCCCAACGGGCTGGACGTTCTACCCGGTACAACGAACGAGCTGGCGCTGGAACTGGCCCGCGAGGCGGGACTGGACATCCGCGAAGAAGCCATTTCCGAACAGCGGCTCAGGCAGGCGGACGAAATCTGGCTCACCAGTGCGATGAAGGATATTTCACCGGTCGTCATGCTGGACGGGCAGCCGGTCGGCAACGGGGAACCGGGCCCTGTGTGGCGCCGGCTGTCGGCGCTGTTCCGATCCCGCAAGGCGGGCTGATCCGCATGACGGATTCACTTCTCGAGTTTCCGTGCCGGTTCCCGATCAAGGCCATCGGCGTCGATCACCCGGACTTTCAACCGGCCGTGGTACGCATCATCAGCAGTCACAGCGGTGACCTTGCACAGGAAAGCATCTCGCTAAGCCCCAGCAGCAACGGACGGTATTTGTCGGTCAGCGTAACGATCACCGCAACCAGCCAGCAACAGCTCGATGCCATCTACCGCGAGCTGACCGCAATGGAACACGTTCGGTTTGTTCTGTAGCCACTGCGCCGGACCAGCGAAGCGATGAGCCCTGCAACTGTGATCCGCCGACGGGGCATGGTGGAGTATCCGCGCACGCTGGAGCAGATGCGGACTTTCACAGATGAACGCGGGTCCGGGTCGCCGGATGAAATCTGGTTTCTTGAGCATCCACCGGTCTACACGCTGGGCATGAATGCCGATCACAGCCACGTGCTTGCTGCGGGCGATATACCCGTGGTCGAAACCGACCGTGGCGGCCAGGTCACTTACCATGGACCCGGGCAGCTGGTGGTTTACACGCTGCTGGACCTGGAGCGCAACGGGCTCGGCATCAGGGCACTGGTAGAAGCGCTGGAAGCAGCGACCGTTGCAACGCTCGGCAACTACGGAATCGCAGCCCATGGCCGGCGCGATGCTCCCGGCGTCTACGTCGGTGAAGCAAAGATTGCGAGTCTTGGTTTGCGTATCCGGCGCAAATGCAGTTATCACGGGCTGGCGATCAATATCGCCATGGACCTGGAGCCTTTTTCGCGGATCAATCCCTGCGGATTCGAGGGTCTCGCCGTCACACAGATAGCGGACCTGGGTGGGCCGGACAACACCTTGCAGGTGGCCAACGATCTCCTCCCCGCACTTTTGCAGGCACTGGGAACAGATTCGCCGCCGCACCAGGGGCCGCCACCGGCATTGGGATAGGCTTGGGCAGGCCCGGCTGTGGGCCGGCGAGGGGTCGGGGCGCTCGTTCCGGGACTGTGTCCCGCATGGACGCGGGACGCAAGCCCCCATGGATGGGTTCACGGCGGGTCCCGGAACGAGCGCCCCGACCCCTCGCCGGCCCACAGCCGGGCCTGCCCAAGCCTATCCCAATGCCGGTGGCGGCCCCTGGTGCGGCGGCGAATCTATTGGCGTGACCGTTGCAGGGCTGCCAGGCGTTCCGGCGTACCGACATCCGTCCATATTCCATCGAACTGCCGACCCGCAACCCTGCCGGCCTGGATAGCTGATGACAGCAATGGCGCCAGCGGGAACCGGCCGGCGGTACACCCGGTGAACAATTCCGGGCGCAGGACAGCAATGCCGGAATAGGTCAGGCGCGGCACGCCTGTTTCCAGTACACGACCGGCCGACAGACCGAAATCGCCCTTTACATGATGCGCGGGATTGGGAACGAGCAGCAGGTAAGCAAGATCCTCTGCAGGCAGCTCGATTGGCGGAAAATCGTACTCACAATAGATATCGCCGTTGACCACCCAGAACGGATCGTCACCCAGCAAATCCAGGGCCCTGAAGATCCCGCCGCCGGTCTCCAGCGCAGCATCCCCTTCGTTACTGTATTCCACCTGCATCGCCCATCCTGAGCCATTGCCGACAAAATCCCTGATCTGATCGCCAAGCCAGGCCAGATTGATGACGACTTCATTGATACCGGCCCGGGCAAGCGCCTCGAGGTGATGCTCGATCAGCGTTTTGCCTCTCGCCCGCAGCAGCGCCTTGGGAATCGTGTCCGTCAAAGGACGCATGCGTTCGCCGCGGCCTGCTGCCAGTATCATGGCCCTCAAGGCCTGCCCACCTCTTGCCAGCGCACATAATTTGCCCCCTGTGGAAGCCCGATGTCGTACATGCGACTATAAACCCTCACGTTTGTTTGCCGGTCTACAGGGAATTCTGCTTGCGTATTTTTGTTTTGACAATTTTCTGCTGCCTGTCAGCTGCAGGATTCAATGCCAATGCCCAGTCTTCGGAGCAGCCGGTGAGCAAATCAAAGGGCTGCGCGGTGCCGGCCAGGGTGCTTCCCGCCGGCCCGGAACCGGACCAGCACCTGGCAATCTCCGCCCCGGGTTTACGGGGCACGGAGCTGGAACCGGTTCAGGTCATAACGGGCAAGATCGAAGCGCAACTCAACGGAGATGCGAGCTTTGCCGATTCTCTCCTGCTGCGCAGCGGACAACGCAGTCTTACTGCCGACAGCGGAACGTACAGCAAGGAATCGGGGATTTTCGAAGTATCCGGTGGCGTTGAATATCTTGACCCGCAGACGCTGGTGCGGGGTGACAGGGCAGTATTCAGCGCCACTGAACAGAGGGTTGAATTCGAAGCGGCGGAATTCGAACTGCCGACCACTCCTGCGAGAGGATCCGCCGGGCGTATTTCGGTTACCGGAACCGAATCGCTGCAGCTCGAACAGGTGAGCTACACCTCCTGCGCACGCGGCAATGACGACTGGCTGTTGTCGGCAGAAAAAATCAGTATCGACCGGAATGCGGGAGTCGCAACGGCGAGCAAGGCAAAGCTGAAATTCAAGGGCGTGCCGATTCTTTATACACCCTATATTTCATACCCGATTTCAGACCAAAGAAAATCCGGCCTGTTGCTGCCTGACCTGGGACGCTCGGAACAACGTGGCGTGGATATTTCGCTTCCTTATTACTGGAACATAGCACCGAATTACGATGCAACACTGACGCCGCGCTACATGTCCCAACGTGGCATCCAGCTGCAAACGGAATTCCGCTACCTGACCGAAGCGCACCAGGGAGTGCTGCAGGGAGAAGTACTGCCCAATGACGATGCTACCGGGGAGAGCCGGTCGTTCGTCTCGATCGATCACCAGTCAATGCTGGGCTTTGGCTGGCGCAGCACCATCGACGCCACCAGCGTTTCGGACTCGGCCTATTTCGAAGACCTGTACGGCAGCCTGAGCGCCACCAGCCAGACGCACCTCGACCGGCGCATCGACTTTGAGCTGTTCAGGGACAACTGGGGCGCCCAGATACGTTTCCAGCGTTACCAGACGCTTGACGATGCGATACCGGCCGAGGAAAAGCCCTATACACAGGTGCCCCGTCTCGACGTCTGGGGCGAATGGACGAACGGGCCGCTCGGACTGGAATACGGGCTGGCCGGCGAGCTGGCTTATTTTGAACGCGATACCGGCGTCACCGGCCTGCGCTCACAGGTTCGTCCCGAGCTTTCCTGGCCGGTGCATAAAGGAGCGCTCTATATCGAACCGGGGGTGGCTATCGACCACCGGCGATACAGCCTGAACGACGTGCCGGCGGGTGGAGACGATGCGCCTTCCGTCACCATACCCGTTTACAGTGTGGATGCAGGGACCATGCTGGAACGAACAGTGGGCAAGAACCGTGGCTGGCTGCAAACTCTTGAACCGCGTGTCCTGTTCGTCCAGATCCCGTTCGAGAGGCAGGACGATCTGCCTGTTTTCGATACCCTTGAGCCAGACCTCAATCTTGTTCAGCTGTTCAGAAAAAACCGCTTTGCCGGCAATGACAGAATGGGTGATACCAGGCAGCTCAGTGTCGGCATCACGACGCGGCTGATCAACGCGGTCAACGGTTCGCAACTGCTCACCGGTACCATCGGCCAGATCCTCTATTTCGGTGACAGGAAAGTCACGCTGCCCGGCGGCACGGCAAGCAACAGCAATTCATCCGACTATCTCGCCGAGCTGTCGATGAACCTGTACGACAGCTGGAGCATGGATCTGGGCTACCAGTGGGACTCTGACCAGAACGTGACTCAACGCGCCGAGGCGCGGCTGCAGTATCGTCCCGACAAATCCAGGGTGCTCAACCTGTCCTACCGGCTGCGCCGGAAATCCCTGGAGGAAGTGGATATTTCGGTACTCTGGCCGCTAAGCCGGCAATGGAACCTGGTGGGCCGATACAATTATTCGCTGCTCGACAACACGCCGCTGGAAACATTCGGCGGACTGGAATACGAGACATGCTGCTGGGGCGCACGACTCGTGGTCCGGCGGTACCTGGCCAACCGGCTCGGCGAATCCGATACCGCAATAGCTTTTCAGCTGGTGTTCAAAGGCCTTGCCAACATCGGGGATTCGGCTGACCGAATGCTGGAACGTGGTATTCTTGGCTATGGCCGTGACTGAAGCGATAATACGGAAATGAAACAATGGATCTTGGCGGCAGTTGTTTTCGGTTCTCTTTACCCGCTGCTACTGACCGCCCAAACACTGGAACTCAGCAACACCGGGCAACTGCTTGACGGTATTGCTGCTGTCGTCAACGATGGCGTGGTTCTCAAGAGTGAACTGCAGGCCGAAATGGAGCGGATCATCGCCGGTCTCCGGAAGCAGGGCACACAGCTGCCGCCCAGGCGCGCTATCGAAAAACAGGTCCTGGAACGGCTGATCAATCAAAGAATTCAGCTGCAACGCGCCAAGCGTGTTGGCATCGTCATCTCTGACGAAACACTCAATGCAACGCTAACCCGCATCGCAGAACAAAACGGCGGTACGCTGGCCGAGCTGCCGGAACTGCTCGCCAAGGAAAATATTGACTATCCCCTGTACCGGGAAACCATCAGAAACCAGCTCACGCTGGAATTCCTGCAGCGGCGCGATGTGATGAGCCGCATCGGAGTAACGGCACAGGAGCTGGAGGAATACCAGACCCGGCAGGCAGGCCAATCGATGATGAACCAGGATTTCAAGGTCTCTCATATCCTGGTTGCCGTGCCGTCACAGGCATCGGATGAAGTCATCGCCGAAGCCCGGAAAAAGATCGATACGATTTATCAGCGCCTCGAGGAAGGGGCCGATTTCGCCAAACTCGCAGTCACCTTCTCCGATGCACAAGGGGCCCTTGAGGGTGGCAGCCTGGGATGGAAAAAAGGCCGGGAGCTGCCGACATTGTTTGCCGAGGTGGTTCCGGACCTGAAACCGGGGGAAGTATCCGAACCCATCCGCAGCGGCAGCGGTTTTCATATTGTCCGGCTGGACGATACCCGCGGCACGGAGCCCATCATGGAGCAGCAAACTTTGCTGCGGCATATTCTGATCGAGCCCGATGAGGTTCTGGATGACGCAGCCGCCGAGCAGAAGCTGCTGGAAATCCAGGAGCAGATTCTCAATGGCGACGATTTCGAGGCGGTCGCCAAGGCCGTTTCCGAAGACCCCTCCACGGCGGTTGACGGTGGTTCGCTCGGCTGGACCGGCCCGGGCATGTTTGTGCCCGAGTTTCAGGAAGTCTGTGACTCGCTCAAGATCGGCGAGTTGAGCAAACCATTCAAAACACGATATGGATGGCATATTGTCGAAGTTCTTGATCGCCGGGTTCATGACACCACTGAAGAAGTGGAGCGCGAAAATGCCATGATGGCCATCCGTAACAGCAAGCTCGGTGAAGAGACTGAAATGTGGATGCTGCAACTGCGTGACCAGGCGTTCGTCGAGTACAGGATGTAGTGCCCGGCTCCGACCAGACATTACACCAGACCGCCCGATCATCCACACCACGCATTGCGATTACCACCGGCGAGCCATCCGGAATCGGGCCTGACCTGGTTCTTTCACTGACCAGGCTGGACTGGCCGGTTCAAATCGTCGCAATCGGCGATTCGGCAATGCTTGGCGAACGGGCCGCGGCGCTGGATATTGCGGTCAGCATTGACGCTTATTCCGCAACGCAGGCACCGGCCGCCAGCAAGCCGGGCAGCCTGACGGTCGAGGAAATCCCGCTGGACTCGGAGTGTATCCCGGGTGTGCTGAACGCCGGCAATGCCCGTTACGTCATCCGCATGCTCGAGCGTGCCTGCCAGGGATGTATCGACGGAGAATTCGACGCGATGCTGACCGCGCCGGTGCACAAGGGCATTATCAATGACGCAGGCATTCCGTTTTCCGGACATACCGAGTTCCTGGCTGAAATGACCGGCTCGGCGCTGCCGGTCATGATGCTGGTGACCGATTCGCTGCGCGTCGCACTACTCACCACCCATCTGCCACTGTTGGCGGGTCCCGGAAAAGTAACGGTCAACCGCATCGAGAGCACGGTCCGGATTCTCCATGACGGCCTGGCCAGGCTGTTCGGCATCCCTGACCCGTCCATTGCGGTACTGGGGCTCAACCCCCATGCGGGCGAATCGGGCCACCTGGGCACCGAAGAAATCGAGATCATTGCACCGGCACTGGACAGACTGAGATCCGACGGCATCCGTCTGACCGGCCCTTTGCCGGCCGATACGGCTTTCACCGGACACACCGACGGGCGGTATGACGCCTACCTGGCGATGTACCACGACCAGGGTCTGCCGGTTCTCAAAACGGAAGGATTCGGCAGCGCCGTCAATATCACGCTCGGCTTACCGATTATCAGAACGTCGGTGGACCATGGCACTGCGCTCGACCTGGCCGCAACCGGCACGGCAGACCCGGGCAGCATGGTCGCGGCACTGCTGCTGGCCGCCAGACTGGCCGGACAACCGTGATCACCGGCGCCCCCAGGAAAAGCCTGGGACAGCATTTTCTCCATGACAGAAATATTATCGAAAAAATTATCGCCGCCATCCAGCCGCGATCCGATGACCACTTCGTAGAGATCGGGCCGGGCCGCGGGGCCATGACCCTGCCCCTGCTGCCGCTGGTCGCGCAACTCGACGCCATCGAAATCGATCGCCGGCTGGCGAGCGCACTGACCGGGCGACCGGCGCTGACCGTACACACAGCCAATGCCCTGAAGTTTGACTTCACAGCGGTATCGTCCCTGCCATCGAGCCTGCGCCTGATCGGTAACCTGCCCTACAACATCTCAACCCCGCTGCTGTTTCATATACTCGAACAGGCATGCCTGTTTCAGGACATTCATGTCATGCTGCAAAAAGAAGTCGTACAGAGAATGACCGCAGGCCCGGGCTCCCGTACTTACGGCCGGTTGTCGGTCGCAATCCAGGCCCGTTGCCGCACAAGCGAACTGTTCACGATCAAACCCGGCAGTTTTCTCCCGCCACCCAAGGTCGATTCGGCATTCGTCCGGCTGATACCCGATGCATCGATCATGGCGGACGTCAAAAGCGAGCAGGACTTCAATCGAATCGTGGCGGCGGCATTCTCGATGCGCCGAAAAAAACTGAGCAACTGCCTGAAGGGCGCACTGACGCCCGAGGAGATCCGCGCGACGGGCACAGACCCGGGCGCCCGCGCCGAGATGCTCGATGTAGACTCGTTCATTCGCCTTGCCAACCGGTTTCACGTTACCGGGCGCGGCAATCCGGCATAGTCCCTGCCACGAAGGATATAGGCGTAGAATAACAACCTGGCTTTCATCCGGCACCTTTGGCCCATGGCAATATACGCAATCGGCGATGTTCAGGGTTGCTATGAGCAACTCGCACACCTGCTCGATCTGATCCAGATCGACCCGGCCGAGGATGACGTCTGGTTTACAGGTGACCTGGTCAACCGGGGGCCACGTTCACTGGACGTTCTGCGCCTCGTCAAATCCCTGGGCGACATTGCAACGGTAGTACTGGGCAATCACGATCTGCATCTGCTGGCGCTGGCAAACGGCAACAATGTGCCAACCGAGGAGCCGTCGCTCCAGGCCATAGTCGACGCTCCGGACGGCGACACACTGATCGAATGGCTGCGCCAGCGGCCGCTTGTCCACTACCGGCCAAACCTGAATACACTGATGGTGCACGCCGGAGTGATTCCCGAATGGAATCCACTGCAGATCGTAAAACTGGCCAGAGAAGTCGAGGCGGTGCTGCGCGGCCCCTCCTCCGGAGAATTCCTCACCGCCATGTATGGCGATACCCCCGCTCGCTGGGCATCTCACCTGCAGGGATTTGACCGGCTGCGTTTCATCACCAACTGCCTGACCCGGATACGCTACTGCCATGCAAACGGTGCCATTGATTTGAACGAAAAAGGCCCCCCCGGCAGCCAGCCGGACGGACTTCTGCCATGGTTCGAGATGCCCGATCGCGCCAGCGAGTGTGTCCGGATCGTATTCGGACACTGGTCAGCGCTGGGCCTGTACCAGCGCAACAATCTGTTGGGACTCGATACCGGCTGTGTCTGGAACGGCACACTCACCGCCGCCCGCCTCGACGGCCCCACCAAAATCTACAACGTGCCGGCCTGAACCCGGGTACAGCACTCCGGTCAGGACTTCGGGTGAGCGGGGTAACCGGCACCGGGGCAGCGCAGCCGGGACAGCCTGATGGGGCGGGGCGGTTGCCGGTCGGCCAGTACCTCAAACACCCCACCGTACCCGGATGGCCCGCGTGTCTCTGAACCGGCAACCGCCCCGCCCCATCAGGCTGTCCCGGCTGCGCTGCCCCGGTGCCGGTTACCCCGCTCGCCCGAAGTCCGGTTCTCCCCTGACCCTCCCGGCTGGAAGTTTCTTTGGCGCACCCCTAAACCGCAACTGCAGCCTTTATATGAGGATACGGCTCATAGCCGAGTATTTCGAAATCCTCGAACCGGTAATCAAGAATCGATGCCGGTTTACGCCTGATCGACAGTTTCGGCAACGGCAGGGGTTCCCGGCTGAGTTGTTCTGCAACCTGCTCGGTATGGTTGAGATAAAGATGGCAATCGCCCCCCGTCCAGATGAACTCACCGGCCTCAAGACCCGTTTGCTGAGCCACCATATGGGTGAGCAGTGCATATGAAGCGATATTAAACGGTACACCGAGAAAAACATCGGCGCTGCGCTGGTATAACTGGCAGGACAGTTTTCCACCTGCAACGTAGAACTGAAACAGCGCATGACAGGGCGCCAGGGCCATCTTGTCCAGCTCGCCAACATTCCATGCACAAACGATCATGCGCCGGCAGTCCGGATTGCTGCGCAGTGTATCGATGACACGCTGAATCTGATCGATGTGCCTGCCATCCGCTGCCGGCCAGGAACGCCACTGTGCCCCGTAAACCGGACCGAGATTGCCGTCGTCATCCGCCCACTCATCCCAGATCCGGACACCCCGTTCCTTCAGATAACCGATATTTGTATTGCCCTGCAGGAACCACAGCAATTCATGAACGATCGAACGAACATGCAGTTTCTTGGTCGTGACCAGCGGGAAGCCCTCGCCAAGATCGAATCGTGCCTGATAACCGAACACGCTCAGCGTACCGGTCCCCGTCCGGTCGTTTTTCAGGAACCCGTGCTCCTGAACATGCCGCATCAGATCAAGATACTGTTGCACTCACTTCACTCCGTCAGTTCCGCTGGCCGGCAACGCGAATAGGCCAGCCATATCAACACGCCACCGGCAACAATCATCGGCAAACTCAGCACCTGCCCCATGGTCACCCAGCCCAGCGCCAGGTAGCCCAAAGACGCATCCGGCAGGCGCACAAACTCGACCGCAAACCGGAACACCCCGTAGCCCAGCAAAAACAGGCCGGAGACCGCCATGACCGGTCGTGGTTTCGAAGAAAATATCCACAGAATCGCAAACAGTACCAGACCCTCCAGCAGGGCCTCATACAGTTGCGACGCATGTCTGGCCTGGCCGTTGACGACCACCGCCCACGGGACATCCGTCGGCTTGCCCCACAGCTCGTTGTTAATAAAATTCCCGATTCTGCCAAAACCCAACCCGATGGGCACCAATGGCGCAACAAAGTCGGTAGCTTCGAAAAACGCCCTGCCCAGTTTGCGGGCGTACAGATACATTGCGACAAGCACACCCAGAAGCCCGCCATGGAATGACATTCCTCCTTCCCATATCCGGAACAGGCTCAATGGATTCTCCAGGAACTGGTCAAAATTATAGAACAGCATGGAGCCCACGCGCCCGCCCACGACGACCCCGAGTGCACCATAGAAAATCAGATCGTCGACCTGTTATGCAGAAAAAACAGAGTCCGGCCTGGCCGCCCGTTTGCGGGCCATGAACCATGCGCCGGCGAAGCCGACCAGGTACATCACGCCGTACCAGTGGATGGCCACCGGACCGATTTGCAGCGCGATCGGGTCGATATCAGGATACTGAATCATGCGGCTAGTCTATCAATTGTGCCTGTGTAGTCCCACAATATCCCTGCCCATGAACAGACTTTCGAAAGAAACCAGCCCCTACCTGTTGCAGCACGCCGACAACCCGGTTGACTGGTACCCATGGGGCGATGAAGCCCTCAACAAGGCGCGGGCGGAGAACCGCCCTATCCTGTTGTCCGTGGGCTATTCCGCCTGCCACTGGTGTCACGTCATGGCCCATGAATCTTTCGAGGATCGGGAAACGGCTGCATTGATGAACCGGCTGTTCGTCAATATCAAGGTCGACCGGGAAGAGCGCCCGGATCTGGACCGGATCTACCAGACTGCACACCAGCTCATCGTACAACGCCCCGGCGGCTGGCCACTGACGATGTTCCTGACTCCGGAAGACCATTTGCCCTTTTTCGGCGGAACGTATTTTCCCGGTTCAGCCGGCCTTGGGCTGCCTGCCTTTACCGATATTCTCGAGCGTGTTGCGCACTACTATCAGGATAACCAGTTTGATATTCGCCAGCATGGCAGGCAGCTGCTGGAGGTATTCGAGCAGCTGGAACCGGGAGACCCGGTAGATGCCTCCTCCCTGCACCGCGGCCCCCTGGATAGCTTCCGGGCCTCCATTGGCAAGGATTTCGATTCAGAATCCGGCGGCTTCGGTGGCGCGCCCAAGTTCCCGCAATCGGGGCTGCTCGAGCAATTGCTCCGGCGCTGGAGAGACACCGCTTTCACCGACAGCCCGGATACCGATGCGCTGTATATGTGTGCCCTGACCCTGCAGCGCATGTATGAAGGCGGAATCTATGACCACCTCGGCGGCGGCTTTTGCCGCTATTCCGTCGACGGTCAATGGCAGATTCCCCATTTCGAGAAAATGCTGTACGACAACGGGCCGCTGCTGGCCCTGTATGCGCGACTTTGGCAAATCAGTGCGGATGACATTTATCGAACCGTCGCGGATGAAACCGCCGACTGGGTGCTGCGCGAAATGCGCTCACCGCAGGGCGCTTTTTATGCCGCACTCGATGCGGACTCGGAAGGCGAGGAGGGCCGGTTTTATGCGTGGACGCCGGACGAGATCCGGGACCTGCTGCCGGACGAGGAGTATGAACCGTTTGCCGCCCGCTACGGCCTGGACAGGCAGGCCAACTTCGAGGACCGCTGGCATCTCGTGATTGCCCGTTCGCTGGAGGATATCAGTCAATCGCAAACAATCAGCCAGGCAGCAACCGGTAAACTGATTCGTGAGGCGCGCGGCAAACTGCTTGCCGCGCGTAACGAGCGGGTTCGCCCGGGTCTGGACGACAAGGTGCTTACCAGCTGGAACGCACTGATGGTCAGGGGGCTGGCGATTGCAGCCCGCGTACTGGGCCGGCAAGACCTGGCGTCGGCCGCGACACAGTGCGTTGATTTCATTCGCGGGCACCTCACCGAGCCGAAGCGGCTGCTGGCATGTCATGCCGGGGGCCAATCGCGGTTCGAGGCCTATCTCGACGACTATGCCTGTCTGCTCGATGCTGTCGTCGAACTGCTGCAGACACGCTGGGACAGCGGGCAGCTCGAATTCGCCTGCTGGATTGCCGACTGCCTGCTGGAAAATTTTCACGATACGTCGGGGGGCGGCTTCTGGTTCACATCCGCCAATCATGAGCAACTCGTGCACCGCAACAAGCCCATGTCCGACGATGCCATGCCATCCGGCAATGCCGTCGCGGCCCTGGCACTGGGACGGCTCGGCTACCTGCTGGGAAACAGGCATTATCTGGATGCTGCCGAATCGGTTTTGCGCGCCGGCTGGAGTGCCATGGAGGAATTTCCGCGCGGTCATGCATCGTTGCTGATCGCGCTGGACGAATACCTCAGCCCGCCGGAAATCGTCGTTATCATGGGAAATGCCGAGGCGCTCGAAGAGTGGTCAGCGGCAGCAAACGCCGTTTATGCTCCTCGCCGGCTGGTCTTTGCCATCCCGGACTCGCAAACGGACCTGCCGGGCGCTCTGGCTACCCGGATACCTGCAACGACCACCGTAGCCTATATCTGTCGCGGCACCACCTGCGATGCGCCCGTAATGCAGCTGGCGGATTTTAGCGCTGCACTCGCGGCGGGTGGTGAAGCCTGATTCTATCCGGCTGCGAACCACGTCATACGCCGGGAATGTAACAGCCCAAACGGGAACCGGCAGGAGCGGCCTGCAACCGCTCCTGCCGGCAATCAGTCTACGCAGTCAATCTACCCGGGGATCAAAGCCCCTTGAGCGCGTCGTCAATATTCCCTTTCAACCAGACCATGAAATTATCATGCTGGGTCAGGGACTTTCTTACGAACTTGTAATCCAGGCCCTTGAGGTCCTTTCGCAGCTTCGCCTGGATACCGCGTGTGGACATCAGGTTGGTCACTACAATGACATCCTTGCCTGCAGCTTTTCCAGCCTCGATCTTTTTCCGGATTTTTTCGACATTGGCAGCCCGGACTTCAGGCAGCGCATCGTCCTGCAGCGTCACGCCGATTACTTCAGAGTAACCGCCGTCTTCCTGCACCATTTTTGCCAGGTTCGCCAGCACCTTGAGATTATGCTCGTTGTCTTCCGGCAGTGTAGGTCCATGCGAAGCGATAATGACCAGTTCATTGGATGGATCGGTGCTGACGCTGTCCGCATAATCCATCAGGATCTCGGCAACCAGCGGATCATCATCCGGTGCCGAGCGGAAATAGATCTTGGCATCCGTTTTTACCTGCGGGACCGCTGCGTAATCGGCAACGTCACGTTGCCCGAAAATATACTCCCACTGGCGCATCATATCGTTTTCCGATGCGGATGTGGCCGGTATCACCACGATCTTCTCTGCACCGGCAGCCACCAGGTCATCCACTGCCAGCTGAATATGCCGGGACATTGCCATGCTCATCCCGAATGCAATTGCCGTCGGAAATACCTCACCTACGGACTGAACGGTATTTTTGTAATCCGCATCGCCTTTGTCGCGAAACCCATGGGCCAGGATCAGAACACCGATTTTTTCCTTGACATCCGGCCCACTGATATACCACTCGTAGTTGGACCCCATCATCTGCATGTTCATGGTGAGCTGCGCGTTGGACATTTCCTTCCAGGGGCCGATCTTCGCCCTGAGTTCATCACCGACCGCATCGTCGACGACGTGCTTGTGACCATGCAGCCGTCGGCCGAGCTCGTCCATCGGCGCTTTCATCATCATCGCCTTGTGATCATGCTCTTCCTTCATCATGGCTTCATGATCGTGCTCTTCTTTCGCCTGCGCCGCAGGGAAGATTCCCGCAACGACAACCGTTACAATCAATATCGCCAGCCAGCATATACGCATACTGTCAATTCCTCTTCGTGACATCAGTTTCTCCTCCGATTGTCTATTTTTAAAAATATTTTTGGACGACATTCAAAATAATCCCGAGGCAGACACATGATCCGCCGTCACTCCCCGGGAGGATGTTCAACCGTGTATTGCTCTGGATCGATACCCTCCGGCGCTTGCTCTTTCACTGCAACGAACAACCTGCTTTCGATAGTGTGAAATTCATCTGATGCATCGGCGATCCGTACCCAGTCCTCATCGACAAACAAGCTGTCTGTATGGCGGAAAAACGGGTTTCTGCGTGGCGCCATCATGCTGTTGAACGCATCGACAAACGCTCCGGCAGCCTTCTCAAACACCTTCCTGCCCTTCGAGCCGGCCTGTTTCAGGGCCTCCAGCGCCTGCCGGAATGTTTCCACGACCACGCGGCTGGCATCCTGCCGGGCATTTAATTCGGCCAGCCCCTTGCGAGCCTCGTCGTCATCCGCCGGAACCCGGGCCACCAGGAGATCGTGGATAATCTGATCCTGCTCGTGCAGTCTGTCCATGGAGTAGACAAGGTACTCACCGCAGGCGACATAAAAAGAAACAAGTCCGCCGCGCTGGTCTTCGTCCAGCGCCAACCCCGCCTCGAAGGCTTTGCGTACCTGGATCTGCCGGCGGCGTTCTCTTGCTATCTCTTTTCGTGGACCAATCATCCCGTTACTTGGCTGTTATTTGACAGGCCGGTGATCATAGCCTTGCCAATCCCGTCGACGCAAGAACCACAAACACCGATATATCAATGAGATCCGGCACAGGAAACCCGACTATCAAACCGATAGAGCAATGATTATTGCATTCTGCGGCAACGATATACGGGAATAGGCCGATCAGCGGCTGCTGAAAGGCGACGCCTCAAGTGCGGCAATCCGTTCCTCAATCGGCGGATGACTCAGAAACAGCCTGCGTAACCCGCGCGCTGTTCCGCCTGAAATACCGAAAGCAGCCATCTGACGTGGCAGTGCTGACGGCTCATTGCCGGCGTTCAACCGCTTCAGTGCCGCAATCATTTTTGATCTGCCTGCCAGGCTGGCGCCACCGGCATCCGCCCTGAATTCCCTGCGGCGTGAAAACCACATTACGATTGTTGTTGCCAGAATGGACAGGAATATCTGTGCAACGATTGACACGATGAAATAGGCAGGCCCGGTGCCACGTTCGGTCTTGAACACCACTCTGTCTACGACAAAGCCGATAACACGGGACAGGAAAATTACAAAAGTATTCACGACACCCTGTATCAATCCCATGGTCACCATATCGCCACTGGCAACATGAGATATCTCATGTCCCAGCACGGCCTCCACCTCGTCGCTGCTCATGCTCCGCAACAACCCGGTGCTCACCGCGACCAGGGCATTGTTTTTGCTCATCCCGGTAGCAAATGCATTCGGCTGGGGAGAGTCAAAAATTCCAATCTCCGGCAAGCCAATACCGGCTGACCGTGCCTGTCGGGTTACGGTACTCACCAGCCATCGCTCCGAATCATTGCCGGGATTGCTGATGATCCGGACACCCATCGACCGCTTGACCATCCACTTGGACAGGGCCAGTGAGATAAAAGACCCGCCAAAACCGATTACCGCCGACATGACCAGCAATGCCTGCAAATTCAGGTCAACGCCATTTTTGGCCAGGATTCCGTCGAAACCCAATACCTGGAACACCACACTGATCACCACCAGGATGGCGGCGTTGGTAGCAAGAAAAAGTAAAATCCTCATTCCTAAAAACTCTCCGTGGACATACAGCCCGATAAAACGAATTCCGTCAGCTCTTTTTGCTCAGACCAATTCAAAGCCGGCGAGTTCGGCCCAGGATCAAGAGCCTGCCACAAAAACCGGAAGAGTTCAGGGCGCGGGTTCAGGGTACAGGCTCAGGCTCGGGGCTCAGGCTCCGGCGCTTCAGGCAACCGGCACCGCAGGGGGCCGTCAGGGGTATCGGGACGGGACGCTCGTTCCGAGACTGTGTCCCGCATGGACGCGGGACGCAAGCCCCCATGGATGGGTTCACGGCGGGTCTCGGAACGAGCGTCCCGTCCCGATACCCCTGACGGCCCCCTGCGGTGCCGGTTGCCTGAAGCGCCGGAGCCTGAGCCCCGAGCCTGAGCCTGTACCCTGAACCCGCGCCCTGAACTCTTCCGGACCCCTGCCTACCGAATCTCGGTCAGCTGATTCACGATGGCCCGCTTGAATGGCGGGAAGCTCCCGCCGACACGCAACACGGCCTTGCGCAGCACCTTATGCAGCGGCCGGTCGTCTGTATACAGACGTACCAGCGCATTCGTGCCCAGGTACAAAGGCCGGGTGACCCGGCGATGCTTCGCCTGGTATCGCTCCAGCAGGCTGGTCGAGCCGATATCTCTTCCGCGCCCGTGAGCGGCCCGGATTTCCGTGGTGAGCGTATCCTGTCCCCTGAGCCCGAGATTAAACCCATGGGCGGTCACCGGATGCATCCCTACTGCGGCATCGCCGACCAGCGCATATCGTTGCGCCACAAACCGGTTCGCATGCACCGCCACCAGCGGATACGGATACCGTTCGCCAACCAGGTTCATTTTCCCCAGCCGGTCACCGAAATGGGCCTGGACACGGGCATTAAAGCTCTCCCGGTCCATATTCAGAATCTCCTCCGACCGGCTGGTCGGCAGGGTAATCACTATCGACGAGCAATTCCCGTGCAACGGCAGTACGGCCAGTGTTTCGCCGTAGTTGAAGCACTCATAGGCGACCCCGTTGTGACTCCACTCGTGCTCCATTCTGCAAACGATCACCACCCGGCCAAAATCCAGCATTGAAGCCGAAATGCCCATTTGTCTCCGGCTTTGCGAAAACCGGCTGTCTGCAGCGACCAGCAGCTTCGATTCCAGTGTCTGCCCGTTTGACAGCCTCACCGTTGCCTTGTCCGTGTCGGTATGCACTGAATCGGCTGTGACATCCGTAATCACTTCGACATTCGGCAGTGTTGTCACTTCTTCATAGACCGCCTTGCGAATGATGTGATTGGACACCAGGTATCCCAGCGCATCATCGCAGACCTTGCGATGATCGAAATGAAGCGCATAGGGTGAATCTCCATCCAGCACCTTCGCTTCCCTGATCAGCGAAATCTCGTCTTCAGGAATGCGCGCCCATACGCCAAGCCGTACCAGAATATCTTTCGAGAGGTGCGTCAGGGCAATATCGCGGCCATCGACAGGCGGATCTGCAAGCACTTCGGCCGAAAACTTTTCAACCACAA
>JAJRXW010000159.1 GCA_024276095.1 Gammaproteobacteria bacterium
CACCCCGGACCAGCAGGGCGAATCCGATCAGCATGGCGAGTGAATAAGATAGCAACATCATCCCGGGCGATTATAATCACCCCGTGGATAAGCCTTGAAACTATTTTTGGAAAAAGTTGCCGTGAACCCTGAACAGATAAAAGCACTCATCGAATCTCATCTCCCCGACAGCTCGGTGAGCGTCAGCACGCCTGATAATACTCATTATGAGGCAACGGTCGTCAGCGAGGATTTCACCGGAAAGCGGCCCTTGCAACGGCACCAGCTCATCTACGCTGCGCTCGGCAGCCTAATGGGCAACGAAATTCACGCCCTGTCCATCCAGGCGTTTACGCCCGGGGAATGGGCCCGGCGTGGTGAGCCGGCGCAGTGAACCGGCGCAGTGAATCGGCATTGTGAACCCGAATAGTGGATAAGCTGGCCATCACCGGCGGCGTGCGCCTGCAGGGCGAGGTGCGCGTATCCGGAGCCAAGAACGCGACGTTGCCAATCCTGGCCGGCGCCTTGCTGGCGGACGGTCCCGTGACCATCGGCAATGTGCCGCATTTGAATGATGTGACGACCATGATCGCGCTGCTGGTTCGCATGGGCGTGGATGTGACCGTACACGATGGCATGCGGGTGGAAGTCGATCCGGGGAACATCCAGCACTACCGGGCGCCATATGAGCTGGTGAAAACGATGCGCGCGTCGATTCTTGTACTGGGTCCGTTGCTCAGCCGGTTCGGTGAGGCTGAGGTTTCATTGCCCGGCGGCTGTGCGATCGGCGCCAGGCCTGTGGATCTGCATGTGGCAGGTCTCCAGGCCATGGGGGCGGAAATCAGTATCGAGGATGGTTTTATCCGTGCCAGGGCTGACCGTCTCAAAGGCGCCCACCTGGTGCTGGACATCGTCACGGTCACCGGAACTGAAAACCTGATGATGGCTGCGGCCCTGGCCAAGGGTCATACCGTCATCGAAAATGCCGCTCGCGAGCCGGAAGTGGTCGACCTGGCTAACTTCCTCAATTCAATGGGTGCCAGGGTGCGCGGAGCCGGAACCAACCGCATCGAAATCGAGGGGGTCAGTGCCCTGGGCGGCACGGACTATAATGTCATGCCGGATCGTATCGAAACCGGCACTTTCCTCGTCGCAGCGGCCATGACCGGTGGCCGGATACTGGTGAAGCGTACTCGTCCTGCGGTAATTGAGGCGGTATTGGCGAAACTGCGTGATGCCGGGGCCGATATCGTGATTGGCGAGGACTGGATTGAGCTCGATATGCATGCGGTCCGGCCGAAATCAGTTGATATCAGTACCGCACCCTATCCAGGGTTCCCTACCGATATGCAGGCCCAGTTTACCGCCATGAACAGCATTGCCGACGGGGTGGGGACCATCACCGAGAATGTTTTCGAAAATCGCTTCATGCATGTACTGGAACTGCAGCGCATGGGAGCCGACATAAAAATCGCGGGGCACTCGGCGGTCATCCATGGTATCGCCGGACTGACCGCTGCGCCGGTCATGGCCACCGACCTGCGCGCTTCGGCGAGCCTCGTTCTGGCGGGACTTGCAGCGGATGGCGAAACGCTGGTTGACCGCATTTACCACATCGATCGCGGCTATGAGTGTATTGAGGAGAAGTTTCAGCAGCTCGGAGCCCTGATTCGCCGAATCGTCTAGCCGCATGGTGCCAGTGTACAGTTTCTTAAGTTTCTGAAGTTATTCAACGTATGCCGGAATGCAGCAGAAAACTTCAGAAACTTAAGAAACTGTACACCGGCACCAGGTGAGGTGCTGGGCGGCTAGGGGCGTTCGGCTACGCTGGTTCGGGCGGAAAATTGCTGGCCGGCGCGGATTCCCCGGATTGTTATGGCATCCCCCGGCATCAGGTTGGCGACGATACCCAGTGCCTGACGGGAGAGATGGATCGGCTCGCCATTGAGATGGGTCAGAATATCGCCCCGGCGCAGACCGGCTGCGTAGGCGGGGCTGTTCAGATAGACGTCGACCAGCTGAACGGCGCCTGCGGTGCCGAGACCCAGCTGGCTGGCTTGCTGGCTCGAAAGGTCCCGGGGTACCACGCCGAGCCAGCCGCGCCGGACGCGGCCATGTTCCTCGAGTTGTCTTGTGACGCCGCGCACCAGGTTGACGGGAATGGCAAATCCGATCCCTCCGGCGCTGTCCTCACCGCTCACGGCCGCTGTATTGACGCCAATCAGCTCTCCGCGCAGGTTGATCAATGCACCGCCCGAGTTTCCCCGGTTAATGGCCGCGTCGGTCTGAATAAAGTTCTCAAAGCGGGTCAGGCCGAGTTGCGTGCGGCCGGTTGCGCTGATAATGCCCTGTGTTACAGACTGGCTTAGCCCATAGGGATTGCCTATCGCCAGCACGAACTCCCCGATCCGCAGCGCGTCGGATCTGCCCAGCTGAATGGCAGGCAGTTCGGGGAGATCGATGCGCAACAGGGCCAGATCGGTATCCGCGTCCGTGCCAATGATGCGCGGGATCGCGACACGGCCATCTGCAAGCTGAATCTTGATGTCCTGGGCATTTGCCACCAGGTGGTGGTTGGTTACGATCAACCCGCCGGTATCGATGATGACGCCCGAGCCCAGCGAAGTCACCAGCCTGCGCGTGGAGGCCCCGGGGCGCGGCATTCCCAGTCGCTGCCGGCGCAGATCCGCGCGGCTGGATGTCGCGACCCGGGTTGTATAGATATTCACCACCGCCGGCGCCGCCCTGGCGACAGCGTCAGGGATCAATGACAGCACCGAGTCTATCGCGGCGCTGTCGGCACCCCGTTTCTCGGTGTCCAGGGAGATCAGGTCAGGCCTGAACAGGATGACAAGAAAAGCGACCGCCAGCCCGATGATGACCGACCGGGTGATGAAAACGACAGTAGTGCGTATTTCCGCCATGGCTGGTACCCATTTTCCCTGGGTTTGCAGCGGTAGGCAATGGCCGTTCGGCGCGTGTATAATCCGCGGGTTTTTCCAGGCATCCGTTAATTCAGGAATCTGGTGGATGACGGCCGGTTTGGTGCCGTCCTCGCCGGATTCGGCTGCCTGTTAGTATGATTTTTTGGAGGGGTTGCTCGATGAGCGAGAAAACGGGTCTGAACAGGCGTCATTTCCTGACAGTGGTGACCAGTGCCACGGGGATTGCCGGAATTGGTCTGGCAGCGGTGCCGTTCGTCGCATCCTGGAAACCCAGTGCGCGGGCACGGGCGCTGGGCGCACCGGTAGATGTGGATGTCAGCAAGCTGGAGGAAGGCGGGATGGTTCG
>JAJRXW010000160.1 GCA_024276095.1 Gammaproteobacteria bacterium
GCCATGCGCCATACTGGTCGCCTGAGACTCTGAAATCGAAAGAATCAGATCGACATCGGACCGCAGTGTGAGTGCATCGAAGAACGACGACATGCCTGTCGACGTGGTACCGAAAATATAGCGAATCCCGGCCGCACGCAGTGTCTCCAGCATCACCTGGGCGCCGGTCCCCTCGAAGCGAATCCCGTCGGCGGGCAGCGGCTCCCGGGCAAATGCCATCGACTGCGTGACCGACTGAATGGCTGACGTGCTCAAGCCCAGCGCCAACAGGCCCTTGCCAAAATCCCGCCGCGAGATTTCCTTGTCTACAAACTGCTTGAACAGGCTACGCATGATCTTGCCCCCGTCTGAATGACCAACTACAGGAATCTGACGAACCGAATCCCAGTATTGCCCCTGAAGATTGACCCACGCAAGGCCGCTGATCAATCTGATTCCGGGGAACATAGCCACCTGCTGGATAGACCATGCATAAAATCGTTTTCTGAAGCCCTGATAAAATGTTCTGACTCCCGATTACAGAGTGAAATTGATAGTATTACGCTGTCATATTCGGCAACCGCAGCCGTGGGTAAAACACAACAGCACACCAGGATAAATTCCGGAGAGCCCAGTAAACAAAGTTCACCCGACAAACACCATCAAGGGAGCGAAAATACGACAACGCGCTCCCCTTACGGATATCAGGAGCAGGTAATGAAGCGTACAAGAACCCTCCCGACTGTTGTCAGCCTTGCCCTGACAGCATTCCCGGTACTGATGACGATACCCGCCACAGGCTGGGCGCAGGTGGAAGAAATAGTCGTTACTGCCCGCAAAAAGGAGGAGGGCCTTCAGGACGTGCCGATGAGTGTCACGGCATTCTCTGCAGCGGAAATCGAGCGAAAAGGCATCAACGATGTAACAGACGTCGCCAAGTACACCGCCAGCGTGCAGTTTGACGAATCCTTCGCGCAAAGCGATACACGGGTCGTGGTACGCGGCCTGTCACCCACGCGAGGCCGGCAGAATGTCGCCGTACTGGTCGATGGTATCGACATATCCAGCGAAGCTGTGACCAGTTCCGGTGGTTCCCTGTTGCTGAACTCGAGACTCCTCGATGTACAGCGAATCGAGGTCGTAAAAGGCCCGCAAATGGTGCTCTATGGTCGAAGCGCTTTTAATGGCGCCATCCAGTACGTCAGCAAGGATCCCTCTGACGAATGGGAATACGAAATCGCCACTGACGCCAATGTTGAGGACCAATACAGCATCACCGGCAGTGTCAGCGGACCGGTTTTGGGCGATGCATTGGGGGTCCGGCTGAATGTGGCCTGGTGGGACGAACAGGGTTTTTACAAAAATACGATCACCGACAGTTATGTAGGCAGCTCCGAAGGATTCGGGCTGGCACTGACCACAAAATCCGATTTTGGCGATAATGTCTCCCTGAAGTTTCGTGCCGAATACACCGATGACAAGGGGTTGCCATCGCCGCAAGCTTTCCTGAGATTTACGTCCGAACTGCCGACGCCACAAACCGCACTCGATATCGGGGTTGCCAACTGCTTTCCCGAGTTTGTCGACGCCATTTCTGCCGGTGTTCCCGGCAATGACGCCGCGCTGCAGGCCCGCACCGATCGCCTGATGGACCCCAGTGTCCAGAATGCAACCGGCGGCGGCGGACCGTACTGCCAGAAACTGGTTCCGACTTTTGTCGGCCAGGTACCGGATGCAGAAGACCTCCAGCTCGCGCTTGGCCCGGACCCCACAACACCGGGCAAAGACTACGAAGGTTTCGACCGGCAGATGTACCGGCTGTCGCTGGTGGCGGACTGGCATGTCGAAAAGGGAACGTTCACATCGCTGACCGGCTTCACATCGGATGACAATACCGAGAAGCAGGATGCGAATGCCTACGCTTTCCCCGGTCCGGGACCGTTTCTGGACGGCAACGTGAACAGCTTCGGTTTTAACAACGCCAAGAAAACCGAGCAACTCAGCCAGGAAATCAGGTTTATCAGCGACCTCGATGGCCCGGTGAATGTCACCATGGGCGCACTGTTCTGGAAAGAAGACGTACAAAACCGCTCCTCTTCGATCACCGCGGAAGCATCGGGGAGCCATTGCATGTGGATCAGCGATGCCAATCTTCTCAATCCGTTCAACATCCCGGACGGCTGCACCGGTTATACAGAAACGGCGGTTGCACCCTACCAGGCGGCGGCCACCCCGTTCAGACGTCCGAGTCCCGCCGACCGCGTTACCAAACACTGGTCAGCCTATGGTTTGCTGGATTACGAGATGTCCGATACCTGGACGCTGACACTTGAAGGACGCTACAACATCGAGTCGGTCGATGTGGCCGGCCCCATTTTTTATAACCCGGCAGCCAGTGGCGGGCCAGGCGGGCTCAACCCCTGTGGTATTTTCTTCCGGGCCTGTCAGCCATTCGATGACTGGGTGGCCGGAGGCAACTGGTTCGCAGACCAGTTCGATCCCGTAGCCAAGCCGGAACTGCTCGACACCATACCGAACCTTTGCTGGCAACAGGATCCGGAAGGCGTGCAGCGATCCATCGATTCCGGACCGGTGGACGAAAATGGCGTGCCAACAGCACAGGGAGTCGATGTATTCAATCCCTGGTGTGTCAGCTCCCTGAACAAAGACGAATCCTGGTTCAGCCCGAAACTGACGATCGACTGGGCAACAACAGATAACACCCTGGTCTATTTCTCGTGGTCCCGGGCCCAGAAACCAGGTGGGTTCAGCCTGCTGACTGTCGGGTCTTCCGGTCTGGATCGTGACCTGACCGAATTCGAACCGGAGGTCATGGAGGTATGGGAACTCGGCGGGAATTCGACCTGGCTGGACAGCACCCTGGTTATCAACGGTGCATTTTTCTTCCAGGATTTCACCGACAAACAGGCATTGACCTCCGCATTGGGCAATGACGGCCGCCTGGTATCAAAGATCGAAAATGCGGGTGCCGCAGAGGTCTTTGGCGCCGAAGTCGATATAACCTGGAAGCCGATTTCTACCTTTCTTGGTGGCAACTGGGCGATAAGCGGAGCTTATACGTGGCTGGATACCGAATATACGGATTTTACCGTGGTCAGCGGTAGTGGCGTCCAGGCTGCGGCGGCCGGAAACTGCACCGCAACAGCGATCGGAACAAAGTCGCTGTGTATCCTGGATTACACCGGCTCCGAACTGGAAAATTCGGCCCCGGGCGCATTTGTCGGCTCTATCGGATACCGGACAGGCATAACCAAAACAGCCGATTTGTTTATAGAAGCGGACGTACAATGGACTGATCGTCGATACACGAACTTTACCAATCGCGCCTGGGTCAATGAATACTGGAATGCAGACGTCAGGGTTGGTCTTGAATCCGATAACTGGAACGTGCTCGTTTATGTCAACAATGTGCTGGATGACGATACCGTAAGATCGACCGGCGGCGGACCCGGGCTGGGCTGCTGTTTTGTTCTCGGCAGCCGCATCGATGCCTCCGCTACTCAGCAAGTACCGTCAGCCGCCGTGATGGTTGACCTGCCGCTTTTCACGACAGGTTTCCTCCCGGCACCCCGGATTATTGGCCTGCGCGCATCCTACCGGTTTGGCAACAACTGATACCGGCAGCAGGAGCATCCATGTTCATCAATTTCTGGTATCCCGCCGGCCTCGCTTCCGAGTTTGACGACGGACCGGTAAAAAAGATGATGCTCGGGCAGAACTTCGTCCTGTTCCGGGATACCACAGGCACCATCCAGTGCCTTAGCGACGTCTGCATCCATCGCGGTGGTTCTCTGGCGGCCGGAAAAGTGAAAGGTGACTGCGTTGAATGCCCCTATCACGGCTGGCAGTTCGATGGCCAGGGCCAGTGCCGGAAAATTCCTTCATTGGGACCGGAAGGGAAAATCCCTCCCCGGGCCCATGTCGATGCCTACCCGACCCAGGAGCGGTACGGACTGGTGTTTTGCTTCCTCGGCGACCTGCCGGAAAAAGATCGACCGCCGCTGATGGATATTCCCGAGTACCCTGAAAAAGGCGTCATCGATGGCTGGCGCGCGACACGCCAGGAGTTTCTATGGGATATCGACTACAAGCGCTCCATGGAAAACGGCATCGACTCGGCGCACAACGAATTCGTCCATCCGACACACGGCTTCTCGGGTGAGCGCGACGACTACAAAGTCGAACCTCTCGAACTGATCGAAACGGAATGGGGCACCGGTTTTTTTGGCAAGATGTACGCCCCACCGCTGGCGGAAGAAAAAATGCGCGGCGAATCCGGGCGCGAGGAAGCCGCCACAATCGAGGCAGGGACCGGGCACCACTGCCCCGCCAGTCTCTGGACCTATATTCATCCCACACCGGATATCAAGATTCACCAGTACGCGTTCGAAGTCCCGGTTCACTAAACGCAAACGCGCATGTACCTGGTCAATCTCAGGAACTTTGTACTCGACCCTGCCGACGATGAGCGAATGATCACCAGGAACGCCTACGTCGCCGGACAAGACCGCGACGTCCTCATGGATCTCGAGCCCGTGCTCACACCCTACACCAATACCAAAGAGCTGTTCGTACCGGCAGACGCCGCCATCGGCCGCTACCGAAAACTCATCAAGGAATGGCAAAACAGGCACTGGCGCATCGATATCGACAAAGTCCAGGCCACCCGAAAAAAAGTCGCCTACGCAATCCCAAGCCCGGCACGTCGCAACAAAAAAGGCTGGATACTGGATCCCATCCCGCTACTCTAGCCAGCCCCTACCATATCGGGGTCGGACCTCGTTAACCCTTTAATAGCACGGTAGTTTTCATAGAAATTTCGGCCAATCCAGGCCTTAGAGCGACCATTTTGCCGCCAGAATCACCGCTCTAAGGCAAAACTGCGGGAATCCCCGGCACGCGGTGCATGCTCGACCGTTTCGGAAATCCCTTATTACGCCGACACCGGAACCCCCGCTATTTTGGTGCGTTACGCAGCCTGCGATCCACGATCTGCCCACCCGGCGGGGGGAATCATGACAGTCAAAACACCTGAAGCGATTGAGGTCACACCGGAGCAGTTCAACACGCTCGGGCGCTATGAGCTGACCGACCATCTGGAACGAGGCCGGGTGCTGATGTTCCCTACGCCGCCACTGGAATTACCCAGCGAGGAGGATATTCACTTTCTCAAGGAGAAATTGCCTGAATTCCACACCAGTAAAAACATCAGCTATTACCCGCAGGCACACCAGGTCAGAGGCATCAAGGCGCCTCGAGAGATCGAAAAACGCACCGAAACAATCCTGAAGGAGTATCAGGACAAGGTGGAAGCCTGTTTGAAACAGCTCATCCCTTCTTTTACCAGGGGATGGACTTCCGCCACTTCCAGTCTGCGCGTATTCGAGGAGCGGGATCGCAATATTCCGATTCGTGCCCGCAGCGACCGAATACATCTGGATGCAGGAACTTATGGTGCCGCACGCGGTGACCTCATCCTGCGTTTCCTGACCAACCTGGACGACAAGGAGCGCGTCTGGAAATGCAAGGGCACAGTATCGGATCTTGTCGAGACATTCGGCGAAGCTGCAGGACTGCAACGCGGTGACGTGCTGCTGCAGGACAGTTTTCTCAACAAAGTCGGATCCGGGATGGTCCGAGGCATATCGAAAGCCTTCCCGATCGCGCGAACGCTTGAGCAATCGGCCTATGACCGGGCAATGCGGCGCATGCACAACTATATGAAGGAAAGTGAAGAATTTCACCGGAATCCGGAAGGGATGGTTGAAATACGCTTCAAACCAAAAAGTTGCTGGCTGGTGTTCGCAGATATGGCCGGACACTCCTGCGCGTCGGGTGAATTCGCGATGATCAACACCTTCATGGTACCGCGTGAAAACTTCCGCCATCAGGAATTTTCCCCGTGGGAAGTGCTCAGCAGGTTCGCTGCAGGACAGTCGGCGCTGTCTCCCGATAGCCCTCCCGGTACGTAGGCACCGGGATATAAGCACCAGGACATAAACCCAAAGCCAACTACACCGGGGCATACTACTCCCGACCGCGGCATCCGTTTCCCCCGGCAGATCTGTCAGGCAGAAAACAAACCCAGTCCCGCCGGTATTCGGAAGGAACTCCGGTCCTTGTTCTGATGTCAGAACCTGTTGACATTACCCGTTCCCCAGCGCCTAATTTTATCTCGACAGCTAACTCGAAAAAGCTTCCTGAATTCATGAATTCACCGCTACAGATCGACTACTA
>JAJRXW010000161.1 GCA_024276095.1 Gammaproteobacteria bacterium
AGCCAGATATTGTGCCGGTTTGTTATCCCGGCAATGTTGCAGACCGGGTCGAGTGCCAGTGACGAAGTCGTTCCCACGCAGGCACAGACGAAGAACGGCTCAAGTCCCTGCTCCTTGTCCTGCCGGATTTGCCGGTCCAGCGCATCGGGCAGCATGGCGAACCGGTCGTCGACATCGATCAGGCGGAGATTGTTCGTTCCGATGCCTGCAATCATGCAGGCCTTGGCAATCGAGGAATGTGCCTGGGCCGATGTGTAGGCAACCAGTTGTCCGGTGCAGCCCGATTCGTTGGACCGGCCTCCGGTGGTTTTTTCCCGGGCGGCGAGCAGCGCACACAGAGTGGCGTCGGATGCCGAGTGCTGGATGACGCCGCCTCCATCGGTATGGGAGGCGAATTTTTCCGGCAGGCCGAGCATCTGCACCAGCCAGTCCATCATGTGGGTTTCAAGCTCGGTGCAGGCCGGGCTGGTGGCCCAAAGCATTCCCTGGACATTCAGTCCGGCTGACAGGATTTCCGCGAGGATGCCCGGCGGCGAGCTGTTGCAGGGGAAAAAGCCGAAAAAATTCGGCGACTGCCAGTGAGTAATGCCGGGCATCACGATGGTGTCGATATCCTTCAGTATGGCGTCAAAGGACTCACCCGACTGCGGTGGCCCGGTGGGCAATTGGGCGCGGATATCATTGGGCGATACCTGTGACAGTACCGGGAAGGACTCGACGTTCTTGAGGTAGTCTACAACCCAGTCGATCGCTTTATAGGCGTTGTTACGGAACTCTTCCAGATCCATGGGCGGGACGTGAGCCATATTTTCGTCAGATTTCGGCACGGAAAAACTGTCGGACGGTCGAGCTATCGCTGCGGCCCGGCCCGCCAGACCCCGGCAGCAACGAGAATCCAGCCCAGCATGAAACTCGACCCGCCTGCGGGCGCGACCTCGCCGATGGATTCCGGGGCTCCGAGGGTTTCCAGATAGATGCTGCCGGAAAACAGGATGATGCCGAGGATAAACAATCCGCCGGCGATTCTCAGCGGCAGTGACCACCCCAGCTGAGTGCCCAGAATCGCAATCACGATCAGCCCCAGAGAGTGGTAGGTCTGCATGCGGATGGCCCAGTTCCATGAGCCAAGCTGCTCGGGCGTCACCGAGTTGACCAGGCCGTGAAACCCATAGGCACTGAGCATCGCAGCTGCCGTCAGACACAAAGAACCGAAGATCACGAAAGCCTTGCCTGTTGTGGTCATATTTGCATCCCGATGCCGAGTAACCAATGAACGCGGCACCGATATTACCCTTTTTCCGCCCTACATGATCTGGGTCATTTGCTCCTGGCGCAGATACTGCGAGAGTATCAATGGCTGTGCATGCATTCCTGCCGGCATGTACCGATACCGAAAGGAGGGCGTAATGAGCGATACCGACGAACCTCTGGAAGTACAGACGCAGACTGTCGCTGCGCCGTGTCGCGCGCTCTCGCCCTGGGCTCCGTTTGGATGGATTCGGGAGGGGTGGCAGGATATCCGCCGGGCGCCGCGGCAGAGTTTGCGTCACGGGCTGGTCATGGCGCTGCTCACCGGTTTGATCGGCCTGGTGGCGTACTATCTCGGCAGCCTGGGGCTGCTGCTGGCCGGATTATTCGGGGCGATTTTTCTCGGGCCAATGCTTGCGATTGGCCTGTTTTCCATCAGTGCAGCGCTGGAGCGCGACCAGAAGCCCAGCATGCTGCGTGCGCTGCACGCCGAGAAACGACATCTGGGCACACAAATGGTATCGGCGCTGGTCCTGCTGGCGGTTTGCCTGGTGTGGGCGCGCTCGGCCTCCATGGTGCACATTTTTCTGCCGATGGAAGTCGATTCTGGCTGGCAGGAGTTGGTGGGCTACTGGAGTGCGCAGCTGGTTGTGAGCCTGTTTTTTTCCGCCATTATTTTCTCGGTCGGTGTGTTTTCTGTACCGATGATCCTGCATCGTGACGTGGATGCGATCACCGCCGTGGTTTCGAGCGTGAATGCCGTTAACCGCAACAAGCGCGCGATGTTTGTATGGGCGCTGCTGATTGTTCTGGCCGTTGCCGTGGGCCTGGCCACTTTCCTTGTCGGGCTGGTGATCACTCTGCCGTTGATCGCTCATGCCTCGTGGCACGGTTACCTGCAAACCATCGATGCCAGTGAGTTTCCGCGACACAAGGAAGGCATTACCTCGACGGCCCGGGTTACCTAGCCGCGCCGGGACCTGCCCGGGAAATGAGCCCGGGAAAATGAACTAGCGCCAGACTCCTGGTGGCAGCGTGTAGTTCGCCAGCAGTTTGACGTAGTTGCCGCGCTCGAATCCCGCCGGGTCCGGGGCGTGCTGCTGGCTGAGGCTGCCTTTGAGCTGTCGAACGGATTCGTACTCGTTTTGTTCAAGCCAGGCCGTAACGCCATCGTGGATGTCCTGCAGCCGTTGCGGGCCGTTGGCCAGCAGCGTGCTGCACAGGTAGGCTGCATCGGCGCCGCACAGGAACATCTTGATGGCATCCTCCGCACTGTGTATGCCGCCCGTGGCCGCCAGCGAGAGGTCGATGCGCCCATGGAGTATCGCAATCCAGCGCATGGTCATGAGCGCATCTGTCGAATCTGACAGATGAAGCGACTGGGCAACTTCCAGTTTGTCGAGGTCGATATCCGGCTGGAAGAAGCGGTTGAACAGGGCAACGCCGCTGGCTCCGGCCGCCTCAATGCGTTTTACCAGGTTGCCCAGCGCACTGAATGCCGGCGAGAGCTTTACGCCGATCGGCAGGGAAACCTGCCGGGTCAGTTCTTCGAGTATGTCGATCAGCCGCGCCTCGACATCCTGCGAAGTTTCCTCGATGTTGGCGGCAATGTAGTAGACATTCAGTTCCAGCGCGTCGGCGCCGGCCTGTTCAATGGCCTGTGCGTGGCGAACCCAGCCGCCCGGCGTGGTGCCGTTCAGACTGGCGATGATCGGGATATCGAGGGACTGCTTGAGCGCGGACAACTGCTCGAGATACCTGTCCCGGCAGCCTGCGAGGTCTGAATGGACCGGCAGGTAGCTTGAAGCCTCGCCGTGTCCCAGGTCCTGGTGCCGCGCCAGCTTGTCGGCAATGATTTCCTCCGCTTCGATTTCTTCTTCGAACAACGAGTACATGACAATGGCGCCGGCCCCGTTGTCCTCCAGCTGGCGCGCCGAAATGACCTTTCGCGACAGCGGTGACGATGAAGGGACAAACGGATTCTTCAGTTTCAGTCCAAGGTATTCAGTGTTCAGATCCATGATGTTTACTCTTCGGAATAGTCCATTGCGGCCAGTTGCTCATAGTGACGGTAACGTTCGTTGACTTCGACCTGCGCCTGGTCGAGCAGTGCTTTTGCAGCCTGCGGATCGGATCGGGACAGAATCCCGAAGCGCATTTCAGTTTCGGCGAACTCGTGATAGGGAATGCCGGGTTTCTTCGAATCCAGTCGCAGCGGGTTTTTCCCCTGTGTTGCCAGTCGCGGGTCGTAGCGGAACAGCGACCAGTGTCCGCTTTTCACGGCAAGGTCCTGCTGGGTGAGATTGTTCGAAAGATCGATGCCATGTGCGATACAGGGGCTGTAGGCAATAATCAGCGAAGGGCCGGGGTAGGCTTCCGCTTCCCGGAAAGCCTTGAGTGTCTGGATATCCTTTGCGCCGAAAGCGACATGAGCCACGTATACATTCTCATGGGCCATCGCGATCATCGCCAGATCCTTTTTCGGTACCGACTTGCCGGCAGCAGCGAATTTGGCCACGGCAGCACGGGGCGTGGCTTTGGACATCTGCCCGCCGGTATTGGAATAAACTTCGGTATCCAGCACCAGGATGTTGACATCCTTGTCGGTTGACATGACATGGTCCAGACCACCGAAGCCGATGTCATAGGCCCAGCCGTCACCGCCGATCAGCCAGACACTCTTGCGGGTCAGCGTGTCAGTCAGGCTGAGCAGGTTGCCGGCCTGTTCGGAATCCAGTTTTTCAAGAATGATTTTCAGTTTTTCAATGCGCAGGCGCTGTTCATGGATGCCTGTTTCGTCGGATTGGTCGGCTGCCAGGATCTCGTCCACCAGCTCGGCCCCGATGGACCGGCGCAGCTTCACCAGGAGATCGCAGGCGTGGCTGTATTGTTCGTCGAGGGCCAGCCGTATTCCCAGTCCGAACTCGGCGTTGTCTTCGAACAGCGAGTTGGACCATGCCGGTCCGCGTCGATTGGCATCGAGGGTGTAGGGCGTGGTCGGCAGGTTGCCGCCATAGATCGACGAACAGCCGGTCGCATTGGCGATGATCATCCGGTCACCGAACAGCTGTGTCGCGAGACGAATGTAAGGCGTCTCGCCACAGCCGACGCAGGCGCCGGAAAACTCGAACAAAGGCTTGCCGAGCATGGTTCCCTTGATGGTAGTCCAGCGGATTTTGCTGCGATCGTAGTCTTCGATGGACAGGAAATACTCCCATTACTGTTTTTCCCGCTCCAGAACGGGCTCAATGGGATGCATGTTCAGCGCCTTGCGGCTCAGGTTGCTCTTGTCCCGTGCGGGACAGATATCCACGCACAGGGTACAGCCCGTACAGTCCTGTGGTGCAACCTGGTAGGTCATCAGCAGGCCGGCATCGAATTCCTTCCCCTTGACGGGCATTGCCTTGAAACCGTCCGGCGCATCCTCGATGGCATCCGCGGAGAAAACCTTGCTGCGAATGGCGCTGTGCGGACAGACGAACACGCATTTGCCGCACAGGATGCACAGGTCTTCCTCCAGGACCGGAATCTCGAGCGCCAGCTGACGTTTTTCATAGGCAGCGGTGCCGGTCGGCCATGTGCCGTCGACAGGTAACAGGCTGACCGGAATATCATCGCCATGTCCGGCAATCAGCCTGCCCGTCACATCGCTTACAAAAGTGGGCACATCGCCCGGTACGGACGGTTGTTGCTGCCGTGTCGAAGTGGCGGCGGCTGCCGGTTCGACTTCACTGAGATGAGCCAGTGCCTGGTCGATAGCGGCAAAGTTGGCTTCAAGAATACGGCTGCCCTTGGTGCCATAGGTTTGCCGGACGGATGCCTTGATTTTTTCAATTGCCTCGTCTCTTGGCAAAAGGTCTGCCAGCGCGAAATAACAGGTCTGCATGATGGTGTTGATCCGCTTGCCGAGACCCGCCTGTTTCGCTACCGAATAGGCATCGATCGCATAGACTGTCAGATGCTTGTCAATAATCTGCTGTTGCATCCGCTGCGGCATCCGGTCCCAGACTTCCGCTGTGGGCCAGGGGACGTTCAGCAGGAAAGTCGCGCCATCTTTTGCCATCTCAAGCATGTCATGCCGGTCTATAAACATTGCCTGATGGCAACCGACAAACTCGGCTTCACCCTTGCCGATCAGATAGGTGGCACGTATCGGGCGGTCCCCGAAGCGCAGATGCGAGACCGTGATGGCGCCGGCTTTTTTCGAATCGAACACGAAGTGGGCCTGGGCGTACCAGTCGGTTTCTTCTCCGATGATCCGGATGGTGTTGCGGTTGGCGCTGACGGTACCGTCACTGCCAAGTCCGTAGAATATGGCGTGCCGGGTCTGCAGATCGGCATCGGTCTGGAAGCCGGCATCCCATTCGAGGCTGGTATGCGTGACGTCGTCCCTGATGCCGACGGTGAAACCGTTGGGTGGATGGTCTGTTTTCAGGGCGTCGAATACGCTCCGGATCATTCCCGGCGTGAATTCCTTGGACGATAGTCCGTACCGGCCGCCCACCACCCGTGGCATACCGGCGAACCTGCCGCCGCCGGAACTGACATGTTCGGCGATGGCGGTGACCACATCCTTGTACAGGGGCTCTCCCGCCGCACCCGGTTCCTTGCAGCGATCCAGGACCGCCAGCCGCTTGACGGTACGGGGCAGTGCCTCGACCAGACGCTCGCCGCACATGGGCCGAAACAGCCGGACTTTCAGCAGGCCGATTTTATCTCCCTGTGCCGTGAGGTGTGCAACGGTATCGTGGGCTGTTTCGGCCGCAGACCCCATGATCACCATGACGCTTTCGGCATCCGCAGCGCCGGTGTAGTCAAACAGCCGGTAGCTGCGCCCGGTGTGCCCGGCGAAACGTTCCATTGCGCCGGCCAGGATGTCCGGCAGGCGCTGATAGTGCAGGTTGGCCGCTTCCCGGGACTGGAAAAATACATCGGGGTTCTGGGCCGTTCCCCTGATGGCCGGCCGGTCGGGAGAAAGGGCGCGTTGCCGATGTTTTTGTACCCAGCGGTCGTCGATCATTTCCCGCATCACCTCGTCGTCCACGGGAACGATCTTTGCAACCTCGTGAGAAGTTCGAAAGCCGTCGAAAAAATGCAGCATCGGGATACAGGATTCGAGACTGGCGGCCTGGGCGATCAGGGCAAAATCCTGCGCTTCCTGGACGGAGTTCGAAGCCAGCATCCCGAAACCGGTGCCGCGGCAGGCCATCACGTCGCTGTGGTCACAGAAGATCGACAGGGCATGCGAGGCTACCGACCGCGCCGCGACGTGAAAAACCGCCGGAGTCAGTTCGCCGGCAATCTTGTACATATTGGGGATCATCAGCAGGAGTCCCTGCGAGGATGTGAACGTCGTGGTGAGCGCACCGCGCTGCAAAGCTCCGTGGACCGTTCCTGCCGCACCGGCTTCGCTTTGCATTTCGATGACTTTCGGCAGGCCGCCCCAGAGATTGGTGATACCGGCCGCCGACCATTCGTCGGCGTACTCGCCCATCGATGATGACGGCGTAATGGGGTAGATTGCGATCACTTCGTTGAGGCGATGCGCAACCCGCGCCACTGCCTGGTTACCATCAATGGTTATCATGGATGTCATTTCTGTGAGTCCTTCCCATACCCCCGGACAGCCTAATGATCGGGCAGCAGCCGGTTGGCGTCCATAGGCGATTTCCGCAGCATTCACCTGCGCCGGGGCCTCCGGAGCCGCCAGGAAGGGATTCGCCGGTTATCCGTATATTTACGGTGGGAGCTGATCGCACGCAGAGCTATACTCCCAGCGGGAATGGAGCGTGGTCCGCAGGGATACAGCACAGGCCGTATACGGCCGCTACCAGGTGAGCAGCAGATGAAAAACCGGATAATCGAATTGGCCGTCAGCTGGCCGCGGACCATTTACCTGGTCACGTTTTTGCTGGTGGTAGCGCTTGGCCTGCAGATTCCGCGCATTCATATCGATACTGACCCGGAGAACATGCTCGCTGCCGATCAGCCGGACCGCGTGTTTCACAACCTGGTGGAAGACCGGTTTGTACTGCACGATGCAATCGTCGTCGGAATCGTGAACGAAACGCATCCGGACGGCATTTTCAATGTCGATTCGCTGGCCGGCCTGTATACGCTGAGCAAACAGATTCTTGAAATCGACGGCGTGATTACGCCCGATCTCATGTCGCTTGCGGAGGCCGATAATATCACCCAGGGCGAGAACGGCGCGATCCGCTTCGAGCGCTTCATGAGCGAAGCGCCGACCAGCCCGGAACAGGCACGCTATATTCGGGAGATGGTGTACCGGCTGCCGCTGCTGGTGGATACGCTGGTATCCGGAGACGGTCGCGCAGCGGCGATTTACGTGCCCATCGAGAGCAAGGATCTGAGTTATCCGATATCGACCCGGATTCTGGCCCTGGCGGAAAAGCTGCCCGGTGACGATCAGTATCATGTTACCGGGCTGCCGGTCGCCGAAGATACATTCGGTGTCGAAATGTTCATCCAGATGGGTATCTCCGCTCCGCTGGCCGGTTTAATGATTTTTCTGCTGATGTGGTATTTCTTCCGCAGCCCGCGCCTGATCGTTGCACCGATGATCGTGGCCATGGTCACCGTGATATCGATCATGGGTCTGCTGATAGGCCTGGGCTTCACGGTTCATATCATGAGCTCGATGATTCCGATCTTTCTGATGCCCATTGCCGTTGTCGATTCTGTGCACATCATGTCGGAGTTCGCCGACAGTTATCGTCCGGGGAAAGATCCCCGGGCCGTGATCCGGGAAGTGGTCAGCGATCTGTTTACGCCCATGCTGTTTACCTCGCTGACTTCTGCGGCCGGTTTTGCCTCTTTGCTGCTCACGCCAATACCGCCCGTGCAGGTATTCGGCGCTTTCGTTGCGGTGGGTATTCTGCTGGCTTTTGCGCTGACGATCGTTTTTATTCCCGCCTATGTCGTTGGCATTCCGGTGCGCAGCATGCGCCATCTGGGCGGCAGGAAATCGGCCGACAGCGGCGACTCGTTGCTGGCCCGTACGGTGCGGGCATCGGGTCATTTTGCCTTCACGCATGGGAAAACGGTCATTGGTGTGACCCTGGTGCTGCTGGTGCTGAGCATCGTCGGCGTCAGCCGGATCGAGGTGAATGACAATCCGACCCGGTGGTTTAAGGCGGATCATCGTATTCGTATCGCCGACCGGGTACTGAACAAGCATTTCGCCGGAACCTATGACGCTTTTCTGGTGCTCGATTTCAGCGATCCGGATGCCGTTGATGCGTTCCGCAGGAAGGCATTGGGATTGCTCGACAGTGCCGGTACCGGCGGTGACGACCTGAGCGAACTGCGCGGTTTGATCGAGGCCGGGATGCCCGATACCGGCGCCTATTACGACAACATTATCGGCATGGCGGACGATCTGAGTTTCGAGCTGGATGGCGAGGCGCTGGATGCGGTGGAAGCCGTGCTCGATGCTGCGGAAAAGGCCAACAGTCAATCGCGCTACTTTCAGCAGCCGTCCGTACTCAGAGAGATCGAGGATTTGCAGAAAGCGTTGATGGATACCGGCCGGGTAGGCAAGACCAGCGCGCTGCCCGATGTTGTCAGTGTCGTCAATCGCGAGTTGCACGGCGGCGATCCGCAGTACTACGCTATTCCGGATACTGTCCCGGCGGTTGCCCAGACGCTGTTGCAGTATCAGTCTTCACACCGTCCCCAGGACCTCTGGCATATGGTGACGCCTGATT
The DNA here is from genome assembly GCA_024276095.1 of Gammaproteobacteria bacterium. Classification (GTDB taxonomy): domain Bacteria; phylum Pseudomonadota; class Gammaproteobacteria; order Steroidobacterales; genus JAJRUG01. Next base: position 8,979 of record JAJRXW010000161.1, read on the forward strand.
ACCGTTCGGCGGCCATCTGGTTACAGTTAAAAAGCGGCAATAACCAGGATATGAGCCGGCTGGTGGAGGCCATGGATGCTTACCTGGTGGAGCATCCTTTGCCGGCAGGACTGACGGCACGCTGGGCCGGAAAAACCTATATCAACGAGGTCTGGCAGAAAACCATGGTGACGGGCATGCTGTTCAGCCTGCTGGGAGCATTCGCCATGGTGTTTGTGATGATGACGCTGCTGTTCCGGTCGATTCGGTTCGGTTTGCTGGCGATGCTGCCGTTGAGTATTACCATCATCGCCGTCTATGGGCTGGTCGGCTGGATGCGCAAGGACTACGATATGCCCATTGCGGTATTGTCATCGCTTACGCTGGGCTTATCGGTAGACTTTGCCATTCACTTTATCCAGAGATTGCGGGCTTTGCATGATCAGGCCGGCTCATTCAATGAAGCGGCGCGGCAGATATTCGAGGAGCCTGCCCGAGCCATTTCCCGCAATGCCATCGTTATCGCGCTTGGATTTACGCCGCTTTTGCTGGCGCCGCTGGTTCCGTACGTGACAGTGGGTGCTTTTATGGCATCGATCATGGTCATCTCCTGCGTGGCAACCCTGCTGCTGTTGCCGGCCGTGGCTTCGACATTTCAGCAGGGCCTGTTTGGCAGAAAAAGTGACGAAACAGAATCAGGAGGATAATGCGTGATGCTCAGGATGATATTCAGGCCGGGTAGCCTGGCGGTTCTATGCCTGGTTGCGGCGGGTAATCTGGCTGCAGAGCCGACGGGCGATGCGGACAGCATTGTCCGGAGTTCCAATCTTGCCGCCTACTATGCAGGCCAGGACGGGCGCGCCGAAGCGCGGATGATTATTCGCGATGCGCAGGGCCGTGAGCAGCGCAGGCAGTTCACCATATTGCGCCAGGATGTCGAGGAGGGCGGGGATCAGAAGTTTCTGGTTGTTTTCAGCCGGCCCTCGGATGTGCGTGGAACGGCGTACCTTGTCGACAAGCATGTCGGCAGGGATGACGACCGCTGGCTTTATCTTCCGGGGCTCGACCTGGTCAAAAGGATATCCGCAGGCGACAAGCGAACCAGTTTCGTCGGCGCGCACTACTTCTATGAAGACGTTTCCGGCCGCGGCATCACCGAAGACAGTCATGAACTGGTGGAAACGACCGACCGTTACTTCATCCTGAAGCATCTTCCGAAAAAAGCTGCCGAGGTCGAGTTTTCCAGCTATGTAACGTGGATCGACCGGGCCACGTTCCTGCCGATGAAAATTGAATACACCAACTCGTCCGGTAATGTCTATCGGCGTGTGGAGGTTCTGGAAACGGAGGAAGTACAGGGTTATCCCACCGTGACCAGAAGCCGGGTTCAGGACCTGGCGTCGGGTGGCGAGACCACCATCGAGTTTCGCTTCGTGGCCTACGATATCGGCATGCCCGATGCGGTGTTTACCGAACGCTCATTGAGGAATCCGCCGCAACGATGGTTGAAACGTCCCGGCAAGGACTAGCCCGGATATTGAGCAATCATCCGGAAGGCAGGGCCGGCCAGGGCAGCCTCCGCTGCATGGCAGTGCTGCTGCTGTGCATCGTCATGAGCAGCACCGGACTCGCCCAGGACGCCGCCCAGAACGCCGGCCAGAACGCCGGCCAGGAAGATGGCTGGGACGATGACGGCTGGGGCGATGACTGGGACGGGGAGAATAGTGCCGGCCTGGTCTGGACCGGTTTTCTCGAGGGCGGAGTCGGTTCCCGCTGGAAGAGCGACCCGCAGGTCGGCCGCAAGGGTACGCTGCAGGACCTGCGTGTACGGGCCAAAACGGAGTGGGTCGGCGATTCGCTGTCGGCCGGCTTCATCGGCGAGCTGTTGCTCGACGGCATCGCAGATGAAGTCGATGTAGAGATTCGCGACCTTACCCTGTCATTCAGCCCGACGGATCGGCTGGACACCAAGCTCGGTCGCCAGGTGCTTACCTGGGGCACCGGAGACCTGCTGTTTTTGAACGATCTGTTTCCCAAGGACTGGGTGAGTTTTTTTGCCGGCCGTGACGACGAATATCTGAAAGCACCATCGAACACGGCGCGCCTGACATTCTACGGCGGGCTTGCCAACATCGATTTTGCCTGGACACCCGATTTCGAACCTGACACATATTTAACCGGTGAGCGGTTTTCATTTTTTTCTCCTGCAGCCGGGGACCTGGTCGCCCCGGACCCGCCGTTGAACGGGATCGAGCCGGATGGCGGGTTCGGGAACGGAGAGTTTGCCGTTCGGGTGTTCAGAACCATCAGGGGTGTTGAGTACGCGCTGTATGGCTATCGCGGGTTTTTCAAGCAACCGACCGCGTTGACGCCGGAGCGACAGCCCACATTTTCCCGGATGACGGCATTCGGCGGCAGCGTGCGTCGATCCTGGGGTCCCGGCCTGATCAACAGTGAATTCGCTCAATACATTTCCCGTGACGATCGCAACGGCACCAATCCCCTGATTCCGAACAGCCAGCTGAGATTTCTGCTCGGCTATGAGTGGGAGCTGATGACCAACCTGACGGCAGGTGTGCAGTACTATCTCGAGTGGACCCGGGATTATTCGGAACTCGTCGCGAACTCGCCTTTTCCGCAGTTTGAGCCGGACCAGTATCGGCACCTGGTGACGACCCGCCTGAGCTACCGGGCCTGGCAGGACAAGCTGGTGGCGACGATCTTCGTTTTCTATTCGCCCAGCGATTCCGACTACTACCTGCTGCCGAAGCTGACCTACCGGTACAGCGACCAATGGTCGTTCACCGCGGGCCTGAACCTGTTTGGGGGGCGGAAGATTCAAACTTTCTTTGGCCAGTTCGAAGACAACGGCAATGTCTATGCCCGCGTCCGGTATCACTATTAATCAGCCAAAAACTGCCTTGGGCAGGCATACCGGACAGCGCAGCAGGGTATAATCCCCATCCTTTTGCCCGGATGCTCCCTTTTTTCATGCGTAATATCCGCAATTTTTCGATTATTGCCCATATCGACCATGGCAAATCCACCCTGTCGGATCGTTTGATCGAGTTTTGCGGCGGCCTTGAGAAACGCGAGATGGAGGAGCAGGTGCTGGACTCGATGGACATCGAGCGCGAGCGCGGGATCACGATCAAGGCGCAAAGCGTATCGCTGGATTACACTGCCCTGGATGGCCGGACCTATTGCCTGAATTTTATCGATACACCGGGGCATGTCGATTTTTCCTATGAAGTATCGCGGTCGCTGGCTGCCTGCGAGGGGGCTTTGCTGATTGTCGATGCAGCGCAAAGCGTTGAAGCCCAGAGCATTGCCAACTGTTATTCAGCAGTCGACCAGGGGCTTGAGATCATTCCCGTAATCAACAAGATCGATCTTCCATCGGCGGATCCCGAGCGCGTCATCAACGATATCGAGGAGATTATCGGGCTGGATACCACCGACGTGGCCCTGGTCAGCGCCAAAACCGGGCAGGGCATCCATGAGCTTCTGGAACTGCTGGTCACGAAAGTGCCGCCACCGTCAGGCGACCCCGATTTGCCTCTTCAGGCGTCGATTATCGACTCATGGTTCGACAGTTATGTGGGCGTCGTATCGCTGGTGCGTATCGTCAACGGCACCATGCCGGTTGGCCAGAAAATACGCATCATGTCGACCGAGGATACTTACGTCGCCAGCGATATCGGTGTGTTCACGCCCAAGAGAGCCAGCCGGAAAAGCCTGAGTGCCGGAGAAGTCGGATACGTGATCGCCGGCATCAAGGACATTGAGGGCGCCCCGGTCGGGGACACCATCACCCTTGACAAGATGCCCACATCGGAACCCTTGCCCGGTTTCCAGGAGATCAAACCACGCGTGTTTGCCGGCCTGTTTCCCATCCAGTCGGATCAGTTCGAGGCATTCCGCGATGCGCTGCAGAAACTGAGGCTGAATGATGCCGCTTTGCAGTACGAGCCGGAGTCTTCGACCGCCCTGGGGTTCGGGTTTCGCTGTGGATTCCTGGGCATGTTGCATATGGAGATTGTCCAGGAACGCCTCGAACGTGAGTACGACCTGAATATCATTACCACGGCTCCGACTGTCGAGTTCGAGATCCAGACGCGACGGAATGGCGTGGTTTATGTGGACAATCCGTCGCTGCTGCCGGCGCCAAACGAGATAGAGGAAATACGCGAACCCTATATTCGTGCCCATTTGCTGATGCCGCCGGACTATCTCGGTGCCGTCATCCAGCTGTGCATATCCAAACGGGGCGTGCAAAAGAGCCTGGAGTACATCGGTACGCAGGTCTCTCTCGAATACGAGCTGCCCATGGCGGAAGTCGTGATGGATTTTTTCGATCGTCTCAAATCCGTCAGTCGCGGGCACGCGTCATTCGATTACGATTTTTCGGAATTTCGCGCCGGTGACCTGGTCCGGCTCGACGTGTTGATCAACAAGGAAAAGGTCGATGCCTTGTCCCTGATTGTCCACCGGGATTCGGCACGATTGAGAGGCCGGGCCCTGGTCGAAAAACTCAAGGAACTGATTCCCCGGCAAATGTTTCCGATTCCGGTCCAGGCAGCCATCGGCGCGGACATTGTCGCGCGCGCCGATATCAAGGCTTTTCGCAAGGATGTCACCGCAAAACTCTACGGCGGAGACGTCACCCGCAAACGGAAACTCCTCGAAAAGCAAAAATCAGGCAAGAAACGCATGAAACAGCTAGGCAGCGTCGAGATCCCCCAGGAAGCCTTCCTAGCCGTCCTCAAAGTCGGCCGCGACTAGCGGGGTCGGACCTCGCCAACCCGAGGAAAACAGCGGCGTGTAGCAGGAAAAAGGACTGATTATTCTCCTTAGAGGCCCCATTTTGGGGGCAAAATGGCACGTTTTACGATCTTGAGGAACCAGCGAAGCCCGCGCCTGGTCCAGTTGGTGAAGCGCAGTTCATGGTTCCGCTTCATCTCTCCGCCCGGTGTTCGAAGGCGACCGGTTCGGAGGAAGGTCTTCTGATTACTACCGTGCCGGCAAGTTTGTCGTGCCAGCCCTGTTTCCGGCTGTCAAAACCGACCCAGATCAGGCCCAGGCAGAGTGGAATTATGGAAACATAGTAGCCAAAGTAGCGCCCGATGAACTGGCCCGTGGAGGGCCTTTGTCCGGTTTTCGCATCCACGATGGTTAATTTTGTCGCCATTTTGCCGGGCGTAGCGGATTTATAAATCCAGAATACGATGACTGCGATTGCCGGGAGAATATAGCTGAACAGGACATCCCAGATACCGTAAAACCAGGACGCTCCTGTAAGATATTGCGGTCCGTAAATTGCCACAAGAATCGGCCAGGATATTGCCAGCAACAATACGGTATCTATTATCGCCGCCCAGACCCTGATCCAGAATCCGGCATACTGAAGTTCGCCCATATATCCATCCTCCTGCTGGCATAATACCCGTATATGGCGGGCCCGGCGCAGTAACCCCCGGGAAAAGAGCTGGACAATAGGGCACACTAGTCCGCATGGCGAGTGATTTATCAATCCCGGTGCTTTTGATTACGGAATGAAGTAACCATGTACGCGCAGGTGCTTCACGAATGCAAACCGGTTACGGAAGATCCGCTGGTGTGGACTGAAATGCCCAGGCCGGAGCCGCGCGCCGGGGAGGTGCTGGTCAAGGTGCAGGCCTGCGGGATCTGCCGGACCGATCTGCATGTCGTCGAAGGTGAACTCGATCCGGGCAGGTATTCGCTGCCGCTGGTCCCCGGGCACCAGGTTGTCGGTACCATCGAGTCAGCGCCACAGGGATCTGCGTTGCAGGCCGGCCGGCGAGTCGGTGTGCCATGGCTGCATGCGACCTGTGGCCGCTGCCGATTCTGCCGGTCCGAGCGGGAGAATCTCTGTGACCACCCGGAGTTTACCGGCTGGACCCGCAACGGAGGTTTTGCCGGCTACGTGACGGCGCCGGCAGATTTTGTCTACCCGCTGCCGCCGCAGCTGACCGATATCGAGGTCGCGCCATTGCTGTGTGCCGGGATCATCGGGTATCGCTGCCTGCGTCAGTGTGAACTGGATAACTGGGCCGGGGCGAGGCTCGGCCTGTACGGTTTCGGTGCGGCCGGACATATCGCCATCCAGATTGCCAGGCATCGCGGCGCGGAGGTCTATGTCTGTACCCGCGATCATGCGCGCCATCAAAAGCTTGCCGAAGAACTCGGGGCGAAATGGGTCGGGGGAAGCTTCGATGCACCGCCGGTAAAACTCGATGCTTCGATTATTTTCGCCCCGGCCGGTGAAATCGTCCCGGCAGCACTTCAGGCGCTGAACCGGGACGGGCGACTGGTACTCGGCGGGATCCATATGAGCGCCATTCCGGAGTTCCCGTATCAGGACATCTACTGGGAGCGCGTGATTCGCTCGGTGGCCAACAATACCCGGGCGGATGGACGGGAGTTTCTTGCCGAGGCAGTGCAGGCAAATGTTAAAACCCATACCCAGGTATTCCCGATGGCGAATGCCAATGACGCTTTGCTGGCATTAAAGCAGGATGCGATCAAGGGGGCGGGTGTGCTGGTGATGGACCGGGAGGGATCTGCATGAAGCAACTGTCTCGCTGCCACAATATCGGCGACCTTCGGCGCCGCGCGCGAAAAATGCTGCCGGCGCCGATGTTTCATTACATCGACGGCGGGTCGGATGACGAGTGGACGCTGCGGCGAAACACGGCAGCATTCGATGATTATGAGCTGCAGCCGGGTTACCTGGTGGATATCGGGACTATCGACCTGAAAACGGATGTTCTGGGTATTGAACTCGATCTTCCGTTTTTCCTCTCGCCGACCGGCATGTCACGTTTGTTTCATCACGAAAAAGAGTACGCAGCAGCAAGGGCTGCCGCCCATTACGGAACCCTGTATACGCTGTCTGCGATTGCTACCACCAGCATCGAGGACATTGCAGCCGTGCCCGGCCTGCGAGGAATGTTCCAGATATATATTCTCAGGGATCGTGAGCTGACCCGGGAGTTCGTCCAGCGTTGCAGGGCATCCGGTTATCATGCCCTGTGCCTGACGGTGGATACACCGCTTGCCGGTAACCGGGAGCGGGATCTCGTCACCGGCATGACCATGCCGCCGCGCTTCGGTTTAAAAAGTTTCTGGAGTTTTGCGACTCACCCGTACTGGGCGATGAACCTTGCTCTGCATCCTGATTTCCGGCTGGCCAATGTCGCTCATCGCGTGGACGCACTGGACGGGCGTGTCATGGGGCTGGTTGAATACGTGAACAGCCAGTTCGATCGTACCGTGACCTGGCGGGATGCCGAGTGGCTGGCGCAGCAGTGGGATGGCCCGTTTGTGATCAAGGGGCTGCAGACGGTGGCAGATGCGAAGCGTGCTGCCGATATCGGCGCCGCGGGCATCATGGTTTCCAATCATGGCGGCCGCCAACTGGATGCCGTTTCTGCCACCATCGACTGTATCCCGGCCATTGCAGATGCTGTGGGTGACCGGCTGGATGTGATCTGTGACGGCGGTATTCGCCGTGGTACCCATATCATCAAGGCACTGGCCATGGGCGCGAAGGCCTGCAGTATCGGCCGCCCCTATCTGTATGGACTGGCGGCAGGCGGCCAGGCGGGAGTAGAACGGGCGCTTTACCTGTTGAAAGCTGAGCTCGAGCGCAGTCTGGCCTTGCTGGGATGCCGGCGAATTGATGAACTGAACAGGAGTCACGTCAGCACCAGGATCAGGTGATCCGGGGCGCCGGCGCAGCCGGGTCGAAAAGCCGTTTAGCGTGCCCTGATAGCCAGTGTCGAACCAGCTTAGCACGGTGTTGCTATGAATCCGACGGTTCGGGTTTGGGATGCTCCGAATGATCAGGGCGTTTCTCGGATGCGCTGATACGGTTTTTCAGAAAAGCGCTCACCAGCTCCAGGCCGAACTTGCTGTCCCGGTTTTCAGCGTCATGCTTTTGTTCCACAATCGCCCCGGCGATGTCTGCAAGCGCCTTGGCGGGATCGGCGAAAAGTCGTTCGGTTGAAACCTGTCGTACCAGCTGGCCGGCTTCATTGGCCGGAGCAGCCGGTGCTGTGGCAGTGTCTGTCGATAGCGCCGGATCGGCCGCCGGTATCGCGACCGGTGTGACATCGTAGGTTTGTGCGAGGTTGATCGACATCGTTGCAGCCAGCCGGACTTCGAAGCCGGCGAGTTCCTCTGTATCCAGCTTTTGCCCCAGTTTGACAAGCTTTTCGGCGGCCTTGTCGACTTTCCCGTCAAAAAACCTGTTCGCCAGTTTTTCGACTTTCTCGATTACATTGCGAATTGCCTTGAGCTCATCGCGGTCGAGATTGCCCTGTACCGAGAACTCGAGACTGCTTCTCCGGTAGGAACTGCTACGGGCCGCATCGGCGGAATAGCCGGCGCCCTCGACACTGGCCGAGCTGGTTTCAAAACCGCTTTCCGATCTGAAACTGATCTCGACGATATCGCCGTCCTGCGTTTCGATCTTGATCGTAGTGCTGCGACTGCTGTCCATGCTCGCAAAACCAGCAGCGCTGGTTTTGGTTGCGGCCGTGCCGGGAGCCTGGTTCGCAAAATTTTGCAGAACCTTGCCCACCAGTTGCCGCGACTGATTGATGTTCGACCGGGTTTCCGGCGGCACCGCTCCGCGGGCGGCGATCATTCTTTCTGCCTGGGCGAACCCTTTCTCAACCCCTTTGGCAGCCCTGGTCAGCAGTTCCGGTGCCGGTTTGCGGTCCATAAACCCGCCGACCGATGCAGCGACCTGGTTGGCCAGTCGCTCAGCCGGGCCGGCAGCAGGGTAGGGGTTTTGCCGCAAGGCCAGGCTGCCGTTCAGGGCTCGGGCAAGCGAGGACAAGACCTGCTGGTTGACCAACCGCATTGCGGAAAACGCGTTGAACGGGCCAACGGAGATCCTGTCCTGGCGCGGCAGCCCGACACGCCGGTTGGCGCCGGAATCGGTTATCCGCCCCGATGTGCCTCCAGGTCCGTTTACCCGCTGCAGCGGCAATTGGCCGATACTTGATACCAGCATCGCGCATCTCTCTCTTCCGGAAACCGGAATGTGTACCTATATGCAGTATCGGCACCCTGTGCAGGGTTCTTTAGCGCAGCAGGGCGATGGTTCCCGTTCCCCCCCGCAAAGAAAAAAGATGCCGAATATTTTCCAGGAGGTGGAAGAACCCGCCCGCAAAGGATCAGCAGCTCCTCAGGCCGCTGCGATCGTGCTGTCTTCCGGCTCGTCGATTGGCAGGCGAATGATAAAGCAAGCGCCTTTCCCCGGGGCGCTGTCAACCTCTATCGTGCCGTGATGTTTTTCCACGATCACGTTATAGGCGATGCTCAGCCCCTGCCCGGTTCCCTTGCCGACTTCCTTCGTCGTGAAAAACGGATCGAAGATACGATGACGAACCTTCTCTGTCATGCCATTCCCTGTGTCGCTGATGCGAATCTCTGCCCAGCCATCCACTTCGCGAGTGCTGATGCTGATGGTGCCCTTGTTTCCATCCGTCACCGCATTTGCAATCGCGTGGGCCGCATTGACCGTAATGTTCAGTATTACCTGGTTGAATTCACCCGGAAGGCAGGGAACAGGCGGAAGTGCAGGGTCGAAATCGGTCTCGATATCGGCCACGTACTTCCACTCATTCGTCGCTACCGTCAGCGTACTCTGGATGGCCCTGTTCAGGTCTATGGCCATTTTTTCCTGAGCCGGGTGAGAGAACTCTTTCATGGCGCGAACGATATTGGCTACACGCTCCACACCTTCCAGCGACTGATTGATGGCCTGGGGCACCTGTTCCTGCAAATACTCTACATCTGCTGCTTCCAGTATCTTCATGATTGCCGCTGCAAATTTTGTATCGGCTGTTCTCTCTTGCAACTGTCTCAGGTCACTGATCAACGCCAGAACGTCGCTGAAGGCATCCTGCAGGAACCGCGTATTGTCGCCGATGTACTGGGTAGGTGTATTGATCTCGTGTGCGATACCGGCTGCCAATTGGCCGATTGACTCAAGCTTCTGTGCTGCGCGCAGCTGTTGTTCCATTTGCAGCTGCTCTGTAATGTCCCGTTTGACGGCAACGTAGCTGGTCACTTTTCCTGATTCACTATCCCGGATCGGGGAGATCGTGACCTGCTCATCAACAATACGCCCGTCTTTCACCCTGGTTCTTATTTGTCCGGACCAGACCTGCCCCCTGGAAACCGTCTGCTTGAGTTCCTCGTATGCGTCGCGGTTGCCCAGGGCTGTTTGTACTTCCCATACTTTCATCCCTACCGCTTCCTCTGCCGAATAGCCGGTATGCTTCTTGTGGGCCGGGTTGGTGTACTCGATAACACCGTCATGATCCATGATGATGATGCAGTCAGCAGCAGATTCCACCGCTGCTTCAAGACTGTGCAATGCTTCCTTGGCCTGTTTTTCCTTGGTGATGTCGCGGATGATGGCGCTGAAAAATGCACCGCGAGCCGTGCTGAATTTTGAGAGGCTCAGATGAATGGGGAATCTGCTGCCGTCTCCGCGAATACCCTGAAGCCCGTCCGGCTGGACAGGCAGCAACTGTGGCTTGGGTTTCTCGTTGTGCCGCGCCAGATAGCCGCTGTGCTCGCTGCGAAACGGCTCCGGCATCAGTATGCTGACATTCTTGCCAATCACGTCCCTTGCCAGGTGGCCGAACATATACTCTGCCGCCGGGTTGAAGTCCTGGATCACCCCGTTTTTGTCGCTGACAATATGGGCATCCCGCATGCTGTCGATAATGGCGCGGTGGCGGATATCCGACGCGTGGGCGGTCTGCTCGGCGATTTGACGCTCGATCACTTCGTTTCGAAGATCGGTGGTGCGCTGGTTGACGTTGTCCATCATCTTTGCAACCGACTGTGCGAGCAGGCCCAGTTCACCCGGTGCGCTGAGAGGCAGTTTCTCCGGTTGCTGTATTTTGCCGAATCTGAGTGCCACCCGGGCAATCCTGCGAATTGGTCGCACCAGGAACTGGGCAGCTACCCACCCGAACAGACAGGCCAGCGGCAACACTATGGCGGTGATGAACTTGATTCTTTTGCCGATAATTGCAGCGGGAGCTTCGGCGAGCGTACGTTCCATGGCATGGATGACAATAGCGGGTTTGCCGGAAAATCCTCCGGCAGACTGCAGTTGGGCATAGCCAAGAATCAGATCGGCATTATTATCGCGTGGTTCGATCAGGGCGGTCAGGCCCTCGGGGCGTTCAAGTTCTTCCGCTAACCGGGGGAATTCATCCCTGAGTTGATAACCACTGCCGGTCTGGTCGCCGAATAACTTGCTGCTGTCGGGATGGACAAGGAAGGTGCCCGCTCCGTCAGCTACGTACAGCCTGGTTCCACGCGCCGAGCCGGTCAGTGCAATCGTCTGCAGCGTGTGAGACATATCGACCTGCACTACAACGAGACCCAGCAGTTGATTTTCGCTGTAGGCAGGAACGACGACCACCAACAGGGGTACAAATGGCTGAACGATGCGGCCCTTGTTGTGCAGACCGTAGAAGCCGGAAAACCTCACGGCGTCTTTGTTCAGCTCCCAGCTTTTCCTGATGTGTTCAACGACCCGGAATCGTGAAAGCTCGGTATCGTCGGGGATCCGGAGTTGTGTGCCCCGGCGTTCCAGTCGTGCAAACTCGTCATGAGATCCGGCCAGGACAAAGCTGATGGACCGGTAGTTGGTGTTACCTTGCATTGTCAGCGACAGCAGATCGTACAGTTCGCCCCGCCACTCCGTAAGAGATCGTTTCCCTGAGATAGTGGCGCCGTTATCGTAAAGCGCATTGGCGCTGTTTGGCATTGTCAGCGACAGCAGTTCGTATAAATCGTCCCGCCATTCCGCTGTATATTCTCCGCCCAGAGAGTCAGCGCCACGGTCGCGCAGGGCGTGCACGATACCCGCGACTGGCGGTGCACCGGCGATCAGGTTTGCCGCGGACTGCGCTGTGAGGAATTCGGTTTCCAGGATTTCTGCGGCCCGCTCTGAGGAGAACGCCAGATCGTCCTTGGTACGTTTTACCAGCATCTCCGCCATCGCTTGGTAGACGAGGACTACTATCGGGATGGCAATAACCAGAACCAGGAGCCCTGCGATGATGGTCGCTTTGACGCCGAGGCCCAGGCCGGATGCTTTTTGCCAGGCTGTATCGCTTTCCTGGGGTCGCTCCGCTGCTCCGGCTTGAAAGCGGGATGCCGTGCTTTCGTCTTTTATCGGCGGCAGTCCGGTGGCGCCTTTCAGAACGCAGAGGTAGCTGATCAGGTTAAACAGGTGGGCGATGGTGAAGTTCAGATCCTGCGGTACATGGGAAAATCCCATGAAAAAGACCAGTGACCACAGGTTTACGCTGATCCCGATGGCCAGCCACGATGTAAAGTGGCGATAGGATCGTGATGGCGGGCGGCTGTATGCCAATAGAGCGAAGAAGAAAATCAGCGCCGGAATAAATTCCTGAGCACGCATTTCCGCCCACTCGCTGCTGTATGGCTGCGGCAGTTCCAGCAGGCTCAGGTAAGAGAGAAAAAGCAGGCATAAGCCTGCGGCCACGGTCCAGATCAAGTTCCTGCCCGGCCCTACACCGCCATCCGCCTTTTGTTCATATTGCCAGTTGAAATATCCCCAACACAGCATCAGGGCCAGGTAGAGGTGTGAAGCAAACCAGCTCCATGGGCTGGCCCAGGCCATGTTGCCTGGCAGCAATACCCAGTCCGGTCTCAGGGTGAACAGAAAATGATAGCCATCCAGTACACTGGTGCCGAGAAACGCCGTAGCGAGAATCAGGAGTGTCCGGTCATGTGTCTGCTGTGCCCGGGAGAGTAATTTCCATGCCACCGTGAGTACCACGGCGATGGTAGCTCCCCCAATCAGGACATATAGACCGACAGGGGCAAGCCACAGCGGTTTATATGTGAAACTGGCAGTGATGAAGAATATGAACGGGATCAGACCGTGGATCAACTGTTGCTTGATCCGACTCTGATAACGTTTTGATAACGCCATCTATTGATCCCTCAGAATCCGGAAAAAAATATCATCACCTCCTTGTCGGCCAGACAGGAAGACGGGTAATCGCCACAATGCGCCACAATGCATATCGGCACCTGTGCGGAATTCTTTAGGGATGTAGCGCGCCGGCAGGACTGGATCGGCCGCCGCTGCGCGGTCAGCCTGAGCGGGTTATTGCGCTGTCAAACGGTCGCGGATCAGTCATCCGTATCCGGCCTGGAATTTGGCCAGTCCGGCAACGGAACATCATCATCAGAGAATCGCGCATGGATATCGCAAAAAGCCTGGATATCATCGAGAAACAGGGCCAGCAGGTCGGGGTCAAAGTGCTTGCCGCCTTCCGAGCGCATGGTAGACAGGGTTTTTTCCAGTGACCAGGCATCCTTGTAGGGGCGCGATGTCATCAAGGCGTCGAACACATCCACAATGGCACAGATTCTGCCGACTTCCGGAATTGCTTTACCTGCCAGCCCCTGCGGGTATCCGGTTCCATCGAAACGCTCGTGATGGGTAAGGGCAACCATGCCGCCCATTTGAACCAGCTTCGATTTGGAGCCGGCCAGGATTCTTGCGCCGATTTCCGGGTGTTGCTGGATTACCGCGAACTCCTGTTCGTTCAGGCTGCCCGGCTTATTGAGCACTTCGTCCGGAATTCCCAGTTTGCCGATATCATGCATTTTTGCAGCTTCGACCAGCAGTGCCGCGTCTTCCTTCGGCCATCCGCACTTCGTTGCAAGCAGTGCCGCGGCATGGCTCATTCGCTCAAGATGGGCTGATGTGCAGGCATCTTTCATTTCTGCGGCCATGGTCAGCCGCAGTATGGTCTCTCGATAGGCGAGGTCGGTTTCACGCTGAGCGTTTTCAAGTCTCTCGACCGTTGCACACAGATCCCTGGTACGTTTGTCGATGGTCATTTCAAGTTGTTTGTTCAATTCGCTGAGTTGCTGCTGGTAGTTGCCGATTCTCAGCAGGGACTTCATGCGGGTTCTGAGTTCGACGGGCTCGGTCGGCTTCAGAACGAAATCATCTGCGCCCAGATCGATGGCTTTGCGGCGGTCGTCAATCTCGGACCCCGCTGTCATCACGCATATCGGAACGACCCGATTGGCCGGCTCTTTCCGGAAATGCTCTAGAAAGGAGAACCCGTTCATGATGGGCATCTGCAGGTCCAGCAAAATGAGGTCGATGTCTTCCATTGCCACAAGTCGCAGTGCTTCACGCCCGTTGCTGGCCTCCAGAAAACGCAGCTTGTCTCTGCGAAACAGCCTCTTGAAAGAAGTACGTATTGCGGCCTCGTCGTCGACCAGTAAGATAGTTGAATCCATGGTGATTCATTGTTTCCAGGCATGTTCTTGCTCACATATATCGGCCTTGTGCGCCAGTTCTTGAGGGCGAACCGCGCCGCTGCCCCGTTTACGGGTGGTGGGCAGGTTCAGGCAATGGGAGTTTTTGCAGCCTTTCGACGGTTTCCAGATTGTGCGTACCATAGTACCATGGTAACGATATAGCTGGAAAAAGGAGTACCGCATGTCAGAGCCAATACGTGTTCAACGCGTCCAGACCGGGGTCCGGATCGAAAAGCGCCTGTTGAAGGTGCTCAAGGGGCTGGCGGAGTATCTCGACATGTCGCTGGGGGATTTGCTCGAAGGCATTGCCCTGGCGTCGTTCGAAGGTCGCTCACCCTTTGGTGCGACCACATTGATCAAGATCGATCAGCTCAAAATGGTCTATGGCATGGATTACGGCGCCGAGTACAGTCACCGCATGATCGACGATGAACAGGAGGAGAAGCCGTGACGAAACCGGCCTGTTCGATCAGGTGTGGCTGCCTCGTGGTCGGGGAGAGTGCCCGTTATCGGCGCTGCAGGTCCCTATGTTAGAAAGTATGCCCGGTATTTCTGGCTTCGGTCTGACAGGAGTGTAGTTGATGAAGATTGATGTAATTCTTGAATCCAATAATGCGCCCGAAACGGTGCTGAAACTCGGACGCCTTGCCGAAGAGGTCGGCCTGGGCGGGGTCTGGGTATCGAACATGACGGACGCGCGCGATCCTTTCATCAATTTTTCCCAGCTGGCCATGGGCACCAGCCGGATTCGTCTCGGCCCGATTGCAGTGAGCCCTTTCGAGCTGCATCCGATGAAGATGGCCAGTTCTTTGCTGACGCTCAACGAGCTTGCCGGGGGAAGGGCCCGGATCGTTGTCGGTGCCGGTGGCGGGACTGCAACGGCAATGGGCGTTCCTCAGGAGCGCCGCGTGCGCGCGGTACGCGAATGCGTGGAAATACTCAAACTGGCTGCTGCCGGGAAACCGGTCCAGTATAAAGGGGAGATCTACAAGGTCCAGTGGTACAACCCCAAGTGGGTGAAAAGCGCCGCCCCGATGATCTATGTGGGTGCAGGTGGGCCGCAGATGTTGCGTTCGTCTGCGCGCTACGCGGATGGCATCATGGTCAGCGACTTTGTCGTCGATCACGTTCGCAGGACCCGCGAGATCATCGATACATCCATGGAAGAGGCCGGACGGGACAGGAACAGTATCCAGATGAATAATTTCTGGGCCTGGCATGTCAAGGAAAGCCGCGAGGAGGCTGAGCTGGAATCACGGCTGTGGCTGGCGGTACGCGGAACGCTTTATCCGAATTACATCCGGCATGTGCTGGATGAGGACGACGCCGAAGTCGTCAACAAGAATATCAATTCATTCATTAACGCCTACAACAAGAAAAGTTACGAGGTTGAAGGTGTTTCCGATGAGATTATTCACAAGTTGGTCAAAGGTTGCACATCGGCGTGTGCGGTAAGCGAGATCGACGAGGAAATAGACCGCATCCTGCAGTTCAGAAAAGCAGGACTGACGGAGATTGCGCTGCGGATATACGACAACCCGGAAGATGCGATTCGCATTATCGGCAAGTATGTGGTGCCTGCGGTCAGGGACAGTTAACGAGTAAACAAGGAGTTATGTGATGCCCACAATCATTATTATCGCCGTTATTTCGATAACAGCCGCGCTGATCTTTTATACCCTCGCTGTCTGGCAAAACTGGCGTGCCAAGCGGCTGGAAATTCGTCATTTGATACTGTTCTGGTTCGGTCTGGCGACCGATCTGCTGGGTACGGCAATGATGGGCGCATCGGTCGAGGAGATAACCTTCGATCTGCATACCATCAGCGGGTATACAGCACTGGTGTTGATGCTGACAGTGACATTTTTAGGCACCTATGCGGTGATTCAGCACAAAGACGGTATTCGGGATAATTTTCACAAGTTCAGCGTTCCGATCTGGTTTGTCTGGGCCTTGTCCTGGGTGACCGGTGTCGTGCTGGGCGTACAGAAATTCTGACACCGCTGTTTTCTGATATACCCGACAGTCGGCTGGTTGTCGGGCACCGCTAGCGCGGGTCCTCGATCAGTTCGGTCAGCTCGCCTGCGGGCCCGATGAAGCTTGCCGCACGCATGGTTCCGTAAGCTCTGACTGGATTGGTGATGAAGTCGATATCCAGTGCATCCAGGTTGTCGACGGAGAAGCTCACCAATGCTACGCCGGGTGGCAACTGCCCGTCGGGCCGGGGACGATGGGTCGCGGTCTCCGGATAGCCATCCAGTTCGATGCTGTTGCCGTGTTCCGTCCCACGCGCCAGCGAGATCGAAAACAGATGGTTGTCCGGTAATCCTTGCGCCCGGGCGATGCTGCGGATCGGAATATCGAATATGGGGCCTTTCGCCATGTTCAAACGCCCGGTGTAAAAATCACGCAGTCGATCGAGATCGGGGCCGGCCAATACCACGATGAACAGCCGGTCGACAGCCGATTGCGGGATCGGCAGCGAAGATGCATCCCGGTCTCCGGTTTCCGTGGTGAGATACAGCATCTCCTGGGCGGGGCCGATCATTTGCATCGCGTGGATCGATGCAAAGCTGCCGCCCAGGCTGCGGGGCTCACCGATGATTTCGAACGGCGACTGTTTCAACCGGTCGTGCAGTGTGTAGAGATCGTCGACGACCAGTTCGATGGCGTTCCAGCCGAAGGTCGTCATGGCCCGGTAATCGGGGACGGCATCGATTTCGACAGCGCGAATCAACACATCGGCGCCGCTGGCCGGCTGCATCACTATGAATGGCCTGCCTGCCGATTCCGGCGCGGCCCAGGATGCGGCCAGTTCTTCAGTCACGGAGCCGCGTTCCACGACTGAGTAGTCGAGCCACTGGCCGTACCAGGCTTCGACTTTCTTCAGTTCCGGCGCCGCGATGGTCGCCATCTTGATTCGCCTTACTTCAGGCTGCATGGAGTCCTCCGCCTGGACGGCCAGCGTGCACATGACGACAGCGGTCGCACCAATGATTCCCGTAAACAGCCGGTTGATCGGCATTGAAAGATTCATGAAGTTTTTCCCCCGGCAATTTCCGTAATCCGCCTGCAAGTTGACTGAGATATGAATGGACCCGGCCGGGACGCGGTTGGCATATGCCCCGGATATTCTCTGGATATTTCCATATGCCCGTGCCAGACATCCGCTGAGTAGTCTGCTTCACAACTTTATCATTTTCTACATGACGGAGTGGCAATTGAGTCCGGCAGGAGTTTTTGCGCCGGGGTACTCGTGAGGCGCAGTTGCCGCAGATTGTAAGGGCTTGGAAATCAATGGAAATCAGTTCAGAATCGTGATTTTCATGTTGTCAGGCAGCCGGACTTGAGCAAAGAGCGTTTTTCCAACCAGGAGATTGCCCGGTATGCAGAACTGTTTCTGCTTGCGCATCGCCAACTGGTCTCCATTCAGCGGCAGCTCGGGGGCGGGATGGGGCTTTGGCAGCGCTGGCGATTTCGTTCCCGTCACCATCGGATTCAGCGTTTACTTCGTGCCTTGCTGGCGTACAAGGACGATGTGAGAGAAGAAGCGGAAAAATCCATCGAGCGGGACCTGGAAACAATGAGCAGCGGGAAAAAGGGATGGTCATATGTTTCCACGGGACAGATCGAGTATCTGCTGAACCTGCTGAAGGGAGCGTGATATGCAGTCATGGGCCGCCGCGGTCATCGGGGATAAAGTGTACTTGGGCTCCTGTCATCGGGCCGCTTTCACCGTGAGACACTTTATCCTGTCTGTAGTCGTCATTCTGGCGCCGTCAGCCGGGCTTTTTGCGGGCGAGTTCGCGCCCTATGAGATAAAGGCCGGCATTTCCTACTATTCTGACGAATATAAAACGAATAACGGTGTGTCGGAGCTTGGCGAGGAAAAAAACTACGAGGAAATTTATCAGTACTACAACTACTATGAGGC
>JAJRXW010000162.1 GCA_024276095.1 Gammaproteobacteria bacterium
CTATCGGGCGCCGCACTTGTACCTCGGCTTTCCGGTGCGCTACATCAACCGTTTCTGGACCGAATCGATGCGAGCCCTGCCGGAACTCGAACAGCGGAAAAAGCGTGCCGCCGCCATAAGCGAACGTTGTGGCACGGCCCTTACGGAAAGTCTGATCATGGTCAGCCGGGACGGCGTGAATTTCACCCGCTGGCCCGAGGCTTTTCTGCGCCCGGGTATCGAACGCCCGGGGGCATGGAATTATGGGCATCAATTCATGGCCTGGCACCTGGTGGAGACCCGGTCTTCTCTCGAAGGCGCTCCGAACGAAATCTCGCTCTATGCCGAGGAAAGCTATTGGACCGAACCCGGCAGCGCCCTGCGACGCTACACCCTGCGCATCGACGGGTTCGTCTCCATCCACGCCCCCATGCGCGGCGGCGAACTGCTGACCCGGCCGCTGACCTTTTCCGGCCGCCGGCTCGTGCTCAATTTTTCGACCTCAGCGGCCGGCGACATCCGCGTCGAAATTCAGGACGAGGCGGGGAATCCGTTGCCCGGTTTTACACTGGATGACTGTCCGCCCGTTTTCGGCGACTCGATCGAACGCACCGTGGTCTGGAAAGACGGCCACGATGTGTCCGAATTGCAGGGCAAACCCATCCGATTGCGTTTCGTGCTGCGGGATGCCGACCTATTCTCGCTACGATTTAAATAGATTGTGAGGAGCGCGATGAAACTACAACCGCTGGATTTTGTCTGCATTGTCGGCTACCTGGCTTTTGTGATCGTGCTCGGCAGCCTCTTTTCCAGACAGCAAAAGTCCACCAAAAACTATTTTCTGGCCGGAAAATCCATGCGCTGGCTGCCGCTGGCCATCTCGATGTACGCTTCGATCTTTAGCGCCATCAGCTTCATCATGGCTCCGGCCGAGGCCTTCCGCGGCGACTTGCAATATCTCGTCGCCCTTATCATGTTTCCGGTGGCCTCGGTATTGGCCCTCATCTTTTCATCGATCTCTACACGCGACTCCGCATCACCACCATCTACGAATACGTCGAGGCCCGCTTCAACCGATTGCTGAGTCGCATCGTGTTGATCTTTTTTCTGCTCTTTCGCTCCCTCTATGCCGCCATCGTCATTTTCACCCTGTCGCTGGTGCTGCACGTGACCATGAATTTCCCCCTGGTGGAGACCATGGTCGCAGTCGGCATCGGAGCCATCATCTACACCACGCTGGGCGGCATGAAGGCCGTCATCTGGACCGACGTGGCGCAGTTCATCGTCATCGTCGGCGGATTGGTCGCGGCCTTGT
The DNA here is from genome assembly GCA_024276095.1 of Gammaproteobacteria bacterium. Classification (GTDB taxonomy): domain Bacteria; phylum Pseudomonadota; class Gammaproteobacteria; order Steroidobacterales; genus JAJRUG01. The sequence continues at coordinate 1,295 of JAJRXW010000162.1, forward strand.
TCTTCGCATCCGGCAAGGTGCCCGGAGGCATCGGGGAAATCTATGACATCGCCAAAAGCGCCGGCAAATTGCGGCTGGCCAATCTGGACTTTGATCTCACCCAGCGCTATGTCCTGTGGACGCTCATCCCGTACGGGTTCATCGAATTCCTGGGCGCCAAGACGGTGGACCAGATGAACGTGCAACGATACATGAGCGCCAAGAATGCCCGCAACGCCAAAGTGGCGCTGCTCACGCAGTCCTTTTTCACCCTGCCGGTGTGGCTGCTGCTGTTCGCGGTCGGCATGGGGCTCTATGCCTTCTATCAGCACAATCCTTCGATGCAAATCGCCGAGTTCATCCGACTCGGCAAGTACGACAGGATATTTCCCCATTACATTGCCAATGTCATGCCGGTGGGGCTGCGAGGCTTGCTGATCGCCGCGCTGATGGCTGCGGCCATGTCTACCATGGATTCGGTGCTTAATGCCCTCTCGACCATCTCGGTTGTCAATATCTATAAAAAATTCAGGCCCGACCGCTCCGACGGCCACTACCTGAAAGTGGCGAAACGATTGACCGTCGCCTGGGGTGTGGTGGTCACCATGCTGGCCATGTTGATGATGGACATCGACAGCATTCTTAAAACCATCAACAGCATTTCGGGCATTCTGGTCGGCCCGATTTTGGGGCTGTTTATACTGGGCATGTTTACCCGTCGAAGCAACTGGCAGGGAGCGTTGATCGGCCTGATCACGGCTCTGCTGCCTCTGGTATGGATCAAATTCGGCGCCCGAATGACGACCGCCGTGTATGATGCGTTGGGACTGGCGGGTCCTATTCCCGGCTGGATCACCTGGCTTTCATCCTTGACCTTTACCATTTACGGCTTTCTGGGTACGATCATTTGCGTGAGTGTTGGCTATTCGGTGAGCCGCGTCTTTCCCGCACCGGAGGCCAGGCGAATCCAGCCGCTGATCTGGAAGGCCCGGCCCTGGAAGGATATGCTTTTGGGAAATCCAGAAACAACTATTGATATTAACACACTATTCGAGGAGAAATCACCATGAGTCGACTTTTTCAAGCCTACCGTTCGCTCCATGAGCAGGGGTTCCTCCCTATTCTCGTCGATGACGACTTGCACACCAACCTGTTGATCGAAGCTTGCCTCGAGGCAGGTTTCAACGTCATCGAATACACATTGCGGCGCCGCGATGCGCACCGAATGATCCCATGGCTCCGCAAGAACTATCCGGAGCTCTACCTTTTGGTCGGCAGCACCATCGACGATGACCGGATCATTGCACGGGCACGCCGGCAGGGGATGGAGCAATTGATGACCCTCGACGAACTGGCCGACATCGGCGTCGACGGGCTTGTCTCCATGCACGGCTTTTCTGAAGAGACAATCCGTAAGTTTTGCGACACTCACCTGGTGATACCGGCCGCCTTTACTCTCACCGAGGCAATGCGGCAATTTGCCAGTGGGGCCCATTTCATCAAAGTCCTGGGGCCAAGCCTGGATACCGTTCGGCTTTTCCGCAGTGATGCCACTTTTGGTTATTGCCCGATCCTGGTCACCGGCGGCATGACGATCGAGCGTATTCCCGAGGCCGTTCGGGCTGGCGCCGTTTTGAGCGGAACGGGTTTCGATGTGATTCTGCGGGACAACAATCCCAAGATCGCGGGGAAAAATGATATGGCCGCGTGCCTGCGGCAATTCCGCGAGGAAATGCAGGCCGCCATCGACTTGATGTACCCCCAGCTGGCCCGGGTCCGTGGCGCAGATAACGAAAGCTGGTTAGCTGCGCTTCCACATCAGCATCACTTTGGTAATTAATCTCCCCCGCATTTCCCACAAATACGTGGGAAATGGCTGGGAAAGCAGCTCATTTTAACAATACTATATGGGTCGTAACTAACAGTTAATAGTTACATTAAGCTTTATATAGAATTCTTTGGTACAGTTGTTGCGCTCGAAATTATCATTATCAGAAAAATCTCATAAAAAATTAA
>JAJRXW010000013.1 GCA_024276095.1 Gammaproteobacteria bacterium
AGCCCGGGCACCGCTGCCTGATGATTGACAACCACCCGGTCTTCGGCGGCGAATCGAAACGAAATGAGCTGGAGATCGACGGCTATCACCTGATCGGCCCCCAGGGGGCCAACGGGTTCTCGACACCGGCTATCGGCGCTGCCGAAGCGGCCTTTGCCGACGGCGATGCCCGTTACTACGAAGAGCTCAATATTCCCCGGCAATTTCAGTACAGCCCTCAGGAAAATACCTCTTCGAAGTTACGTTTCGGCCGGGATAACTACGGGTTTATTTACTGGCTTGAGCACAAGATCAGCACCGGCTACTTCTTCCCCGCAGACCATGATTCCGGATTTGGCCACTGGGTGAACAATCCGCTGACCAACGGCTTTGGCGATGCGCCGGTTGGCAAAGATGACGCGGCATCCCTGATCCGGTTCGTCAACAGCCGCGAAAAGCCCTATGACGGCGATGACCCGGAGCGCTGGCTGGATCGTTTCAGCTACAAACAGATAATCGAAGACATTCTCGGCTATCCGGAATCGGCCACGGCGCATATGGACCCCATCGTTGCCAGTGCCATCGGGCTGGGCTGTGATGCGGTATCCGCCTATGCCGCCTACGCAGATGCTTTGCCGGGGGTCAATGGGTATTTTGAGGGTGAGGTCGTGGACCATCGTCATTCGTTTCCCGGCGGGAACGATGGTTTCGCCCGGCACTTCGTCAAGGCGATCATGCCCTGGGCCATCGAGGGCGATCGTTCCTTCGAATCGATACTGAACGGACGGATCCGTTTTTCCCGACTGGATCAGCCGGGCCGGCCCATCCGGATGCGACTTGGCACCACCGTGGTTCGCGTAGAGCACGATGGCCCGCCAGATCAGGCCGACCAGGTACTCGTCAGTTATTCTCGCGACGGGAAACTTTACCGTGTACGGGCCCGCGGAGTCGTCATGGCAACGGGCGGCTGGGTCAATCGCCATGTCGTTCGCGATCTTCCCCGGGCCCATCTGGATGCGTTCGGCAGCTTTGCACACGCACCATTCCTGGTAGCGAACGTTGCCCTGCATAACTGGCATTTTATGGACAAGCTCGGTATTACGGCCTGTCGATACGAAGGCGAATTCGGCTACTCCTGTAATCTGCGCCAGCCAATGCAGGTAGGGGATTTTCGCCCGCCGCTCGACCCGGGCAAACCTGCGTTGCTCAGCTTTTACGTGCCATTTTGTTCGCCCGGAAAACCGGCCCGGGAACAGGGCAGTATCGGGCGTGCCCGGTTACTTTCGACCAGCTATGCGGATTATGGACGCCAGATTCGCCGCCAGATGCAGGTATTGTTCGGTGCGGCCGGGTTCGATGCCCGCCGGGATATCGCCGGGATTATCCTGAATCGCTGGGGCCATGCGCTGATCGCACCGCAGCCCGGTTTCTTTTTCGGCACCGACGGCAAACCGGCGGCCAGGGATATCGTTCGCAGGCCCCACGGTCGCATTGCCTTCGGTCATTCCGAACTGCGCGGCAACCAGCATTGGGGCCCCGCTGCGGCCGAGGGTGCGCGTGCGCTGGCGCAAATTCTGGATCAGTAAAAAAAAGCCCGCCATAAGGCGGGCAATTACTCGATTACCGGCCCCTGAATGGAGCCGGCGCTGACTGCTGATTCTATTTGGCTTTACTGACTGCTCTTTTCTTTGCGGCCGCTGATTTCTTCCTGGCAGCGGCAATAGTCTTTTTGGCCTTGGCTTTCGCTGCTGCAGCCTTTTTCTTGGCTGCGCCGGCCTTTTTCTTGGCTGCTGCAACCGCTTTTTTCTTCACTGCGGCTGGCGGGCCCTTGATACCGGCCTCTTTCGCAATATGCGCGATGGTTTTCGCGGCAAATACCTTGATCGCGGCCTCTGCCTTGGCCTGCTCCGCCTTCTGGACCGCTGCAATCACTTTTTCAACTGCTTTTCGCTCTACCGCAGCTGCTTTTTTGATTGCGCCCGCGATTACTTTCTTTTTCTTCGCGGCTGTTGGTTTTTTCTTTGCTCGTTTAGCCATGTCATTCTCCCGGTCTATTCGATAATATAAGTCACCTAGTCTTCTCGATTGATATAATCGTCTCGCTGGGTTTTTAGTCAACAAGGGTTTATACGTACTAATATTGGGTATGCCGCAGCACTTAAAAAAATAATATTTTTACAGTCACTACATTTTTCCCCATCGCAAAATTGATGTGGTTTTCTGAAACGACTTTGCAGCCGGTTCCCCCGACAGTTCGAACGCTTTGCAAAAGGAATCCTGAATATTGGATACAAACAGGCTCGACCAGTTGCGCATTGAGCGCTCATCGGAAACCGGAAAACGCAGTCAACCCTGGCTTATCATTTTCGCCGTTCTAGCAATACTGCTGGCAGGCGGCGGATGGCTTTGGTTCAAAGCGCCGGCAGCAATCGTAATACAATCGGTCCCGGCCAAAAAAATCGAGAGCAATGTCGCCGCTACGGTACTGAACGCTTCCGGCTATGTCGTTGCGCGCCGGCAGGCGACCGTTTCATCGAAGGTCACCGGAAAAGTGACGGAAGTTCTTATCGAAGAAGGAATGAAGGTCGAGAAGGGCCAGATACTCGCCCGGCTGGATGACTCGAACGCGCGAGCGGATTTTCTGCTGGCCAAGGCGAAGCTGGCATCGGTGGAAAGTGCGCGTGAGGAAACCGAGGCACTGCTGACCGAGGCCCGTCTGGCGCTGGAACGCGCCATCGAGTTGCGGGCGGATAACCTGGTCAGCCAGGCCGAGCTGGACTCGGCCCGGGCCAGCAAGGATTCGCTGCACGCCCGCCTGGCCCGGCAACAGGCTGACGTGGTGGTTTCCCGGCGGGACCTGGACGTATCCCGGCAAAGACTCGAGGATACCGTGATCAAAGCGCCTTTCACCGGTATCGTGGTTGCAAAAAATGCGCAGCCGGGGGAAATGATCTCACCCCTGTCATCCGGGGGCTTCACCCGAACCGGCATTGGCACCATTGTCGATATGAGCTCACTGGAAATCGAGGTCGATGTGAACGAGGCCTATATCAACCGGGTATCGCCGGGACAGCCCGTTGAGGCCATCCTCGATGCCGATCCGCAATGGAAGATCCCGGCCCGGGTCATTGCCATTATTCCGACTGCCGACCGCCAGCGTGCTACCGTCGCGGTGAGAATCGGCTTTCAGGAGCTGGACCCCAGAATGCTGCCGGACATGGGCGTCA
>JAJRXW010000163.1 GCA_024276095.1 Gammaproteobacteria bacterium
GCCGGTCGAGTCGGTTGTCATTGGCCCGGACTGCGCGACACCCTATTCGACCAGCAAGTTTTTCCATATCTCCGGAATGAGTTTTGGTGCGCTCTCCAAACCTGCCGTTCTGGCGCTGTCCAACGGCGCTCGTTTGGCCGGCTGCTGGATGAATACCGGCGAGGGCGGCCTGTCTCCCTATCACCTCGAAGGGGGCGGGGACATCGTGTTTCAGATCGGCACGGCGAAATACGGTGTGAGAAACGAAGCCGGTGAACTGGATGAGGATAAACTGCGCGAGATCGCCGGCCACGAACAGGTGCGCATGTTCGAGATCAAGCTGAGCCAGGGCGCCAAGCCCGGCAAGGGTGGTATTCTGCCGGGCGAGAAAGTCACCAGGGAGATAGCAGCGATCCGGGGCATTCCCGTCGGTGAGGATTCCATCAGCCCCAACCGGCATCCCGAGATCGGCAGTGTTGGCCAGCTTCTGGATATGATCGCCAGGGTACGCCGGTGTACCGGAAAACCGGTCGGGTTCAAGTCGGTTATCGGCAGTTACGGCTGGCTGGAAGATCTCTTCGAAGAGATCGGGCGCCGGGGAGTCGAAAGCGCACCCGATTTCATCACCGTGGATTCGGGCGATGGCGGTACCGGTGCGGCGCCGATGGCGCTGATCGATAATGTTGGCCTGGCCATCAGGGAAAGCCTGCCGGTGGTCGTCGATCTGCTGGACCGCTATGGATTGAGGCCGCGTATCCGGGTGATCGCCAGCGGCAAGCTGGTCAATCCGATCGGTGTCGCCTGGGCATTGTGCGTGGGCGCCGATTTTGTCGTATCCGCACGTGGTTTCATGTTTGCACTGGGCTGCATTCAATCGCTCAAGTGCAACCAGAATACCTGCCCGACCGGCATTACCACCCACGACAAGAATCTCCAAAGGGGCCTTGTGCCCGCGAACAAGGCCATGCGCGTGATGCGCTATCAGCATGCGATGGAAAAAGAAGTGGGTATCGTTGCCCATTCCTGCGGTGCGCATGAGCCGAGAAAATTGAGGCGTTATCACTGCCGTATGGTCCAGGGGGACGGCCGGTCGATACCGCTGGATGAGTTATATGGGCCGCTCAGGCCCCCTGAAACATCCGTCCTGGAGGGGAGAGCGTAATGAAGGCATCTGACTTGCTGGTACGTTGCCTGGAGCGCGAAGGTATTCAATATATTTTCGGGGTTCCGGGTGAAGAAAATGCTGATTTCATGATGTCCCTGGAGCAGTCGGACCGGATCAGGTTCATTCTGACGCGCCATGAACAGGGCGCCGCTTTCATGGCAGAAATCTATGGCCGGCTGACCGGCCAGCCGGCTGTCTGTCTCGGCACGCTGGGGCCGGGCGCGACCAATCTGATTACCGGTGTCGCCGATTCCAATATGGATCGTGCGCCGATGCTGGTGCTGACGGGGCAGGGATCTACCGCCAGGCTGCACAAGGAATCGCATCAGATCATGGATGCCGTAGAGATGTTCAGGCCCGTGACCAAATGGGCGACGACCATTGTCAATCCTGACACCATCCCGGAGATCATTCGCAAGGCCGTGCGCATAGCACGTACCGAAAAACCCGGGGCAGTGCATCTGGAACTGCCCGAAAACATCGCCAGGCTCGATACCGATGAAGCGCCGATGGAGCCAAGACGGTTCCGGCGGTCGGTTCCCGATGACAAGATAATGGACCGGGCTTTCAGCCTGCTGTGCAATGCCAAAAGGCCGGTGATTCTCGCCGGTAATGGCTGCGTGCGCAGACGGGCCAGCAAGCAGCTCAGACTATTCTGTGAGCGCACCGGAATCGGCGTGATCAGTACCTTTATGGCCAAGGGATGCGTCGATGTGGACGCCGACTACTGCATGTACACAATTGGTCTGGGGAGCAAGGACCTGCCGGCGGTGCTGATTGACGAAGCAGACCTGGTCATCACGCTGGGCTTCGATATGGTCGAGTATCATCCGAGTCTGTGGAACCCCGGGCGCGATAAAACCATCATCCATGCGGATTTTCTGCCGTCGGAAATCGATACGCATTACCACCCGGAAGTGGAACTGCTCGGAGATCTCGCACATACGCTGTGGATGTTCAACGAACGCGCCGGGCAGAGCAGCGAACTGGATTTCGATTTCGCTCCACAGCGGAGTTTGCGGGAAAAAATGGGCGCGGAACTGTCAATGCATGCCGATGACGATACCTCCGGTCATATCCGGCCGCAGAAAGCCCTGTGGGATGCCCGCGAGGTGCTTCGACCTGACGATATTCTTCTTTCGGATGTCGGTGCGCACAAGATGTGGATTGCACGGCATTACCACTGTCATGAACCGAATACCTGCCTGATTCCCAATGGATTCTGCTCAATGGGTTTTGCCCTGCCGGGCGCAATCGCCGCCAGCCTGGTGCATCCTGAACGGCGTATTCTGGGTATCTGCGGCGATGGCGGATTCCTGATGAATGTCCAGGAAATGGAAACCGCCAGACGCCTGGACAGCCAGCTGGCAATGCTGGTCTGGGAGGACAGCGAGTACGGCCTGATCGCGTGGAAGCAGCAGAGTCAGTTTGGTCACCACACAGACCTGTCATTCAGTAACCCGGACTGGCTGGGTCTGGCAGCGGCCTTTGGATGGAACGGACACTATGTCGATCAGAGCAGGGAACTGAAAACCACGCTGCAAAAGGCGTTGGCGGAATCCGGTCCCAGCCTGGTGGTAATGCCGGTGGATTACCGCGAGAACATGTTGCTGACCAAGCGTCTCGGTGAGCTGACGGAGCCTGGACTGGTAAGCTGAAAGGGTGCCCAC
>JAJRXW010000164.1 GCA_024276095.1 Gammaproteobacteria bacterium
CGCTCCCTGCCACGGCCGGTGCGCAGCAGCTGCTGGTCGACCGATGCATAAAGATAGACCACGGTACCCCGGGAAACCATATGCTGGCGGTTCTGCGGGTCCTGGGCGGCACCTCCGCCGGTCGCCAGCACAATACCCGGCAGGGCGGTCATCTCCTCGATCGCCTTTGCCTCGCGAAGACGAAAACCCGCCTCGCCCTCTTTCTCGAAAATAAACGGGATATCGACCCCGGTGCGGGCCTCGATCTCGTCATCGGTGTCATGAAAGGCGCAATCCAGCAAATGCGCCAGGCGGCGGCCAACGGCCGATTTGCCGGAACCCATCGGGCCGACCAGGAATATGCTTTGCTTGCAGGACATGGCTGATCAACGAAACTCGTTGCCTTATCGTACAAGAAAAAGCCGGCCAAAAAAGGCCGGCTTCAATCCATTCGCAAAGTAGCTGCTGTGGTTGACCTAGGGAACGATCGGCAGCCCTGGCGGAGGTATGGCGCAATCCAGATCCGGCCCGAACGGACTCTCCGCATTCGGTGGTGATGCCTGAACGGCGGTAATATCCGTCGCCAGAACAGGCAGCAGGAAGACCTGTTGCGCGCTGAACTCGGTGCCGCCCTGGACCGCTGCCTGGGCTTCGATATGCACATCGAGCCACCAGGAAAAATTCTGCGGCCAGAATACACAAACCCGCGCTATACCCTGGGCATTGGTCGCCACGTCCGCACTTGTGCCGGCAGTTCCTGCCGTTGCACAAGGATCGGTTGGCGATGCGCCCGGCAACACTGGCGCTACCAAAGCTACGTTACCCGGTTCCAGCTGACCGGAACCGTTCGTGTCCTCACCGGGATCCAGCGTACCGTTACGCGGCGACAGGTCCTCGTTGGGACACCAGAATGGTGAGCCCGTCGCAAAAATCCACTTTTCCGTTGTCGACGGGGGAACAGTTCCCACTGTCAGGTATCCCTTATAGTAGTCTCTGGACCGCAGGCTGACCTGAACCTGTTTGTTTGCGACCGCGTTTCCGACTGCGTCAGTGACAAAAATATTCCATTCCTGCGCAAACGATGCCGTTGTAGGTTCAAAGATTTCATTGCCGGTGCCGATCGAAAGATCCAGTTCCTGGCGCGCGACCGTGAGCAATACCGAAGCAGAAATAACCGGCGGACCCGCAACCGAAGCGCTGATCTGTACGCCTATGGGAGCACCCGATACAGCGCCTGCCGTATAGAACGTCGTCGCCTTGCCCTGGCTGTCGGTAACCGCAGTAGCCGGGAAAATCGATCCGCTGGTGTCGTCATCCACAATCAGAAAACTGACTGTCTGGTTTTTCACCAGTTGACCGTTGGCATTCTTGACTATCGCGGTCAGCTCGCTTTGTTCAGTGGCTGCCAGCGTGAACGGGTCGGCCTGAAACTCGATAGTGGCGGGGACAGTCGCGATAAACTCCGCATTGATGGCGGTACTGGTGCCGGTTGAGTTAATCGTTGCAGTGAAGACCGCCGGACCGGCGTTTGCAGCACTTACAGTGACACTGGCCTCACCCTGCGCATTGGTCAGCGCGGTGGGCGCGCTCAGGATTCCGCGGGTACTCGTGAAATCGATCTGCTGCCCTACCTGGGGAACCCCGGCATTGGTCCAGGTCGCAGTAATCGTCTGGGTATTCGGCGCCAGCGGGATCTCGGTATTTTCGACCGGCACGGTAATCAGAAAGCTGTCACTGGCGACCACCACATCCTTGACAAATGTCAGGCCCAGTGCCGAAACGGTTACAGCGTCAGCACCCCCCTGCGTCGCCGTCAGAACGAATTCCGCATCGCCGTCCTGCAGCGTTGTCAGGCTGGTGGCATCCAGCGTATTGCCGTTGCCGGAGGTCACGTCCACCGTCTCACCGATCACGCCAACGCCGGATGAATCCTCGAGCACGATGGAATAGGTGGCGCTGTCGTTCAAGGCCAGCCCGCTCGGGCCGGTAACGGACAAAGATGTACCGACCACGTCAATATTGATGGTCGCGACCACCGGTGTTGCCGTCGCAGTCACCACGATAGTCCGGTTGGCTACATTTCCCGGGCCGTTGGACAGTTGCGCCGTTGCAATGCCGGCGGCATCGGTCGTCGCCTGGGTGGTCTGCAAAATACCGCTGTCCGGGCTGAAAACGACGGTCACGCCTTCCATGGCATTGTTGTTGGAATCGGTGACGATCGCGGTAATCGTTACCGTTGACAGGCTGGTCGTATCGGACAGCAGCTGCGGCGAACTGGAAAGCAGGGCGATATTGGCCACCTCTGCCGCCGCTCCCGGGCCGTTCGAGGGACCGCTCAGCGTATTGCCGCCCCCGCCACATCCGGCGACAACTGCCGACACCAAAAACAATGTAAATAAAAGAAACTTGTTCATCAATCCTGATCCTCTAGAGCTATTCTCCGGCGCGTTGTTGCGTGCCTAATCCCTTATTGAATAGTCGAGCCCTCTTTTATTATTTTCGGCGTTACAAATATCAACAATTCCGTTCTCTGCGACTTGACCAGTGTCGACTTGAACAAAGCCCCCAGAAATGGAATATCGCCCAGGTACGGTACCTTGGTTTCACTCTCGGTCAGCTCGGTCTCGTAGATGCCACCGAGAACAACCGTCTGTCCGTTGTTCACCAGTACCTGTGTTTCAACCGAGCGCGTATCGATACTCGGAATTGACCCGCCGAGCGAATCGCTGACCACCTCACCGATGCTGTCCTTGGTGACCAGCAGGTCCATGATGATGCGATCGTCCGGTGTAATCTGCGGTGTGACCGTGAGGCTCAGCACCGCTTCTTTAAACTGAATCGTCGTCGCGCCGCTGGATGCCGATTGCTGGTATGGAATCTCCACACCCTGCTTGATCGTCGCTTCCTTCTGGTTGGCGGTAATGATCCGCGGCGATGAGATCACCTCGCCGTTACCTTCTGCCTGCAACGCGGACAGCTCCAGGTCAACCAGAAAATCATCGTCCAGCAGAGCTACTGCCAGCTGGCCGGCCGGGTTGGAAATCGGCAGGTTCACGGCAAACCGGTCACTCAACGACGGCACCGTGACCGGAAACGCCGTACCGTTATTGTTGATATTGTCGAGGCCCGACTGAATGATGGTGTCATTGCCTTCGGCGGAACCCGTTACCGACAGCAGGCCATTCGTAGATCGGTCATTGACGGCCGTTACACCCCAGCGTACGCCCAGGTCGCGGCTGAAATTGTCGGCGACCACAACGATCCTGGATTCGATCAGCACCTGGCGGACGGGAATATCCAGCGTCAGTACCAGGCGGCGAATCGTTGCTATCCGGTCAGCCGTATCCTGCAACAACAGTGTATTGGTACGCTCATCGATGCCAACGGTACCCCGCTCGGAAAGCATGAAGTTTCCGGTGGAGCTCTGGATCAGGCTGGCAATATCGCCCGCCTTGGCGTAGTTGACCTGCAGAAACTCGGAAGTCAGTGGCTCAAGTTCGCTGATCTCCTGGCGGGACTCGAGATCCGCTTTTTCGCGGGCGGCAATTTCTTCACGCAAGGCAACGATAATGACATTGCCGTTCTCGCGCATGTCCAGACCCTTGGTGGCAAGGACGATATCCAGCGCCTGATCCCAGGGCACATTCTGCAGTCTCAGGGTGACATTACCCTGAACCGTATCGGAGACGACGATATTCCTGCCGCTGACATCGGCCAGCAACTGCAGTACCGCACGCGTTTCGATATCCTGGAAATTCAGCGTCAGGCGTTCACCGACATATTCGCGGTCGGCGCTGTACAGGGAAACCTGGATCTCTTCCTCGTCCTCGATGACCGGCTGTACTTCCACGGTAAACACCGTGTCGGACTGGTAGGCCAGCTCCTCGAAGGGACCGGTTGCAGCAATGATGACGCGGGTATCGTTGCCGACCCGCATCAGGTCGACCGTGTTCACCGGTGTGGCGAAATCCATGACATCCAGCCGCTTCAACAGCGCATCGGGAAGGTCTGCGCCCACGAAGTTAACGATGATTTTGCCGGCTTCCTGTCGAACGTCCACCGGAATGCCGGCATCCGACATGGAAATAATAACGCGCCCGCCACCCTCGGACGAACGACGAAAATCGACAGCCTCAATGCTCTTGCTGCCGGTTGCTGCCGTTGAGCGCATTGGCGGAGTCGTATTGAACGAAGTCACTGCAGCCGCCTGCGAAGCTGCACTGCCCAGTGTCACATAAACGCTGTTGCCCGAAACCCGGGTCTGGTAGGAAACCATGGTGTCGAGATTCAGCACCACGCGGGTACGGCCACCGGCCTCGGCGGCAAGAATGGTATCCAGTACACCGATCCCCACATCCTTGCGGCGGGACTTGAGCCCCAGTGCGGTGTCCTGAAGATCCAGTGAAATTCGTGCCGGGGAGTCTATGGTAAAGCTCAACGGCGTCGGCGCCGGCCCTGAAAGTATCAGCTGCAGCTGGAGCTGATTGCCCGGCAGTGCCTGAACCTCGATATCCTGCAACGTATTACCCGGTTCCTGGGCTGATGCCTGAGCCATCGCCACTGTGATTCCCGCCAGCGCCAGCATCGCTCCACAGAGTAATCCTTTCAGCGCGACTGCCGCCGTATGTCTGGTGGAATCGGCCTTCGTCGGCCTACCTGTACTCATCATTCAAATACTCCCACAGTCTCCCCAAGGGACATCAGTTACTCAGCCCGATTGCTGCAGACCGATCGAAGAACCCGCCAATACCGTCTGGAACCAGCTCCTCTACCGATATCTCCGACTCGGTGATCGCGACGATACGACCATCGTTTTGACCAATATAGTTTCCAGGCAACACCCTGTGTACCAGCGTGTCTTTTGTCTGAATCAGGCCATAAATCTTGCCGTCTTTCTTCAGCGTTCCCACCATGCTCAGAGAATCGAGCGGGAACTGCTCCAGGTATTCCTTGTTCCGGTTTGCAATCGGCTGCGGGCCTTGCTGCTGAACACCCGCCGATGCCGGGCGCAGCGGAACAAATGGCGAGCGCCTGCCTTTGTCTTCATAGACATAGGTTTGATACGGCTTGATCTGCGGCAGTGCCTCGATGCGGCCACCGGGACGCGCCTTGATCTCGTCTATATAGCTGTGCAGATCCGCCATGCTGTCCGAACACCCGGACAGCAACAAAATGGCCGCGACCAAAGCCGCTCCCAGAAAAACTTTTGCTAAAGGACCGTTATTCATCTATCCCTCATCAACCGACTCTTCTTCATCCAGATATCGATAGGTCTTCGCCGTAATGCTCAGCACCAGATCGTCATATGAGGCGTCTCCACCCTGAGGGGTAATCTCGAAATCGTGCAGGGTCACGATACGCGGCAAAGCAGCCACATCGCTGACGAACCTCCCAAATTCGTGATAATTCCCCTTCAACCTGATCTTGATCGGCTTTTCGGCGTAGAACTCCTTGAAATTCTCGTCCATTGGCTGGAACAGGTCTTCTTCCAGCCCTGCGGCCAGGCCTGTCTGCGAGATATCGATCAGCACATTGGGTATTTCCGTTTTGCCCGGCAACTGCCGCAGCATGGTGCCGAAAGAGCGCTCGATTTCTGCAAGCTGGTCACGATACGCGTCAAAATTTGCCGCTTTTCTTTGCTTGGCTTCGAAAGAAGCCCTCAATTCCATTTCTTCGGCCTGCGCCCGTTCCAGGCGCGGCATCTGATTTTCGTAAACCAGAAAATAGACCCCGGCTACGGTAATCACAACGAAAAACAATCCCACAAACATCGCCCTGAAAATGAGTGGCCAGCGACCGATGTCGCTCATATCCAGATTTTTCAGGTCCTCGAGCAGATTCATTCCGATGCCTCCTCTGCTGTCGCAGAAACCTGCCTGGCGAATACCGTGAATTCGCTGGCACGGACCCCGTCGTTACCGGAAGATGCCCGAACCTGAACGACTTCGAGATCCGGATCCGTCAGCCACTCGGATTTGGCGATGTTTCTCATCAGCGCCGACACGCGCGTATTGGATTCCGATGCGCCCCTGATCTCGATTCGCTGCCCCGTCTGCCTGACTTCGGTCAGATAAGTGCCTTCGGGCAATGCATCAACGAGTTCATTAAAGACATGCACAATAACCGGCCTGCTGCGCTGAAGCTCTTCGATGATCTCCATTCTTGCCAGCAGGCGGTCTTTCTTGTCTTCAAGGTCGATAATTTCCTTGATCCGCTTGTTCAATGCAGTGATCTCGGAATTAAGCGCGGCGTTGCGGGCTTTCTGGTGATCGACGATATTTTCCATTGTGAGATTCACAATGAGCACCAGCAGCGCGGCAACTGCAAAAGCAACCCCCATCGCAATATAGAACTGCAATCGACGTTGTTGTCGCTGTTCGTCACGCCATGGCAGAAGATTAATGCGAGGCATGTCAGTCAAAACTCCTGAGCGCCAGCCCACAGGCTGTCAGCAATGCGGTGGCATCCTTGCGCACCCCGTGCGCTTTTGCCCGTGACGAGACTTTCATCTCGCCCAGGGGATCGCCGACCTCGGCGGGGATGCCCACTTTACTGGATATCAAATCGGCTACGCCGGGAATATTGGCGCAACCACCACAAACCAGAATCTGATCGGGCTGTTCACGGCCACCGCCGGATGCCAGGAAAAACTGCAGCGAGCGGCTGACCTGCTGGGTCATGTCGTCGATAAACGGATCGAGCACTTCGGGCTGATAGTTGCTGGGCAGACCGCCTTCTTTCTTGGCGCGACCCGCATCTTCGAGACTCAGGCCATAGGTACGCATGATCTCTTCCGTCAGCTGCTGGCCGCCAAAAGCAAAATCTCTTGTATATATAATTCGCATGTTCTGCAAAACGCTGAATGTCGTATTGCTGGCGCCGAAATCGACTACTGCGACCTGCTGGTTCGCGCCACCATCCGGCATCTGATGCGCAAGCAGCGCACAGGCATTCTCAAGAGCGAACGCCTCGACGTCTACGACCCTGGCAGTAAGCCCGGCGGCCTCGACCGCCGCACGGCGATGATCGACATTCTCGGTACGCGTTGCAACCAGGAGCACATCCAGCATATCCGGATCATTGGCGGACTCGCCCATGATTTCGAAATCAAAGCTGACTTCCTCCATCGGGAACGGAATGTACTGGTCGGCCTGCAGTTCAACCTGGCCTTCCATTTCATTTTCGCCGAGGTTGCGCGGCATCTGAATCACCTTGGTAATGGCCGCATCGCCGTTGATAGCGATTGCCACTTCCCTGGATTTGGAACCGGAGCGCTTGACAGCCCGGCGGATCGCTTCACCCACGGCCTCAGCATCAACGATACTTTTCTCGTTGATGGAATTCGGGGGTGTTGCCTCCGCCGCGTAGCCTTCCACACGGAAGCCTCTACCACTCTGGATCAGCTCAATGAGCTTGATCGACGAGGTAGTTATGTCAAGCCCGATCAGGGTTTTGGATCGAGACCCGAATAGCACACCTTTTTCCTTCTAAGTCCGAAGTTTGCGACAAGATTCTGGCCTAATGCCTTAGGAAGCCTATTTAACTATATATCAGCAAAGATATAAACTAAATGCGACCCCATTCACATCTATCAAGACAGAGCCCAACTGGTTGTCGGACTGCCGGAAAAGGATCCTTGATAACGGCCGGCATCGAAAATACCGCCTGATCGGGGTGAAAACCCGAGGAATCGAGAACATGATAACGGCGCACACCACCCTGATAAATACACAGTACCAGGTGATCTGGCAGCCCCGCTATCATAGAATTCGGCTCCTCTGTGACGTTCCACCACGACCATCACCGCCCAATTTACCCGTAGACCGGTAGCTTTGCGTCCCCACCTTTCGATGGGTTTGCCCAAAAACCGCCGCTAATATGCATAATCACCCTCAACAAGGCAAGGGAATGTATCCGCTTTTCCAATGAAGGCACTCAAGCGACTTCTGCCGCCCCTGCTGGGGCTGGGCGCAATGGCGGTCATCGTCGGGCTGACGGTCGTCACCGGCGCCTATTATTACCTAAAACCCGGTCTCCCCTCGGCGGATACACTGCGCGAAGTGAAACTGCAGACCCCCCTGCGCATATACTCGCGGGACGGGCGATTAATGGCGCAAATCGGCGAAAAGCGCCGCACACCGGTCGAATACGAACATATTCCCGATATTGTCATCAAGGCGTTCCTGGCAGCAGAAGACGATCGTTTTTTCGAGCATCCCGGGTTCGACTACCAGGGCGTCCTGCGCGCCGGTTTCAACCTGTTGCGCACCGGATCGCGCAGCCAGGGAGGCAGCACCATTACCCAGCAACTGGCCAGAGTGTACTTTCTGACCAGGGAACGCACCTTCGTGCGCAAGGCCAAGGAACTGTTCCTGGCCTTTCGCATTGAAAACGAGTTTTCCAAAGAAGAGATCCTGTCACTGTATCTGAACAAGATTTTTTTCGGTCAGCGTGCCTATGGCATCGGCGCGGCGGCCGAAGTCTATTTTGGCAAGGCGCTGGCCGAACTCAGTCTTGCGGAAGCGGCAACCATCGCCGGAATGCCCAAGGCTCCGTCGGTGCTGAACCCGGTCTCCGATCCAGGGCGGGCAACAGAGCGTCGTGCCTATGTGCTGCGGCGCATGCTTGAACTGGGGTTCGTCACCCGGAACGAGTATGACCAGGCCATCGCCACGCCGATGCAGTCGCATCTGTACGGGCCTATCGTGGAATTGCGGGCGCCGTACGTCACTGAAATGGTACGTGCGGACATGGTGAATAAATATGGCCTGGATGCCTATACCGATGGTTACAAGGTTTTTACCACCATAGACAGCCGTCTGCAGTCAGCCGCCCAGCGCAGCTTGCGCAAGGCGCTGCTGGAATACGATCGTCGCCACGGCTACCGCGGACCGGTCGCCCGCGACGTGTTGCAGCAGCTCGATGAGCAGGTATCGGCTGAGCCGTCGGGCGGCGACGCGTCCGGCTCGCCAGAAGAGCCGGCCTCCGCGCCGGCCGGCATCGACCAGGATCCGGCCCTGCAAAGGCTGCTGGACCGGTATCCGGTCTATCGCGACATGCACCTCGCCGTCGTCCTGAGCCTGGGCGAGGACAATTCCGCCGGGTTTTTTGTCCGCAATTTCGGTCGGCAGCAGGTGCCGTGGGACAGAATCAAATGGCGCTTCTGGGTAG
>JAJRXW010000165.1 GCA_024276095.1 Gammaproteobacteria bacterium
ACCGGCCGACAGTTTCACTGCTATCTGAACCCCGACCGCGAAATCGATGAAGCGGCTGCGCAGGTCCACGGCATTACCCGCGAAATGCTGGCTGACAAGCCGCGGTTTGCGGAGATTGCGGATGAACTGCTGGAGTTCATCGCCGGTGCCGAACTGGTGATTCACAACGCCGAATTCGATGTCGGCTTTCTCAACCATGAATTCACGCTGGCAGGGCACGCTGCGGGCATCATCGAAAGCCGCTGCCCGGTGGTGGATACACTGCCGCTGGCGAGGCGGCTGCATCCCGGTCAGCGCAACAGCCTGGATGCCCTGTGCAAACGCTACGATATCGACAATTCACGACGTGAGCTGCACGGAGCACTGCTCGATGCGCAGTTGCTGGCAGAGGTCTATCTCGTCATGACCGGCGGGCAGGAAACGCTGTCGCTGGACGGGGGCGCTTCGCCGGAAAGCATGCAGGCAGCGGCAGCGGCAGGCATCGACCGCGACGGGCTTCATCTGGTTGTCTCTGCGCCGTCCGGCAAGGAGATGGAGGCCCATGAGCAGCTGCTGGATCTGATCGACTCTGCTGCTGATGACGGCGCGCTTTGGCGCCGTCAGCAGCCCTGCTAAACTCTGCGCTGCTTTCCTCCTGTCGACATCCTGGGAATCTGACTATGCCATCAACACTTCGGAACGCGTTCGTGCATAACTTTCTGGGCAATTCGCCGGAATGGTACAAGATTACGATTATCGTATTTCTGGTGATCAACCCGATCGTTGTTCTGACGATGGGCAAGTTTATTGCCGGCTGGCTGCTGATCGGCGAGTTCATATTTACGCTGGCCATGGCATTGAAATGCTACCCGCTGCAACCCGGCGGGCTGCTCGCAATCGAGGCAGTCGTGATCGGGATGACCACTGCCGATGCCATGTACCAGGAAGTCGTGGTCAATTTTCCGGTGATATTGCTGTTGATGTTCATGGTTGCCGGCATCTACTTCCTCAAAGAGATGCTCTTGCTGGCGTTTACGAAAATTCTCCTGGGCGTGCGTTCGAAGAAGCTGCTGTCGCTTTTGTTCTGTGCCGTTTCCGCCGTCCTGTCCGCTTTTCTCGATGCTCTGACGGTGACGGCTGTCGTGATTACCGTGGCCTCGGGGTTTTACGGCATCTATCACAAGGTCGCGTCGGGCAAAAGTTATGAAGACAGCCATGATCACGGCGACGATGACCAGGTGCATGAATTAAAGCGTGAGGACCTGGACAGGTTTCGTGCGTTTTTACGCAACCTGATGATGCATGCAGCCGTGGGAACAGCACTGGGCGGCGTGACAACGCTGGTTGGCGAGCCGCAAAACCTGCTGATCGCCAAGCAGGCCGGCTGGGAGTTCATGGAGTTCTTCTGGCGGATGGCGCCGGTATCGATCCCGGTGTTGGTGGTCGGGCTGGCGACCTGTCTGCTGCTCGAGGCGCTGGGCTGGTTTGGCTATGGTGCCGAGCTTCGTCCTGCGGTGCGGGACATTCTGGTGGAGTTCGACCGCTATGAGACGGAGCGGCGCGGCATGCGCGAGCGGGCAGTGATTATTATTCAGGCGATTGCCGCGGTGGTTCTGGTGATCGCGCTGGGCAAGCATCTGGCGGAAGTCGGGCTCATCGGGCTGATGATCATTGTGATCGCTACCGCCTTCAACGGCATCACCGAGGAACACCGGCTGGGCTCCGCCTTTGAAGAGGCCATGCCGTTTACCGCTCTGCTGGTGGTGTTTTTCGGTATCGTAGCAGTGATTCACGAGCAGCATCTGTTTACCCCGGTCATCGATTACGTGCTGGCGCTGGATGGAGATATCCAGACGCCGGTATTTTTCATGGCCAACGGGATACTTTCGGCGATCAGCGACAACGTGTTTGTCGCAACGATCTACATATCCGAGATCAAGCAGCAGCTTGTGGCCGGTGATCTTTCCCGCGAGCAGTTCGATCTGCTCGCCGTAGCGATCAACACCGGCACGAATATTCCCAGCGTTGCAACACCCAATGGCCAGGCCGCGTTTCTGTTTTTGCTGACCTCTGCGCTGGCTCCCCTGATTCGCTTGTCTTATGGCCGAATGGTGTGGATGGCGCTTCCCTATACCATTACCATGACGGCCACCGGATTGCTGGCGGTGACTTATTTGCTGTAAATGTGACCAGGCGAGTGGTGTCATCGCTGTCAGACGGTGATAATACGCTGTTTGGTGACACCATAGTTTCAATCCGGCGGGCCCTCAGGTGAGGCTGCCGGGGTCGAGAGAATCTGCAAATGACCCATCCATATAATGTTGACGAAGCAAAAATTGCCGTTGTGGGCCTTGGCTATGTCGGGCTGCCGCTGGCGGTTGAGTTCGGCAGGCAGTTCGATACCACGGGATTCGATATCGATTCCGGGCGGATCGATGCATTGCGGGGAGGCAGTGATTCAACGCTTGAAGTCAGCGATGAGGAACTGGCGGCCGCATCCTGCCTGAGATTTACAACCGATGTTCAGGAGCTGCGTGAGTGCAATGTCTATATCGTCACCGTGCCCACTCCCATCGACAAATCGAAGCGCCCCGACCTGAGTGCCCTGAAAAGCGCCAGCCGCTCGGTTGCACAGGTATTGTCCCCCGGTGATGTGGTGATTTATGAGTCGACGGTTTATCCGGGTGCCACGGAAGAGGATTGCGCGCCGATTCTCGAGGCCGGTTCAGGCTTAAAGCTGAACCAGGATTTTACCGTCGGTTACAGCCCGGAAAGAATCAATCCCGGCGACAAGACACATCGTTTGCCGGATATCATGAAGGTCACTTCCGGCTCGACGCCTGAAACAGGCCGGTATGTCGACGAGCTCTATGGCAGGATCATTCGTGCCGGAACGTATCCGGTCTCGTCGATCCGTGTGGCGGAAGCGGCCAAGGTCATCGAGAATACCCAGCGCGATGTCAATATTGCTCTGGTCAACGAGCTGGCGCTGATATTCAATCGCCTCGGCCTCGACACCACCGAAGTGCTGGAAGCAGCCGGAACCAAGTGGAATTTCCTGCCTTTCCGGCCGGGGCTGGTTGGAGGGCATTGCATCGGTATCGACCCTTACTACCTGACGCACAAGTCGCAGGAAATCGGTTACCACCCCGCAATGATCCTCGCCGGCCGCCGGATCAACGACAATATGGGTCTGCATGTGGCATCGGAAGTCGTGCGCCTGATGGTTCGACAGGGTGCCAGCCTGCCGCAGTCACGCATTTTGATGATGGGGATTACCTTCAAGGAGAACTGCCCGGACGTGCGCAACACGCGCATTGTGGATGTCATCCACGAACTGGAGCTGTTTGGCGCGATTGTTGACGTATACGATCCGTGGGCCGATCCGGATGAGGTGCTGGAGGAATACGGAATCCGGCTGATCACGGAAACACCGGCACCCGGAGGTTACGAGGGGCTCGTTCTTGCGGTTTCACATCACCAGTTTTGTGCGATGTCGGCCGATGAAGTTCATGCGTTGGGTAAGGAACAGCACGTGCTGTATGACATCAAGGGCGTGCTGCCCAAAGACCAGGTGGATGGACGATTATGAAAGTACTGGTAACAGGAGCCGCGGGATTTATCGGTTTCCACGTAGCGAAAATCCTGTTGGCGCGCGGCGATGAGGTGGTTGGTCTGGACAATCTCAATGATTACTACGACGTCAATCTGAAAAAGGCCCGGCTGGCAATACTGCAGAAGCAGGCCGGCTTCTCGTTCGAGAAACTGGATCTCGCCGATCGTGAAGGCATGGAAGCCCTGTTCGCCCGGTGCCGTTTCGACCGGGTGGTGCATCTTGCTGCACAGGCCGGTGTGCGTTATTCCATTGAAAATCCCCATGCCTATATCGACAGCAATGTGGTTGGCGCTCTGCACGTTCTTGAAGGCTGCCGTCATCACGAAGTCGAGCACCTCGTTTATGCCTCGACGAGTTCGGTGTACGGAGCCAACACCAATATGCCGTTCTCGGTTCATCAGAATGTCGATCACCCGTTGTCGCTGTATGCGGCCACCAAGAAAGCCAACGAGTTGATGGCGCACACCTATTCCGGCCTGTACGGGCTGCCTGCCACCGGACTGCGGTTTTTCACGGTGTATGGTCCCTATGGCCGGCCCGATATGGCGCTGTTTCTGTTTACCCGCAGCATCCTCGCCGGCAAGCCGATCGATGTATTCAACTACGGCAACCACCGCCGTGATTTTACCTTCGTTGAAGATATCGCAGAGGGGGTTGTCCGGGTGCTGGATCGTATCGCGACGGCGAATCCGTCGTGGGATTCGGACCAGCCCGATCCGGGTACCAGCAATGTGCCGTGGCGCATCTACAATATCGGCAACAACCAGCCCGTTGAGCTGATGCACTACATCGAAGTACTCGAGAACTGCCTGGGGCGCAAGGCGGAAAAGAACCTGTTGCCGCTTCAGCCGGGTGACGTGCCCGATACCTATGCCGATGTAGAGGCACTGGTGGACGACGTCGGATACAAGCCGGCGACTACCGTGGAAGAGGGTGTGTCGCGATTCGTCGAATGGTACCTGGATTACTATTCCGTGGATCCCGGTTCATGATTTCCCTGCTTGTCTCCGGAGCCTGCTGATTGACTACCCAGTTGCCCCGCCAGTCGTCTGATCCGACAGATCTGCCTGCCTGGCAGGCGCTGCAGGATCATGCCGGCGAGATGCAGGCGCTGCACCTGCGGGATTTGATCGGGCAGCCGCGTCGTTACCGGCAGTTTTGCGCTGAAACGGAGCAATTCGTTCTCGACTATTCCCGCCAGCGCATGACCGGCAAGACGCTGGAATTGCTGCTTGATCTTGCCCGGGACCGCGCGCTTGAGCAGTGGGTCGACGCCCTGTTTTCCGGCGCTCCCGTCAATACCACGGAAAACCAGCCTGCGCTTCACACGGCGTTGAGGAGCCGGCCTGGCGACGATCAACCTGTTTCGGAGCCGTTGCATGTCGATGGCGAGGACGTGCGGGCTGTGGTCAGCAAGGAGCGCAGCCGGATGCTGCGCCTTGCTGCCAGGATACGCGCCGGCGATTATACCGGCGTGACGGGTGCTCCGGTCACCGATGTGGTCAATATCGGTATCGGCGGATCGGATCTTGGCCTGGTGATGGCTACAGAAGCCTTGCGGCCGTTTTGCACCCGGAAGATCGCCAGCCATTTCGTCTCCAACATCGATGGCACACAGCTGGCCGATGTGCTGGAAAAGCTCGATCCGTCAACAACGCTGTTCATTATCTGTTCCAAGAGTTTCACGACACTCGAGACCCGTCTCAATGCCGAGTCCGCCCGGGCCTGGCTTTTGCGGGATCTGCCGGAAGAGGCTGTTGGCAAGCACTTCATGGCAGTATCGGTGAATGCCGCCGCGATGGATGCTTTCGGTATCGGGGCGGATAACCGGTTCATGATGTGGGACTGGGTCGGCGGCCGCTATTCGATGTGGTCATCGATCGGCCTGATCCTGGCCATCGCAATCGGCCCGGAGCAGTTTCAGGCCCTGCTGCAGGGTGCATGTGAACTCGATGAGCATTTCCGCACGGCTGCGCCGGAAGATAACCTGCCGGTATTGCTCGGTCTTGTCGGCGTGTGGAACCGGAACTTCCTTGGCATGAACAGCCACGTTGTGTTGCCCTATGATCAGCGGCTGCATCGGTTTCCCGCTTTTTTGCAGCAACTTGAAATGGAAAGCCTCGGCAAAGGGGTGACGCGCGACGGAAAGCCCGCCGGTTACACGACCGGTACCGTCATCTGGGGCGAACCCGGCTCCAATGCCCAGCATTCGTTTTTTCAGCTGCTGCACCAGGGGACATCGCGGTTCAGTGCCGATTTTATCGCCCCGGTGCAGGCATCCAGCGAATATGCCGATCAGCATCAGGCCGGCCTGGCGAATATGCTGGCACAGGCAGAGGCGCTTGCGCTGGGCCAGTCGGAAGACGATGTTCCCGCACACAAGGTGTATCCCGGCAACCATCCGAGCAGCATACTGCTGTTCAAAATGCTCGATCCACGCACTCTTGGATACCTGGTTGCCCTGTATGAGCAGGCGGTATTCGTGCGGAGCGTGATCTGGGGGGTCAATCCTTTCGACCAGTGGGGCGTGGAACTGGGCAAAACCATGGCCAGGGGCATGCAACAGGCCCTGTCGTCGACAGGAGAGGCGCCCGGAATTATCGAGAAGATCAAGGCCTGGCGCCGGCCCTGATGCGCTGACCGGATCTGCCCGCTATCATGCGCAGCGGTTGCGGATCAGCGGCCGGGCCCGTAACATTCTGGCTTGCTCCGGAAGGGTCGGGGGGATCAATGGTATTTTCCAAGGTATATTTCCACTTGTGCACAATAAACTTCTGATATTGCAACGGTTTGCCTGGTGCATCGTTGCGCT
>JAJRXW010000166.1 GCA_024276095.1 Gammaproteobacteria bacterium
GGCCCGAAAAGAGCCGGAATTCTACGTACTCCCAGCTGAGTTATCAATGGCTTGTCGTCAAGGCATACCGGCATTCCCGGCCGGCTGACCGCCGCGGCAGCCCACCGCATTCAGCCGCTGTGCCAGGCGAAGACCTGCCAGTGCCAGTCTGCGTTTGACAATCGTCCGCGCACCATCGAGATACGACGCTTCGGGCTGCAACATGAGTTCTGCATTTTTTCTTTTAATATCATACACATAAAGCAAATATCCCCGCGACTCCCGGGCCCAGTCCAGCGGGCTGCCCTGCAAATCCTGTGCCCCGAAGCCTGCGACAAGCCCCTGCATGGCCGCAACCTGGCCTGCAGACCCGGACCCGCCACTGGCACGCAGCAGGCCCTGAGCGTCCCACAGAGCATGCAGGTTGGTGACTTTGCCCGCTACGCTGACCTTGACGGTGTTGCCGCCACGGTCGATTTCATGGCCAATATGGAGCGGCTGGTGAACATCCGCTACGAAATGCGCAAAAAATCGCAGTGCAGTCGCGCGGCGCTTCCTGCCCAGCCCAGCATCCCTGAACTCACCCTCGGACCAGGCCAGGGCCTGCAACACATCGCCCCGCCGCCCGCCCGTGGCATCCTCGATCGACTGATCGTCGGCCACATTAATATAGTGCCAGGGACGCGTGTGCTTCCACCGGGGTTCGCGTCGAATCCAGTCCGGCCATTGCCCTGCTTTGGCCAGCGATGTTCCGTCGAGAAGCGATTCGACCAGCGCTCTGGTTTCCGGGCACAAACGAGACTCGGCAATCGTACCGACCATGCGGTGCCCGGTCGGCCCGAAAGCCATGGCCGAATTATGGAAAAACAATACCGCCAGCAAGATCGTGTATACAGGTGCGCTCATCCAAGGCATTATTGACCGCGCGATGCACGTGGTCCAAGCGGAAAATCAGGGATTTGACCTCCAGTCGATTCGCAAGTTGGTGGGTGACGACTGGAACGGGGTCAATCGGGCAATACAGCACGAGTTGAAAAGCGATGTGGCGCTGGTCAACAGCGTTGCACACTATATTATTTGCAGCGGCGGCAAACGACTGCGCCCCTTGCTGGTACTTTTGTCGGCCCGCGCCTGCGGCTATACCGGTGAGCGGCATATCCTGGCTGCTGCGATTATCGAATTTATTCATACCGCCACGCTCCTGCATGACGATGTCGTCGATGACTCGGACCTGCGGCGCGGGCAGGATACCGCCAACAGCGTATTCGGCAACGAGGCCAGTGTACTGGTCGGTGATTTCCTCTACTCGCGCGCCTTCCAGCTGATGGTGCAGGTCGGGCAGATGCGGGTCATGGAAGAACTGGCCGATGCCACCAATACGATCGCGGAAGGGGAAGTGTTGCAGCTGATGAACTGCAACAATCCCGACACGACCGAAAGCATGTACATGGATGTGATTTTCCGCAAAACCGCCCGCCTGTTCCAGGCCGGCGTCCTGATCGGCGCCATTCTCGCCGATCAGACCCGCGTGGTTGAAAATGCTTTTATTGAATACGGCAAACAGCTTGGCTTGGCATTCCAGCTGGTGGACGATGCGCTCGACTACGATACCAACAACCAGCAGCTCGGCAAGAATATCGGTGACGATCTCGCCGAGGGCAAGCCCACACTGCCGCTGATCCATGCACTGCAGCGCGGCTCGCCGGCGGAACAAAGAGTGATCCGCAAGGCCATCGAGCAGGGCGGCCTGACCGAAATCGATGCCATCATGGCAGCTATCGAAACCACAGGTGCTCTGGCATACACTGTGGCCCGCGCCCGCACTGCCTGCCAGCAGGCAATCGAAGCACTACGCAAGGTTCCGGATTCAGCGTATAAAACAGCGCTGATACAACTCGCAGAATTTGCGGCCGAACGCAGATACTAGGAAGGTATAGAACACTTATGACCATAGTCGATGACTTTCGCCTGACCCTGGGGGGCAAACAATACGTACCCATCGTGATCGGCGGAATGGGCGTGGACATTTCCACGGCGGACCTGGCGCTGGAAGCCAGCCGGTTGGGCGGTATCGGCCATATATCCGATGCCATGTCCACTTTTCTGTCGGACCGGAAGTTTGCCACCAAGTACACCAAGGCCAAGGCCAAACTGCACCGCGCAACCCGCGACACGTTTGACAAGTCAACGGTCAAGTTTTGCCTGGAAGACCTGTGGAAAGCACAGTTCCAGTTCGTGCGCGACACCATGTCACGCAAGATCGGCGACGGCGGCATTTTCATCAATGTGATGGAAAAGCTGACCATGGGCGCACCCGGCGACACCCTGCGCACCCGGTTACAGGCCGCGATGGAAGGCGGTATCGACGGCATAACGCTGTCTGCCGGACTGCACAACAACACGATGAAACTGATGGCCGACCATGCGAGGTTTCGCGATGTGCTGATCGGCATCATCGTATCGAGCGCCCGCGCACTGAAAATATTTCTCCGCGGCGCCGGACGCGTTAACCGTCTGCCGGACTACGTGGTCGTTGAAGGTCCGCTGGCCGGCGGACATCTTGGCTTCGGTGAAGACTGGCGGGAATACTCACTCGGCCCTATCGTCGCCGATGTGCTTCAGTTTCTTAAAAAGGAATCCCTGGATATTCCGGTAATACCGGCAGGCGGGATCTTTACCGGTACCGATGCCGCCGGGTTTCTGGATGCCGGCGCGAGCGCTGTCCAGCTTGCTACGCGTTTTACCGTCACCAGGGAGTGTGGCCTGCCTGACAAGGCCAAGCAGACCTATTTCCGGGCCAATGAAGACCAGGTTTATGTCTCGACCCTGTCACCGACCGGCTACCCGATCAGGCTGCTGAGAAACAGCCCGTGCATCAACTCGAACATCAAGCCGCAGTGCGAGCCGCTCGGCTACCTGTTGGGCAAGGACGGCAGTTGCCAGTACCTGACAGCTTACGAAAATACGCCGGTCGACGAGAAAGGGAAAAAGCTGCCGGTCACCGACAAGATCTGCCTTTGTTACCATTTCAGCAAGCACAATTGCTATACCTGCGGGCAGTACGTGTACCGGCTGAAGGACACCTCGCACCAGCTGCCTGACGGCAGTTACCAGCTTCTGACCGCCGAGCATGTCTTCAATGACTACCTGTTCAGCAAGGAGCATCACATCGCGCTGCCGGAGCCGGAAATCCCGCAGGTCGTGGGGTGAACACACACCCCGATTGCCATCTGTGCCGGCAACACAGGAAAAAGGATACTTGCCTGAAAGGACTACTACGCGTATAAAAGCGCTCTGCCCGGCGCCTCAGCCGCCGGCAAACAAACAGTCGGGGTGTAGCTCAGCTTGGTAGAGCACTGTCTTCGGGAGGCAGGGGTCGGAGGTTCAAATCCTCTCACCCCGACCA
>JAJRXW010000167.1 GCA_024276095.1 Gammaproteobacteria bacterium
ACAAGCTGGAAAAAGTCATACAGGAAATTCCGGAGCTGGATTTTGTCGCGAGTCAGTCCGAAGCGGGTGTGTCGATCATCTATGTGAACATCGGTCAGGAATACAAAAAAATGCGGCCGATCTGGGACAAGCTGCGCCGGAAAGTGGAAAAGGCCAGCAGCGAGCTTCCCGACAGCGTCATCGGTCCGATAGTAGACGATGAATTCGGCGATGTATTCGGGAGCCTGATAGCGATAACCGGGGATGGTTTCAATTACCGCGAATTGAGACAGGTAGCGGACGAGGTTCGCGATGAGCTCTTGCGCATTGGCGAGTCCGCGAAAGTTGAAATTATCGGTGATCAGCAGGAGCAGATATTTGTTGTTTTCGACAATGCCCGGCTGGCGGATCTCGGCCTGTCGCCCGTACAGATTCAAAAGGCCCTGCAGGCCAGGAATATCATTCTGTCCGGTGGAGACATCGCCACGCCCTACGAGAATATTGTTTTCGAACCGACCGGAAATTTCGAATCGGTCGATGACCTGAGAAGAACAGTTGTTGCGCTCCCCGGCAGTGACGCGGTCATCCGGCTGGAGGATGTACTGGAGATAAAGCGCAGCTATGTCGATCCACCGGAGACGATGGTTCGCTACAACGGCGAACCCGCACTGATACTGGGTATCTCGCTGAAAGAGGGCGGCAATATCATCCAGCTTGGCGAGCAGATCCGCTCCGTTCTGGACAGGGCGCGCCGTGTTTATCCGGTCGGTGTCGATTTTAATGTGGTTCAGTTCCAGGCGGATATCGTACAGAAGAAGATTTCCGATTTTGTCCGTAACCTGGTCTCGGCGGTCATACTGGTTACGCTGGTCATGCTGCTGGCACTTGGGTTGCGCACCGGCCTGGTGGTTGCAAGTCTTATTCCGACCGCAATTATCAGCGCCTTTCTGGTCATGCGGCTGTTCGATGTCGGGCTGGACCAGATGTCGCTGGCAGCACTGATCATTGCGCTTGGCATGCTGGTGGACAATGCGATTGTGATGTCCGAGTCGATCATGGTGCAGATGGAAGACGGCAAAACCGCCCGGCAGGCAGCGCTTGCCTCGGCACGCGAGTTATGGCTGCCGTTGTTGATTTCATCGCTGACAACTGCCGCGGCCTTTCTCCCCATCTTTCTGGCCGAATCCGATACCGGGGAATACACGGCGCCGTTGTTCACGGTGGTTACGATTACCCTGCTGTGTTCCTGGGTGATCGCGCTGACGCTGATCCCGATGCTGTGCGTCGCCTTTTTGAAGATCAAAAAACGGGCCGCCGCAGTGAGCGCATTCGGCGGCCGGGTCTATGTCATGTATCGAACCGCTTTGCTGGCCATGCTGAAACGGCAGGGGATTACGCTGGGCGTGGTGCTTGGCGTTTTCCTGGTCGTGATACAGGGGTTTGTCTTTATTCCGAATATATTCTTTCCCGAAAGTGACCGTCCGACGTTCTCCATTGACCTGGAACTGCCGGTCGGGACGCCGATTCAGCGCACGGAAAAAGTAGTGGCGGCCCTCGAGCGGTTCATGAGGGACGAGCTGCAGGTCAAGAATCCGGCTGAATCGGGGCTGATTGACTGGGCGGCATTCATCGGCGAGGGTGCGCCGCGGTTTCAGCTTTCTTATGAGCCCGAGCAACGGAGTCCGCAGTACGCATTCATACTCGGCAATGTCAGCAGCCTGTCGGTGATGAGCGGGCCGTTGTTTGGCCTCATCGAGAACTATGTACTGAATCACTTTCCGGACGCGAATATTACCATCCGGCCGTTGTCCCTGGGCCCCCTGGCATGGCCGCCTGTCGCCGTCCGGATATCGGGACGGGATACGGACCGGATTTTTTCCCTGGCCGATCGGGTCAAGGAGCGGCTGGCATCGATTCCCGGCGCCAGGCAGATTACCGATAACTGGGGCCGCCGTACCAAGAAAATTGCCGTCAATATCGACGATACGCGGGCCCGGCTCGCCGGGGTCAGTCATCAGGATATAGCGATTTCCATGCAGGCATTCCTGTCGGGTCTGCAAACGACGGAATATCGTGAGAAAGACAAGCTGATTCCGATCGTATTGCGTTCACGGGCAGACCAGCGCATGGAACCGGCACGCCTCGCGACCATGAACGTGTATTCGCAGGCTACCGGTATATCCGTTCCGCTGAGCCAGGTCGCCACCGCAGAGCTGGTATGGCAACCGGGGGTGATCATGCGCCGCAACCGCCAGCAAACAGTCACGGTCGAAGCCCTGGTAGCGCCGGGCTTCAGCCCGACAGACATTACCGATGCGCTGCAGCCCTGGCTGGAGGAAGAGTCGGCAGACTGGCCTTTTGGCTACGGCTGGGAATTCGGCGGTGAAATCGAGACATCCGGCAAGGCGAATGCTTCTATCGAGGAAAAAATGCCGATCGCCATCATGATTATTATCCTGCTGCTGATCGCCCAGTTCAATTCTGTCCGCCGTACGGTCATCGTGCTGGTGACCATTCCGCTTGCCCTGATGGGCGTGGTGATCGGTTTGCTGGTGGTCAGGTCGTATTTCGGGTTCATGACCCTGCTGGGGATCATTTCCCTCGCCGGGATCGTCATCAACAACGCCATAGTATTGCTGGACCGGTTGCGCATCGAGATCGAGGAAAACGGCCTGGTACCGGAGAAAGCCGTTATTCTGGCCGCCCAGCAGCGGTTGCGGCCGATTCTGCTCACTACTGCGACGACCATTGGCGGCCTGCTGCCGCTGTGGCTGGGGGGTGGCCCGATGTGGGAGCCCATGGCGATTTCCATCATTTTCGGGCTGTTGTTCGCCACGATACTGACGCTGGGCGTGGTGCCGGTCCTTTACGCTGCGCTCTACAGGCTCGATTTCAGGTCGATCAGAGCCTGATCGCAGCCCGGACATCTGACCAGGATCATATCCCCGGGCCATCTGTTCTGGTGATATGCCTGTTGACACAGCCGTTCACGGATCGGACAATACCCGGCTTGCGTTCGCGGAGGGGTACCCAAGCGGTCAACGGGGGCAGACTGTAAATCTGCTGGCTATGCCTTCGTAGGTTCGAATCCTACCCCCTCCACCAGTGGGTCGGAGCGTGTAGGGAGAGTTTAACAAAGTCAGAGCAGGATCTGACATCTGGTGCCGGCAAATGACCAGCAAATGACAGGGGTCGCAGAGCGATATAGCTGAGTAAACAGAATCGGCGGGTGTAGTTCAATGGTAGAACCTCAGCCTTCCAAGCTGATGATGTGGGTTCGATCCCCATCACCCGCTCCAAGAGGCGAGGGCCCACATAGCTCAGCGGTAGAGCACTTCCTTGGTAAGGAAGAGGTCACCGGTTCAAGTCCGGTTGTGGGCTCCAGTATTTGAACACATATGAATTGAATAACGGGTTTGCCTGGTCACCGGTCCGGCGGACGCGGAATTGAAGGGCGGCAACGCTCCGGTCACCGAAGTATTTTATGAATGACGCACTGACAACAAATCTGGACATCTGGAGAGGCTGATGGCTAAGGAGAAATTTGAGCGTACGAAACCCCATGTCAACGTCGGGACGATTGGCCACGTGGATCATGGCAAGACGACGCTGACAGCGGCGCTGACGACGGTGATGGCGAAAGCACACGGTGGAGA
>JAJRXW010000014.1 GCA_024276095.1 Gammaproteobacteria bacterium
GACATCGGTGGGGCTGGAATACAGTGCCATCGATATCTTTCTCAACGATTACCTCGCTTTCGTAGCAGGCAAGTTCATGAGTCCGATCGGCAATTTCCGGCAGAACGTCCACCCGTCGTGGATCAACAAACTGCCATCCGCGCCGGTCGGGTTCGGGCACGATGGAGCCGCACCGCTGGCAGAGGTAGGCTTTCAGCTTCGCGGCGGCGTGTCGGTTGGTGAGCAAAGCAAGGTCACCTACGCAGCCTACGTCGGAAACGGTCCGCGGCTGGAAGGCCAGGGCGGAGAGATCCATGGTATCGAGACCGGTGGCTTCGCCGGTGACGACGACGACGAGAAAGTCTTCGGCGGACGCTTTTCCTTTCTGCCGTTTCCCAAGCTGGAACTGGGTGTCTCCGGAGCTTTTGGCGATGCTGCAGTTGTGGATGTCGACGGCATTGAGCTGATCGACGATCCATCGCGTGGTTACCAGGTGCTCGGCGCCGACCTGGCATACAGGTGGAACGATTTCGATATTCGTGGCGAGTTCGTTCAGCAGGAAGTAGATGACGAAGCCGCCAGCGTGATCGCCGAGGGCGGCACGTGGAAAACATGGTACATGCAGGCTGCTTACAGGGTTCCCCAGACGAAATGGGAAGGGGTGATACGCTACGCCGACTACACTTCGCCACACCCGGAACAGTCTCAGGAACAGTGGGCGCTGGGCCTGAATTATGTATTGACCCCGAGTGCAGTACTCAAAGCGGCATATGAATTCAACGATGGGCTGGCGGGTGAGGCAACCGATAATGACCGGTGGTTGCTGCAGGTCGCCTACGGCTACTAGACGAGGAGATTTCTGATGAAAAATCGACTGACTCATATTATGCTGCCGGCCGTGGCGGCTGCACTTCTGGGCCTGGCTGCAGTTCTGGTGGAACGTCCGGCACAAGCAGCGGACAGCCCGGCCACAACTCAACCCGACCCCATGCAGTTTGTGCGCGGTGCGAAGGCCTGGGCCAACAACTGCAACAGATGCCACAATATGCGTGATCCAAAGGAGTTGCGTGACGACCAATGGCGTGCCGTGTTGTCGCATATGCGCGTCCGCGGCGGCCTGACCGGTCAGGAAACGCGGGATATACTGGTTTTTTTACAAGGGAGTAACTGATATGCGGATAGTACTTTTGTTGGTAATTTCACTGGCCTCTGCGGCCGTATTTGCCGATGGCGATTCAGCAGCGGGCATGGTGAAAGCAGGGAAGGCGGTTTATTCGCAGACCTGTATTGCCTGTCACGGGGCAAACGGCAAGGGCGCTATTCCGGGCACGCCGGATTTCACTGCCGCCGATGGCCCGTTGTCAAAAACCGATGACATACTGCTGAAACATGTGATCGAAGGTTTCCAGGCTCCGGGTTCGCCGATGGCGATGCCGGCGAAAGGCGGTAACCCCTCGCTCACCGAGGCAGACGTCAAGGCCGTGCTGGCCTATCTGCATGCAGAGTTCGGCAAATAGGGCTTGGTCTTGTACAGAGTCCTGAAATTGCCGAGTGCGATGCCGGTGAGCGGATCGGGATAGATCGATGAGCCTGATCGGCATTTTGCACCAGCGCAGGAAGCCGTGGACACAGGCTGTGTTCACGGTATTCGTGCTTGCGTGGCTGAATCTGATGCTGCAGCAGTGTGTCATGGCGGCAACGGCTGTTTCCGCCCCGTTACCGGTCGATGCCGCATTCGGCGATATGAGCGGAAGTGGTGTCATACCGGCGTATGTCGTACCGGCGTATTCCGGGGTGTTCGACGATTGTTCCCATCCCACGAGCTCCGATCGGCGCGAGTGCAATGACGAAGCGGGTTGTGTTGAGCCGGCGGTGCTGAAGACCGGCCCTGCCGTGCAGTTCAGGAAAGATTCGCAGCCCGGCCAGTTCATGATATTACCGGTCGCCGGGTCGACATTCGACCCGGCCCGGCGATCGGTAGCATCGCGTTTCTTCCCGCGTACCCGCCCGCTCCCCGCGGGCCCGTCCCTCAGAATTCTTTACTGTACCTATCTGAAATAGCCCGCTCCTCGATACCCGTTTTTTTCATTCGGTTTCGTTCGAGGAGGTTGTCATGAGCCTATCAGGGGGCCGCGGCCCCGCCAGATACAAGGTCCAGTCTGCATTACCCGATAGCTGTGGGGCGCCGATGCTGCCCACGGAGTTGCTGTACCCGGAGGAACCAGTCGTCGATCTCGCCTGTTGTGACATGGTGCAGGTGCGACAATCCACGGAACGGTTGCGGTGGGCAGGCGATACATTCTATTTCTGCTCGTCTTTCTGCCGGCACCGGTTTGCCACAGCGCCGACGACATTTGTTCCAATGCAGGACCGCAATGGTGAAATTTCCGGTGCCTGGGACGATCATGTCACAGCAGTGCCACATCGATAGTTGCTTTTGCCGGGCGGCGTCTGCTTCCGGGCCCGGGTGAACAGGAGACGAAAAGCATGAAGCATCATTCGATCTGCAAGACATCGCCTGCGCGGTTCGGGTCAGGCGCGTGAGCTGGCTGAAAGCCTTTGGCTCACGAACCCCGGACACGAGCCGCCTGTACACGGAGACTCGCGGGCAGGGAGAAGAGACCCTGGTGTTTATTCCCGGTCTTGGCGGTACGACGCGTTACTGGGGGCCGCGTCTTGCGCCCATTGAACATCGCTACCGTGTGGTGCTGGTGGATTTACTGGGTTTTGGCCGGTCGCCCAAGCCCTGGACACGTTACAGCGTGGCGCGCCATGTCGATGCTCTGCATGAAGTGCTTGGCGGTCTCGGTCCGGTGTCCATCGTCGGTCATTCACTGGGGGCGTTGCTTACAGTGGCCTATGCGGCGCGATACCCCGATCAGGTCAGGGCGATGACACTGATCGGCATGCCATACTTTGGCGGCCAGCGTCGGGCCTATCGCTATATGCGGCATGGGCCCGTGAAAGGCGGGTTCGTTTATACGAACATCGTACTTACCATGGCAGCCTGTATTTTTACGCGCCGGGTACTTGGGTGGGTACTGCCGTACCTGGTTCGCAGCGTGCCGCGCGAGGTTGCCGAAGATCTGGTCAAGCACACCTGGCGTTCATCGACATCGTCGCTGTGGGAAGTCGTCTACCGGTACGATGCTGCCGAAGATCTTGAATCTTTGCCTGACCAGATCGGTGTTTTGTGTATTCATGGCGAACAGGATGTGATCGCGCCGGCGACCGCAGTCGAACGACTGGCCGCGTCGCGGCCCAGCTGGCGGTTGCGGATCCTGCCGGGCGTCGACCACCATCCGTTTCTGAGAGACACGCAGGCCTGTCTCTCGCTGATCGATGCTATGGGGTGCTCCGGGAAAAAGGGCAATACCCTGTCGGGCGTACAATCAGCCCTGTCCGCCGGCGATTAATTGAAATAGAAGGAAGAGAAAGCATGTTACAGAATCATCAAAGAATATGGCCGGCTGTCGTACTTGTTGCGGGAGTCCTTGCCGGTTGCAGCAACGAGACGCCGAAAGTGGATACGATCCCGGGCCGATGGTATTCAGCCGAACAGGTCGAGCAGGGGCGTGCTTTATATGCGGAGAATTGTCAGAGTTGCCACGGCGGGGCGGCAGCGGGAACGTCGGACTGGCGGAAAACTGATGCCAGCGGCAATTACCCGCCGCCTCCGCTGAATGGCACGGCCCATACCTGGCACCATCCGATGCCCATTCTGGAGCGGACCATCGCCGATGGCGGCATTCCGCTGGGCGGCGTGATGCCCGGTTTCAGTGACAAGCTGAGCCAGGAGGAATCCCGGGCGACTATTGCCTATTTTCAAAGTCTCTGGCCGGAAGAAATCTATCTTCGCTGGCAGGAGATCAACAATCGCTGACGCAGGCAGGCGTTTGCCGCATCTGTTTTGCGTAGCGCATCACTGATTGGGCCGACATGTCGGATTTATCGTAAGCTGAAGTAGAGACAGAGCAATGAGCAGAAAACATAAACTGAAAAGCAGTACATCACATCAAAGGAAAACGCACCGGGCATTGATGACGGGAATCGGCGGTTTGGCGGCTGCTGCCGCAGTGGTGCTTTGGCTGGCCGTGCCAACAACGAGTGCGGAAGCAGCCGATGTCATCGTGTACAAGACATCGACCTGCGGGTGCTGCAAGAAATGGGTAGCGCTCCTTCGTGAAGATGGCCTGGAAGTCAATGTTGTCACGGTGCCCAATACCCAACCGGTACAGTCGCGAGTGGGTGTTCCCCGCAATCTCGGCTCGTGCCACACGGCGGTTGTCGGCGACTACTGGGTTGAGGGGCACGTTCCTGTCGACCTGGTGAAACGGCTGAGGGAAGAAAAGCCCGCCGATATCAGCGGAATCGCCGTGCCTGGAATGCCTGCCGGTTCGCCGGGAATGGAGTCGCCAAACCCGGTCCGCTACGATGTTCTGGCATACACCAAGGACGGGAAGACGACCGTCTATGCGAAGCGCTAGGGGCAACCGGCAGGCAAGGGTGTGCCGGAGGTCATGGGTCTCCGGGCGGGATCTTTTCTTCGCAACAATGCGATGATTGTCGCGGGTATCGCGCTGCTGCTGGGGGCGTCAACGCTGGCGCTGTGTGTCGGACTGGAGCGAATGTCACACCGGGCGGTGACACCGTTCTGGTGTTTTTCAGGATCGGTCGGCTTCCTGGCAGGGCTGTTTGAGACAGTGGGAAGAACGCCGCTCGAGCCGCTTTTTCTGACAGCAGCCTGTGGCGGTATTTTTCTCAGCACTTATGTTCGCAGTCGCACTTTATTGCTGGTGAGCACGGTCGGCATTTTGAGTTATATCAGCTACTTTAGGCGTAACCGGCTGGCAACCGGAGCAGCAGCCCTGATTGCATTATCGCTCGGTGCTGGATTGCCGGCCTATAAGGAACACTCACCACGTCCCGATCATGATTTTTGGCGTTGCATTTCCCGTTCGATCTCGTTTACCAGGTCATGTATATCGGTATCGATATCCTCGACCAGAATTGCGCCCTGATCATCTGTTCTTAACTTCGTAATC
>JAJRXW010000168.1 GCA_024276095.1 Gammaproteobacteria bacterium
CCGGCAATACGGCGGACGGATCGATTCCTGCGCCGGCCGTATACAAAGCCAGCTTGCCGATGGAAATAGCCATGCCGCCGGCGCCCTGATCGCCGATGCCGAGAATGGACTCGTTGTCCGTTGCTACGATCAGCCGGATATTGCGCCCCCTTGCAGCGCGCAACAGCGATTCGGCGATGCGGCCTTTCATGTCCGGCGAAATCCAGATTCCTCTGCCCCGCTGAAAAACATGGCTGAATTTACGGGTAGCCTGTCCAACAGTAGGCGTGTAGACAATCGGCATGAGTTCTTCGAGGTGCGTCTGCAGAATATGGAAATACAGATGCTCGTTGCGGTCCTGCAGACTGGACAGCACGATGTACTTTTCGAATGGATCGTCGAGCAGACAAAGCCGTTCGTAGATCCGGTCCGATTGCTGTTCAATGGAGATCGACCGGTACGGCAGCAGGCCTTCCAGGCCAAACGCGCGCCGCTCGGCAGGTGTAAAGGCAGAACCCTTGTTCAGCAGCGGTTCCTGTATCAGGGCCTGACCACGCTGCCGAACTTTTAACGTATTCCGGTCACTCACCTGCCATGATCCCATCCGGTTACTTCGTCGCGTATGCGGATAATACGCCTGCTTTCCCTGAAGCTTATTACGGCATACTTGCCATGAGACATCAAATGAGCGACGGAAACGGCCGCGCGTTGTCAGTACACGCGTGACAAACTATTGCGGTACGACCTGATCGAGAATAATGGCTACAGGCTCGCCCAGTTGATCGACGCCCTGCACCAGTGCTTCACCGAAAATATCACCGGGTGCCGGCAATGCATCGCCACCATTGGCTACCCGTGCGATTACCTTGACCCGGGCAACATCCGCAAGAGACCGGTCAGGAATCATCCGGTCGGCATCGGTAATGCGCACGGTCAGCGGCAGGTCGCGGGCCAGCCGTGGTACGGCCGCCAGCGGCGGACCGGGACGGTCCGCATCCCGGGCAACGATAAACAACCGGGCACCGTCTTTCACCTGCGCCCTGAGAGACTCGTCGATATCCACGTTCACGGTAATACCCGGCATGGCTGCCGATGGTGTCGCAGGCTCCGGAGGCGTAACCGGGCCATCCAGCGCATCGAGCTGCAGCTGCAGAATCTTGCGCAGGTTTTCCGGCGGCGAAAGTGTCAGCAGCCTGGACCAGCGTTGCCGCGCGGCTTCTACATTATCCTGACCCAGGGCGATCTGGCCGCCATACCAGAGCGCTTTCCTGTTGTCCGGCTCGACCGCCAGCACCTGATCGATCAGGCGCCCGGCCTCGGCTCCATACAGTTCACGATCAGAGAGAATCAGCGTCTCCGCAAGCCCAATCTTGGCGTCAGTATGAGTACCATCGGTCAGCTCAAGCACCTTGCGATAGGCGTTGCTGGCATCGGTGAACCGCTGCTCGGTGACATAGGATCTGCCGAGCAGCAACCAGCCCTCCACATCGTCAGGCGTCATGCTCAGCCGCTGCTCCAGGCCGCGAATCGCAGCAGCCATCGATTGAGCTTCCTCGGCAGTCGGTTGCGATGCCGTGTCGGCAACCGGTATTCCCGACTGCCACGG
Source organism: Gammaproteobacteria bacterium (assembly GCA_024276095.1). GTDB lineage: Bacteria > Pseudomonadota > Gammaproteobacteria > Steroidobacterales > JAJRUG01. Next base: position 1,586 of record JAJRXW010000168.1, read on the forward strand.
ATAGCTGCTGATACCGGCATACAAAAGCAGCACACTGGCAGGAATCAGGATTGCGCTGAGGGTCCCCGCGACGGGTGCGGCATCATCGCCGTTACCGCGCAACAATGGTATTGCCACAACAGCAATGGCGCCTATAACCAGCAGGACTGCGATCGCCAGAAAACTTAACATCGCCACTCGATACTCATATCAGGATTCTTCATCTGCGCTCTCGTCATCGTCACTGCCAATAGGTAAAGTCGCCCTGCGTCGCACTGTGCGCCATAATGCAATGCCCCCGATCAAAATCAGCACACCCGGCGCCAGCCACAGTACCGCCGTATCGGGCTTGAACCGGGGACGATAGAGGACGAAATCACCGTACCGTTCAAGCAGAAAATCCTCTATTTCAGTTTCATTTTTTCCGGCAAGAACCATTGCGCGGATTTCACGGCGCAGATCGGCTGCGAGCGCAGCATTGGAATCGGCAATCGTCTGGTTCTGGCACACCAGGCAACGCACCTCGTGTACCAGTCGATCGTACAACGCTTCCTGCCGGGGGTCCTGCCAATCGGGTTTTGCTGATTCGATGGCCAGCAGACCGCCCGTGCCGGGAACAAGGACACCCAGCATCAGGAACAGCAGCATCAGTGCTGTGCTGCGTTTCATGGCGCGCTCTTTTGCGCAGCCTGAATACGGGGCAGAAACTCCGCCGTCCAGATGTCCATCGTCATCGGGGCGATGTGTTTGTAGAGTACGATCCCCTCTGCATCCATTAAAAAGGTCTCCGGGGCCCCGTAAACCCCCCAGTCGATCGCAACCCGCCCGTCCAGATCCATCACCGTACTGGCATAAGGGTTACCCAGTTGTACCAGCCAGCTGCGGGCTGCTTCCGGGTCATCCTTCCAGTTCAGCCCGTAGATGGGGACGCTGGTCGTAGCGGAAATATCCATCAGTGCCTGGTGTTCCTGCCGGCACCCGACACACCACGTCGCCCATACGTTCAGCATGTAGACCTCACCCAGCATGTCCTTCGTCCCCAGCTGCTGAGTTTCATCCGACAGCAACGGAAGCACGAACTCCGGCGCCGGCTTGCCGATCAAAGGAGAAGGCACATAGGTTGGATCGCGATTCAGGCCGATCATGAACACCACGACCAGGGCAACGAACGCAATAATGGGAACAATGAATCGTGACATCTGGCCTGGCCTCCCGGAATATCAGCCGGCGTTTGCCCGGGCAGCCTGCTCCGGGGCGGAATCCGTGCTGCGCGCAGCTGACCGGTAACGACGATCCGTAATAGCAACCAGTCCGCCCAGGGTCATGACGAAAGAGCCCAGCCAGAGAAAGCTGATCAGCGGCTTGTACTGGATCCTGAAACTCCAGGAGCCATCGCCCAGGTCATCCCCCATGGCGATAAACAGGTCACGATACAGGCGTGAATCAATCGCGGCCTCGGTCATGGGGCTGGTTTGCACGTTGTAGATCCGTTTCTCCGGGTGCAGGACGGTCACCGGATGGCCGGCTTTGCTCACCGCCATGTCGGCCCGGATGGCCTGGTAGTTGGGGCCGGTGACCATCTGCGTCGACTCGAATTCGATGGTGTAATCACCGACCACAACGGATTCTCCCAGCGCTATACGCTGATCGGTCTCGATGTTAAAAGAAGTCGTTGCGGTGATACCCAGGACACACAGCCCCAGCCCCAGGTGAGCCATTTGCATACCGGCCATGCCACGGGTAATCCGCGGACCGGTTCCCATCATCCGGCGTACCGGGTCAAACAGCGACGAGACGATCAGCCAGGTACCGGCGACAAAACCCACCAGCGTCAACAGGCTGTTCCAGCCCCAGATAAATACGGGAATCAGGACGCCTGCCAGCACAGTAACCAGTATAGCTGCACGAAGACGTCGCAGCACCGCTGTCGCGCTGGCAGACCGCCATACCGTGTGCATGCCAATACCAATCATCAATATCAACGGCAACATCGGAATAATAAAGACCGTTTCGAAATACGGTGGACCAACGGAAATCTTGCCAAGGTTCATCGCGTCGAGCACCAGCGGATACAGGGTACCGAGTAATATCAACCCGGCTGCGGCAGCCAGAAGAATATTATTGAGCAACATGAAGGTTTCCCTGGAGAAAGGCTTAAAGCCGACTTCCCGATCCAGACCGGGTGCTCTCCATGCATACAGTGACAGCGCGCCACCAATAACGACTGCAAGGTAGACAAGAATAAACAAACCACGAGTTGGATCGCTGGCAAAGGCATGTACCGAGACCAATACTCCCGACCTGACCAGAAACGTCCCCAGCAGGCTCAGTGAGAAAGCACCGATGGCCAGCAGCAGCGTGACACTCTTGAACAGTCCTCGTTTCTCGGTGACCGCAAGGGAATGAATCAATGCCGTACCCAGCAGCCAGGGCATGAATGAGGCATTCTCGACCGGATCCCAGAACCACCAGCCGCCCCAACCCAGTTCATAATAAGCCCACCAGCTGCCCAGCACGATACCGGCGGTCAGAAACATCCATGCGGACGTCGTCCATGGCCTTGCCCAGCGTGCCCACTGGCGATCGATGGAGCCGGACAGCATTGCTGCGACGGCAAATGCAAAGGCAACGGAAAAACCCACATACCCTGTGTAAAGCAACGGCGGATGGAAAGCCATCGCCGGATCCTGTAACAGCGGGTTGAGATCGTTGCCGTTGGCTGCCGCCGGGAACAGGCGCAGGAAAGGGTTGGAAGTAAACAGCACGAACATGATAAAACCGGTGCTGATCAGCCCCATGACTCCGAGAATGCGCGCCCGCAGCAATACCGGTATTCCACGGCTGAAGCCCGCAACCGCCAGGGCCCACAGCGCCAGCAACAGCACCCACAACAAAAGGGATCCTTCGTGGCCGCCCCACACCGCCGCAAAGCGATACATTATCGGCAGTTCCGTATTGGAATTCATCGCGACATACCACACGGAGAAATCGTTATCGAGAAACGACCACGCCAGGGCGGCAAAAGATATCGCGATGAATACTGCATGTCCGGCGGCCGCAGGAATCGCTACGGCAACCCACGCGGGTTTGCCCATCTGGGCGCCGACCAGTGGAAACACGCCCTGGGCGACAGCCAGGCACAGCGCAACAATCAGGGAGAGTTGACCGATCTCTGGAATCATGTTCCGGCCCTAGTTGGCGGTTGAGGCAGGCGCCTCGTCTTCGGCTTTGCCCTGCTGGGCAAGCATGTCTGCAACCTCTACAGGCATATAGTTCTCGTCATGCTTCGCCAGCACCTCCTTGGCCCGGAAAATATTGTTGTCTTCCATCGTGCCGATCGCAATAACGCCCTGCCCCTCGCCAAATAAAGCGGGGGTGACGCCGGTGTAACGGACGGTGATGGTGTTTTCATAGTCCGTTACATCAAAACTCATTTCCATGTCGCCGGCCCGCCTTTCGACGCTGCCTTTGCGAACCATGCCGCCGAGCCGAAAATCCCGGCCATCCGTGGCTGCGCCGGCAAGCACTTCTGTCGGACTCAGGAAATAAAGCATGCTTTCCTGCATTCCGCGAAGGCCCAGCGTAACGGCCACGCCGACTCCGAGAACGATTGCTCCGACAATAAACATTCGTCGCCGCCTGGTAGGTGTCATGTACTGGTACTCCTGTTGGAATCTACGGGTTCGTGCGGTCTGAGCTGTTTCATTGCCTGGCGCACATGCCGCCGAGCAGCAATCACATTGAATGCCAAAACAACAATTGTCAGCCCTACGGTACTCCAGACGAAGACACCGTTCCCGCCCATGGACAAAAATTCAGCCATCTATTTTACACCTATCTGCCCGGGAGCACGCAAAATTTCGCCAACCCATCGCGACCGCGATTCGCGCGTGAGCACCTCACCGCTCACCCTGATCGCCAGCACCGCGACAAAGAACAGGGTATAGCCCAAAATCATCGCCAATAGAGGCCATAACATATCCCCGGTGATTGACGGATTATCCAGTTTGGTGATCGTTGGCCCCTGGTGCAGCGTATTCCACCAAACCACCGAGAAATGAATGATCGGGATATTCACCACGCCGACCACCGCCAGCACACCGCTGGCCCGGTCGGCCTTGCTGATTTCGTCAAATGCGGCGCGCAAAGTGATGTATCCGAGATACAAAAACAACAGGACCAGTTCGGAGGTCAGCCGGGCATCCCAGACCCAGTAGGCACCCCACATCGGCTTGCCCCCCACCATGCCGGTCACCAGCGCCAGTACCGTGAAAGAAGCGCCGATCGATGCCGAGCTTGCCGCCACGGCGTGCGCAAGCTTGATACGCCAGATCAACCCGATCGCTGCGGCCACCGCCATGACGACGTAGACGAGCATCGACAGGTAAGCGCTGGGCACATGGAAATAAATCATCCTGAAGCCCTGCCCCTGCATGTAGTCCGGCGGCGCCAGGACAAGGCCGCCGTAAGCGCCGATGAGGATCAGCAGCACGGCCGGCCACATGAACCAGGGCACCAGGAATTCTGCCATGCGGTAGAAATGCGGCGGAGATGCGAGTTTGTGAATCCAGTTCCAGATCTTCATAGCAACAGCTTGGTTCGAGTTAGCAGTGTTTGTCAATCGAGAGAAATACGGATGGCTGCTGCGGAAGCCAGCGGGACCAGGCTGATCGCCAGCACCAGCAGTGCGGCCAGCAGATACACCGGACCAGTCGGATCAAAACCGTCAGCTGCCAGGTCGGTGGCACGGGCACCGAACATCAGCACCGGCAACATCAGCGGCAGCACCAGCAGCGCCATGAGCCCGCTGGTCTGTCGCAGTCCCGCCGTCAATGCTGCACCCACCGAGCCCAGCAGGCTGAGGGTGGGCGTCCCCAGCAACAGCGTCAGGCACAGTATTTTCACGCCACTGGCCGGCAGGTAATAGCTGACCGAAAGGATCGGCGCAAGGATGATCAGGGGTAGCCCGGTGATCAGCCAGTGCACGAATGTCTTGCTGAGCATGATCAGGGCCAGCGGATGGGGCCCGATCACCAGTTGCTCCATGCTGCCGTCTTCAATATCGGCCCGGAATAATGCGTTCAGCGATAGCAGCGTAGCCAGTAAAGCGGAAATCCACAGCACACCGGGGCCTATTCCGCGCAGGACTTCTCTTTCCGGACTCATGGCCAGCGGAAACAATACCGTCACGATGGCAAAAAACATCAGCGGGCTGGTCAGGTCGCCCCAGCGTTGAATGGCAACCTGCAGATCGCGGCGCATCACCGCAAAAAATATTTTCCTGTAACTCACTGCCCGGCCCCCAGGGTGAGACGCTGGAGCGTGTGCCCGGGAATATCCAGTTCGTGATGCGCAGCGACAATGGCAATCCCCTGCCGGTCCAGGTGCTGTTTCAGCTTCTGCCGCAACAATTCCTTGCCGTTGTCATCCATATTGGTAAACGGCTCGTCCATGATCCAAAGGCCCGCTGTGGACAACAACAGTCCGGCCAGCCCGGCCCGTCTTTTCTGCCCCGCCGACAGATGACGCACCGGCAGATCCGCGCATCGATCCAGCGATAACGCCGTGACAACGGGCTGTACAGCAGCTTCATCGAGACCGTTCAGCCGGCAGATAAACTGCAGGTTCCGGAGCACGGTGAGATCTGCCTTCAGGCCGCCCAGGTGGCCCCAGTAAGCGAGTTGACTGCGATAGATTTCGGGCTCCTTCTCGATATTGACGCCGTTCCAGCATACCCGGCCGTCTTCGGGGCGGGTAAGACCGCACAGTACCCGTAACAGGGTTGTCTTGCCGGTGCCGTTGGCACCCCGCACCAGCAGCGCGTTTCCGGGCGGCACCTCGAAGGAGAGGTCCTGGAAAAGGCAGTTCGCGCCACGCCAAAGACTGAGTTTCCGGGCTTCTAACATGCTGACGTGGTTCCTTTTTGCATAAGTTTCAGGCTTCGCCTACACTGGGTCGCCTGACGACAAATTTCTTTAACAAAGAAAGTCAACTCACTGTAAAAAAAGGCCTATATATAGTAATACAGGGCCGTTACAAGTAGCTGAAGCTATGACCATTGGGAACCATTCCCCGGATCTGACAGAAGAAGGATTCGAATCGCCGCAGGGGATTCTAGACGGCCTCGCCTATCTGCGACAGTGCCTGGCGCAAAAATGCGGGTTTGGCATCATCGTCGGGTCGACCAGGCAACACCGCAGGAAGCTGATCGATGCTTTCGCCGACGGCATCGGGGATCGACAGGTAGTGAGGTTGTCCCAGGCTACCGATAATATACGCGATTTTCTCCAGGATCTGTTGCTGCGCCTCGGGCTGGAGCCGGACGAATCATGTGCACCGGATTTCGACGATCTGTTGAAACTGCTGACATTTTTCCTGCGGCACGAAGCACGGCAGGGACATGCTGTGGTCATTATTGTCGAGGAATTGCAGGCCTTTGGTCCGCGCGCCCTGGATGCCATTCAGATTCTGTCGCGGATCCGGGAAAATGGCGAAAAAACAGCACATATCTGCCTGGCCGGTACCGAGGCCGTGCACCGGATTCTCGATTCGGAAGGCATGTCCGGTATTGCCGCCCTGACCCGCAACCGGTTTGAGCTGGATGCCGACGATGCGCCGATACCGGATGCCGGGATTGCCGGCCACCCGGAAATCGAGCCGGTTGCGCAAATCGCGGTCAGCCTGGATGGAAAGATTCTCAGCCGTATCCCGATCGACCAGGACCGGATGCTGATCGGGCGCAGCAAGCACAGCGATGTGCCGATCATGAGCCGCTTTGTCAGCCGTTACCATGCGCTGCTCGTCAACCTGCCCAACGGCACCTGTCTCGTCGATCTCAAGAGTGCCAACGGAACGACAGTCAATTCTGTCCAGATTCGACACTGCATGCTGAAGCATGGCGATACCATCAGTATCGGTAACTACAGGCTGCACTATGAAAGCATCGTGCAGCACGGCGATCGGGAGATCGAACCCTCTGATGAGGACGGTTTCAGCGAAACAGTCATCATGCGCTCGATGGCGGGCATCGGGCTCTTGTCAGGTAGCTGAAACCGAACGCTACCGGGTGTTTCGCCCGGGTTCAGTCACGATTGACGATGATGCAGTCCTGCCCGTAGCTTTTTAGCGCGGCGCAGGCAGCGCGAGCTTCAGCGCCGGACATGGGCACCGTTTTCAACCGGTAAACCTTGCCGCCACCGCGGTGCTCCGGGGTCTCGATCCAGGCCGGGCCGATCAGGGTTTCGGCGAACAGCCCCATTAACCGGCGCAGTTCCTTCTCTGCTGCCGTGATCGTGCGGAAGGTACCCAACTGTACCCGGAAATTGCCGGGGCGCTCTGTCGGAACCGGCTCGGCGGCGACCTGCTCGGCTTCCAGCTTCGCGATCAGTTGCCTGGCCTCCGCCGCTTGTGGCGCATCGGGAAAACCATCGATGAACTGCTCATAGCTTTTGATCGTATCGGTATTCCGGGCCACCTTCCATGCCTTGTCGCGCTCCAGCTCGGCGATTCTCCGTTCAATTTCGGCACGTCGTTTCGTATCGGGAAATTCCTTCAGAAATGAGGCGTAGTTATCGAGGTTATCCCGGAATTCGACGTGCTCCCAGGCCTTCTTTTCCTTGGCCAGTTTGATCCGCTCGCGGGCACGGTCGGCCAGTTCTCCTTCCGGATAGCGGGCCAGAAATTCCAGGTAGGCGGTGACGCTGTCTTCCCGTTCGGCCGCCTGCCAGGCCGCATCGGGGCTGCTGCAGGCTGCCAGGGCCATGACCATCGCAACGACGACCGTTCTCACACCAGCACGCGCTTTAATATTTAATATCATTTGTAGATATCGCACATAAGCAATTGAAATATATGGTGCCCGGGGCCGGACTCGAACCGGCACGGAGTCTCCTCCGAGGGATTTTCTTACCCGCTACAACTTTCGTTGCTGCAGATTCCTGATGAAAAAACCTGCATTTGTGGTCTGGACTTTCTCTTTGCCCTACCGTCGCCCGTCAGTCGGCAACGACTTAGGCAGGAGCCGTCAAGTCTCTACACTTTCTCCGCAACCGGACGGATTATCAGCTCACCCGGGATCGGGCAGGCTGCTGTCTCCTGGATTCATGCCTGAACGGGCACGAACCCGGTTCCGGAGCTTAGCTCGGGATTGCCACCACCATGAAGTGCTGAGGTTTCCCCGAGTTTGACTCCATTCACACCGGTCGTTTCCGAACCGGGTGCTCAATTACGATTCAAGTCCCTTGCGTCTACCAATTTCGCCACCCGGGCGAACTGCTATTGTAGGGGATCTGAAGGGATACGAGAACAGCTGAATAGCGAGGAAGCTACAAACCGGTGGCGGCGTGGCAGCTCCCGCAGACGTAACCGCTGAGTACCTTGATGATCAGATTCTGCGTCGCCGTATCCGCCTGCTCGTCCGTGACCCGCACGGTAAACCGGAACGGCGAGCCTGCTGCTGACGTGATCGTACCGCTGATGATGCCGCTTTCGCTGAGCGTCAATCCCGGCGGCAAACGTCCGGACTGAATCGACCAGGTTTTCTGGCCGTAACCGCCTGACGTGGCCAGCGCAGTCGTCTTGTAGCCAAGGTTCTTCCAGCCATTCGGGACCGCTGTAGTGTCGACTGTCAACGGAGCTGCCGGCACCGGTACGCGATTCCAGGCAAGACCGTAATCCCACAGGAAATTCGCCTGCCCGGCAGCCGCTTTTACCTGGAGCGCATAATCACGGCCCGCCACCAGTGTGGTCCAGATATTCTCGGTATTCTCGACGCTGCTTTCCGATGCTGCTACCTGTACCCGGTTGCCCGGGTCCGTGACATCGAAAAGCAGCAGGTCCAGGTTGTGCAGCGTTGCGGAACTGTCAAAATTATTTGCTGATCCGCCGGCGATATCCAGGTTCCATACGAGCGATGCAATAAACCGCATGGGCCCCGGTGTGGCGGTAAAAAAATAACTGGCTTCCGGATTGCTGCTGCTCAAACCACCGAAAAAAGGATCGTAGTCGAAGCCTGCGGCCCCTATCGCACCGCCTGACGAACCTTGATCGTCGACGCTGTTTTGTTCTCCTGCGGCAATGATGTGGTAGCTGTTGTCGATATTGAGTTGCCCGGCGCCGAACCGGCGATCGAGCCCGTTGCCGGTCTGGTCCCCCGCAGCCGCCCGGTAGTCGGTAATATCAGCACCGCTGGTATTGGATGTGATACGGCTTGCCCCGGCCATGAGCGCGGCCCGAATCACTTCGGAACGTTCGGCATTGTAAACGGTTCCACCGGCCCGGTTGACCGTAAACGTTTGCGACGGGTCTGCCGACAGAGCCGGATCCGCATGCCCTGCGGCGATCAGCAGGGTGGCTGCCGAAGATATTTTTGCTGTCGATTTGCTGGTGGTGGCTACCGGTGTAACTAGGTCCGGGCGGGTGCGGCCTGCGACATAAACCGGATCGACAGCGGCAGAGCCGCTCGCATGAACGCCATCCGTCCTGCCGGCGGATATCGTATTGTAGGCACCGCTCAACAAGGCCAGGTTCGAGCTCCCGTTCCTCAGGCCAACGACGTGGATAAATTCATCTTCCTCAACAAGCCAGTCGACCCTGCGCAACACCGCTGAGTCCAGCGTGCCGGTGCTGCCGACCCAGCTATGGTTGGCAACCCTGCTGGTACTGGCACGAGGCTGCAGCCGACCGGAACCCGTTGCCAGGCGAAGAAACCCCGTGTCCAGCCAGTGATCCACCAGGAACATGGAAATCACGGAAACCCCCGGTGCTATCGAGCCCGAATTTCCATAGAAACTGATTCCCATACCCGTGGCGTGGCCGCTGTAAAGGCCGGGTGTCGCACCGGTCTCATCGATGATGTTCTTGCCACTGAACTGTGCATTGAAGATATCGGGCATCCAGGCCGGGCTGCCATTGACCGTGATCGAAGCCTCGACATGCATGACGTCAATCCCGCTGCCATCGGGCAATTCCGTCCCCAGTTCCGAGGCCAACGCGGTATAGCCGATGTCATCGTTGTAGGCCGCGTACATATTGCTGCCTGGCGACAACAGCAGGCCGGCTGATATAGCCACTGGAATAAACCGGCGCCCGGAAAACCAATCCATAAGGAGTTATCTTTTTCTTTTGACTGGACTTTCTAACTTGCAGGACATCAGGCCGTATTACAAGTCCATTCCCCGGACTATGTGAAATGGCTCACAATATGGCCTTTGAGGAACAGATATATCCGGCGATCTGCCGAGGCACGGATCTTTTTCAGCCCCGGGTATCCGGATATGGAGGCTAGGCCCGGAATCGAA
>JAJRXW010000169.1 GCA_024276095.1 Gammaproteobacteria bacterium
CATACTGCTTCCTGCCCTGATCAACCTGATCAGCGCTTCTTTCGTTGGCGAAACGGAAACAATCATTGTGCTCATCAAGGTCTCGTTGCTGATACTCATCGTCGCGACCAGCGCATCGTATGTTGATATTGAACGGCTGTCGCTGCTTTACTCGCCACTTTTTCCGCCATCAATGCAACCATCTATGGCAATGCGCGACTGGGATACATACTGGCGATAAAAGGAGAGCTTCCGGAAACCCTGGACAGGGAAGAACGGGACATACCCGCCACGGGTATTTTGCTCACCGTATTTCTCAGCCTGGTTCTGGCCAACTCCATCAAACTGTCTGAAATAGCCATTATTGGCAGCGCGAGCTTCCTGTTGATCTTTTTCATCGTCAACCTGGGCGCCTACCGATTGCGCAAGGAAATAAACGCCGGCAGAACAATCCTGCTGACAGCCTGCCTGGTAAGCGGCGCGGCCCTCACAACATTGCTTGTCCATACGTTTTCACACAGCCCGGTAGCGATCAGCGTGTTTTTGTCCTTTATCGGTATTTCTTTCCTGTTTGAAACGGTTTACGGCAGGCTGGTCCGCAAGCATATGTTCCGAAGACCCTACCATAAAACATAACCGGCATATGGCGTGACAGGCCGGTGCGATGTGTCGTGAACGGAGCCGAATCAGGCGCCCGGCGGAGACACTGCTGCTGTTGTCTGCCGGGCGTATTACAATAGCCTGGCTGTTCCACATTCAGGCAGAGCGAACGCATCATGTCCGACTCGCGAGGCAGAGTTTGGTTCACGAAGATCTGGCGCTTTTTTTGTCAGGCGGTTGTGCGCGTGTTCTACCGTACCGTCGAGGTTACAGGGACCGACGCAATCTCCGGCAACGGCGGTCTTGTAATATGCGCCAACCATGTCAACGCACTCGTCGATGTGGTACTGCTGCAGGCATCGACTGCGCGTAACATTCGGCCCCTCGCGCGCAGCGGACTGTTCCTCAACCCGCTGCTGAAACCCGTGCTCGGGTTGATCGGCGCAGTACCCATCTACCGGCACAGCGGGGAAACAGCAGGCCCCGCCCGCAACGATGCATCGTTTGCGCGCTGCTCCGAGTTGCTCGCAGAAGATCAGGCCATCGTGATCTTTCCGGAGGGACAGAGCCACTCCGACCCGCATATTCATAAACTGAAGACCGGCGCGGCCCGTATCGTGATGGCCGCCCGGGCGCACCACGGCAGATCGCCGGTCGTAGTGCCTGCCGGGCTGACATTTACCCGCAAGGGAAAATTTCGCAGCGATGTACTGGTGCAGTTTGGGCCTCCGGTCGACACCGTTTTGCCGGACGACCTCGAGCCGTTTGCCGCCGTAGAACTGCTCACCGACAGAATCACCGCGGGCCTTGCTGCCGTGACCCTCAACGCCGACTCCTGGAAGGACCTCTACCTGGTCAATCGTCTCGAACAGTTTTTCGCACTACGTCACGGCAAATACCGCAAGGGCGAACTGCGTCAGCGCTTCCGTGCGCTGTAGCGCCTGATCGACGCACAGCGGGCGCTGCGTGTATACGAGCCCGACAAGGTTCGGGCAATCGCGACCCAGCTCAAGGCATTCGAACGACTGTGCAGAATCTGCGGAATCCGTGACTACCACCTGACAATCAACATTCGCCCGATACTCGTCCTGGTCTACTTCGCACGCCTGATCCTGATCGTACTGCTCATGCTGCCGATTGCAGTCTGGGGGACGATCAACAGCATTATTCCATTCGAGCTGACCCGCCATCTTTCACGGCGTATCGCACGGGACGTGGACCAGTACGACACGACCAAGGTACTTCTTGGCATGTTGCTGTTCATCTCGTTCTGGTCGGTTCAGACAGCAGTCGTCTACCGGTTGCTGGGCACATGGTGGGCGGCAGGCTACCTCGCCAGTATAGTCATCGCTGCTCCGTTCGCACTGCAAATGCGAAAGGAATACCGGATTATTCTCGACAATCTGAAAATATTCTTTCTGTTCCTGCGCAGGAAACAGCTCAGGGACTACCTCACCTGCAAGCGCCGCGAAATCGAAGTCGAACTCGCCAGGCTGGTCCGAATCGTCAAACGCCTGCCGAGCGTGCAAACCGCAAAAACGTCGAAAACCTCCGTCAACTCAACTCCTGCTCCGTAAGCTCCACAGAACCGCAAACCGGCAGCTCAGGTTTCAGTCCTGATCACTTCCCGCAGCAGGCAGTTTCGTTCCAGCACCGATTCGGACAGCTTCTGTGCCGCCAGCATGACGGACTCGTCTTCGGAATGAGTCACAATGGCATCGTAGAAGGTGAAACAGCGGTCACTGTCCGAGTACAGCCGTTGCAGCAACGCTTCCTTGTCACCACCCAGTGATCCTAGCGTTCCTTTATAGCGCTCTATTGACTGGACAGCCGCGACGGCATCCCTGCCCGGCCGGCCATCGGGATCCAGTGCGGCGCTGATATCCGCCAAAGCCCCGCCCGTGGCATCACCGAAGCGCTGCAGTTCCGGATAGCTGTCGGCAAGGGCGGCCTGGTTCTCCGCGAGACACAGTTCTGCGCCGGTGGCCACCGCAACCAGGTCGGCCAGGGTCTGAACCACGGACGGATCGATATGCGGTTCGTCATGACCGGTCTCCCGCTCGGCCCGCCAGGCCCGGCGGCGCATGGTGCGCAACAGGGCTGCATGGCCACATTCTTCCCGGGCCAGAATTTCAGCATAGCGGCACACGGCAGCATCCTCCGCCATGGCGGCAACCCGCGTATAAAAGCCAAAGGCACATTCCTTGTTGTGTACCGCGAAGGCCAGAGCCCGGTAGGGTGTGCTGAGCACCGGGTCGACCGCCTCATCATCGTATTCAGTCGATACCTGCGGATCCTCACAAGCAATCGGATCGATATCGCTGCGCAGCCGGATACCTTCAAGACCTGCCCATTCCTCGATCAGGCGCTCGTGCGCCCGTTCCTCTTCGGCCATGCGCTCGAACAGGGCTGCCGTTTCCCGGTTACCGTAGCTGTGCATCGCCCGGGCCAGCCGGGCGTAACGCCGGGCAGCCTCCTGTTCCGTACGCCAGGCTATGGACATCAGGTCGCCGGCTGTCTGAGCATCTGTTTGCGACATATCAACAGTTTCCCATACATCACGATATCCGTGGAATAGACCACGCAGAGTATCCCGCATGGTACACACAGGTCGAACTTTTCGTGGCATTCGCTATACTCGCCCCCAATTTCCAACAACAAGCCCTAACATCAAGTGAACAAAACGATGCAGGTTGGCGCCAAAGGACTGCGCGTTGCCCATCCCGCAGCACGCGCGCAAAAAAGCAGCGCTGTCACGGCGTTTCTGCGGTTAACGGCAGTACTGCTGCTGTTGCTGGCCGGCAGTCATGCCATGGCAGCCGAACTGCAGCGTTTTTTGCCGGATACAGATCCGCAGGTGCTGTTCCCCGAAGGGGACCGTATTGGTGCGCCGGAAGGCTCACCGCCCGTGGCGCCGGTTTTCAGCGCAGACCAACAGATCGGTTTCGTCTTTCTCACCAGTGACTTCGTCAATACCACGGGTTATTCGGGCAAGCCCATTCACCAGCTGGTTGCCATTGACCTCAATGGCATCATTCGCAAAGTTCTTCTGGTGGAACACGAGGAGCCGATCGTCCTGATCGGCATCCCGGAAAAACGCATCATCTCGGTACTTGACGGGTACGACGGCCGGGATATCGGCGCGCTGGCACGCGGTAACGCCGGGGACCACAAAGTCGATGTTGTCACCGGCGCGACGGTTACCGTGATGGTGATGGATGACAGCATTCTGCGCAGCGCCACCAAGGTAGCGCGCAATCACCGCCTTGGCGGGCTGACGCCGGATCGCGAACAGGCCGGACCAAAAGCCGTAATCAATCCACAGGCAGGCGATGTCGAAAACTGGGCAGCGCTGACCGCTGATCGTTCGGTACAAAAACTGGCATTGACCCTGGCACAGGTCAATGCCGCTTTTGAGGCATCGGGCGATCCGCTGGCGGCACAGCGGCCCGAGCAGGGCCAGCCGGACGAGGTATTCATCGAGCTGTATGCCGCAGTCGTCACCATTCCCGCCATCGGCCGGAGTTTGCTGGGAGAGGCGGAGTACAACAACATGTTGCAACGCCTGGAGCCCGGCCAGCAGGCCATTTTGCTGGCCGGCGACGGCCGCTATTCGTTCAAGGGGTCGGGTTATGTACGCGGCGGTATTTTCGATCGCTTCCAGCTCAAGCAGGGAGATGCCTCGATCCGCTTCCATGATTTCCAGCACAAGCGCCTGCGCCATGTTGCCGCTGCCGGGGCACCGGATATCAAGGATGTCGACCTGTTTATGGTGCCGCCTGACGAAGGGTTCGATCCGGCCGCCCCGTGGAAACTGGAACTGCTGGTGGGCCGTCCTACCGGACCCACCCAGAAGGCCTTCCTGACCTTTGACCTGACCTACGAACCACCGGAGAAGTACCTGTCCATCGTCGTACCCGACCAGCCCACTGGAACGGGACTGCTGTCCTGGCTTCGCCTGGACACCGAAGACACGCCTTTATGGCAAAAAATGTGGCTGGCCAAGCTTCCTGAGACCATTGTTCTGCTGGTAGCGCTGGGCGTGCTGACACTGATCTTTTTCTTCCAGAACTGGCTGGTGCAGCGCCCGCGACTGACCGGGCGGATTCGCATCGGCTTTATGCTGTTTACCCTGTTCGGCATCGGCTGGTACGCAAACGCGCAACTGTCGGTGGTCAATATTCTTGCTGTTTTCAATGCCCTGGCCAGTGGTTTTGACTGGGGCTATTTCCTGATGGAACCGTTGATATTCATTCTCTGGGGATCGCTGGCCGCAGCGCTGCTGTTCTGGGGCAGGGGGCCGTATTGCGGCTGGCTGTGCCCCTTCGGTGCGCTTCAGGAACTGCTCAACCGTCTCGCCAAACTGGTCAAAATTCCTCAGCTGGTCCTTCCATGGGGATTGCATGAGCGTCTGTGGTCGCTGAAGTACCTGATCTTTCTGGTGTTGTTCGGATTTTCCCTGCATTCACTTACCGTGGCCGAGCACCTTGCCGAAGTCGAGCCGTTCAAGACAGCGATCATTCTGAAATTCGTGCGCGACTGGCCATTTGTATTGTTCGCCGTTGCCGTGCTGATACCCGGCCTGTTTATCGAACGCTTCTATTGCCGCTACCTGTGCCCGCTGGGCGCAGCGCTGGCAATCCCCGGCCGAATGCGCATGTTCGAGTGGCTCAAGCGCTACAAGATGTGCGGCGCACCCTGCCAGCGGTGCAGCAACGAATGCATGGTTCAGGCCATTCACCCCGAGGGCAATATCAACGTCAACGAATGCCTGTATTGTCTCCACTGCCAGGTCGTCTATTCAGACTCCCATTTATGCCCCGTACTGGTGCAGAAGCGGTTGAAACAGGAGCGGTATACCAGCGCTTCAGCGGGCAGCAAATCAGATGTCACGCTCAGAGTGGAAAAGATCAGGAAAAAGGCCGGCCAGACGCCGAATTCCCACTGAAGTTCGGAATCCCCGGGGCACGTGGTGGATTGTACTGATGTGCGCGCGCCGGTGAGGCTGTATCTTATGGAAGTCTGACTAAACATCGGGCACAGGCACAGCCATAGCTATTTATTGAGGGACAACTTGATGACAAAAGATGTGGACAAGAACGTAGATATCGCCCGCAGGGGGCTTCTCGGGGGCTCCGCCAAACTGGCGGCACTGGCCGGAGCAGGCAGCGTAGCTGGCCTGACCGGCGCATCCATACTGTATTCGGGGACAACGGAGGCCGCAGGGAAGAACAGCGGTGTCGCCCCCGGCGATCTGGATGACTACTACGGCTTCTGGAGCAGCGGGCAGACCGGTGAGTTGCGCATCGTGGGCATCCCCTCCATGCGTGAACTGATGCGTGTGCCTATCTTCAACATCTGCAGTGCCACCGGCTGGGGCAGAACCAACGAAAGCCGCAAAATACTTACCGAAGGACTGCTGCCTGAAACGCGGAAGTTCCTGGAAAGCCGGGGCGGCGTCTGGACGAACGGCGATCTTCACCATCCGCATATGTCATTTACGGATGGCACCTATGACGGCCGCTACGTGTTCATGAACGACAAGGCCAATACACGCGTTGCCCGCGTGCGCTGCGATGTCATGAAGTGCGACAAGATCATCGAAATCCCCAACGCTGCAGATATTCACGGCCTGCGGCCGCAGAAATATCCCCGGACGGGTTATGTTTTTGCCAACGGCGAACATCGGGTACCGATACCAAACGACGGCCGGGACCTCGATAACCCGGAAAACTACCATGCAATTTTTACCGCGATCGACGGCGACGCCATGGAGATCGCCTGGCAGGTCATGGTCGACGGCAACCTCGACAACTGCGATACCGACTACCAGGGGCTGTACGCCTTCTCGACCTGTTACAACAGCGAGGAAGCGGTCAACCTGGCCGGAATGATGTCCAGTGAACAGGACTGGGTAGTAGTATTCGACCTCAAGCGTATTGAAGCAGCCGTGAAAAAGGGCGACTTCAAGAAGATGGGCGGTGTACCGGTGATCGACGGCCGCAAAGGGTCGAAATATACCCGCTATATTCCTGTCTCCAACAGCCCGCATGGCTGCAACACGGCACCTGACGGCCGCCATGTCGTCATCAACGGCAAGCTGTCGCCTACTGTCACCGTTCTGGATGTGCGGCGCCTGCCGGATCTGTTCAATGACAGGATCAAGCCACGCGATGCAGTGGTGGCCGAACCGGAACTGGGCCTGGGACCGTTGCATACGGCTTTCGACGGCAAGGGCAATGCCTTTACCACGCTGTTTCTCGACAGCCAGGCTGTGAAATGGAATATCCAGAACGCAATCGATGCCTACAACGGGAAAGACGTCGATCCGATCCTGGAAAAAATCGATGTGCAGTATCAACCCGGCCATAACCACACCTCCATGGGCGAGACAAAAGACGCCGATGGAAAATGGCTGGTATCGCTCAACAAATTCTCGAAGGATCGTTTCATCAACGTCGGCCCGCTGAAACCGGAGAACGAGCAGTTGATCGATATATCGGGCTCCAATATGACAATCGTGCACGACGGCTCCACCTTTGCCGAACCACATGACTGTATTATTGTCCGCACCGATATTGTCAATCCGCGCTCGGTCTGGAAACCGGATGACCCGATGTGGGCGGATGCAACGGCTCAGGCCGAAAAAGACGGCGTAAGGCTTTATTCGGACTCCAGGATTATCCGCGATGGAAACAAGGTGCGCGTCTATATGTGGTCGCTTGCACCTACCTTCAGCATGGAGAAGTTCACGGTGAAGCAAGGCGATGAAATCACCGTATACGTCAGCAACAACGACAAGATCGACGATCTGTCACACGGCTTTACGCTGGCCAACTACGGCATCGCAATGGAGATCGGGCCACAGGCAACCTCGTCGATTACATTCACAGCCGACCGGCCGGGTGTACACTGGTTCTATTGCCAGTGGTTCTGTCACGCGCTGCATATGGAAATGCGTGGCCGCATGCTGGTGGAACCTGCATAGAGCATCAGCATTTTTGCCTGTCATCCGGAGCATCGAAACCCGTCGGTCATATTCAGTCTGACCGGCGGGTTTCTTCTATGCCTGGCGGCTTTTCTGCCTTCCCAGGGCCGGGCTGCGGACCGGCCGGTATCTCCCGGCCGGGGGACGCTCCAGCAGGCAATCGATCAGGCCGATCCCGGTGACCGGTTGCTGCTCGGCACCGGCACATACGAAGGCCCGGTAATCATCGACCGCTCACTGGAACTCCTGGGTACGGCTTCCAGCATTGTCGATGGAGCCGGCGAAGGCCGGGTGATCACCATCGCAGCGCCCGATGTCACCGTGCAGGGCATCACCGTGCAGCGATCAGGGACCAGCCTGGCTACCGAGGACAGCGGTATTTTCGTTACCAGCGATGGAGACCGCGCGCTCATCGAAAACAATCAACTGCAGTACAACCTGATCGGCATCAATCTCAAGGGCCCCGAACATGCAGTCGTTCGTCACAATGTGATTACCGGCAGCGCTAATCCACGCATGAATGAACGCGGCAATGGCATACAGCTCTGGAATACACCCGGCTCCGTGGTCGAGAACAACGATATTCGTTTCGGCCGGGACGGTATCTTTGTCACCACCAGCCGCAACAACATTTTCCGCGGCAACCGGTTGAGAGACCTGCGCTTCGGTATCCACTATATGTATACGCATGACAGTGAGATCAGCGCCAACCGGTCGACGGGCAGTCATGCCGGCTATGCGCTGATGTTTTCCGATCGGCTGCAGGTTACCGACAACGTATCCGAAGGCAATCGTGACCACGGCCTGTTTCTCAACTATACGAATTACTCTGAAATAAGAGGGAACCGCGTTACAGGCGATACGGAAAAATGCCTGTTTATCTATAACGCCAACGTCAACCGTATACACGATAATGTCTTTTCCGGCTGCCGGATCGGCATTCACTTTACGGCCGGCTCTGAAGGCAACCAGGTGTATGAGAACGCTTTTGTACACAACAGGACGCAGGTAAAATACGTCGGCACCCGATATATAGAGTGGTCCCTCAATGGACGCGGAAACTACTGGAGTGACAACCCGGCATTCGATCTCGACAATGACGGAATTGCTGACCAGCCTTATCGCCCGAACGATCTTATGGACCAGATTATCTGGCGGCACCCAAGCGCAAAACTGCTGCTCAACAGCCCGGCTGTGCAGTTGCTCCGGTGGGCACAATCCGAGTTTCCATCGCTGCATCCCGGCGGAATCAGTGACAGCGCGCCGTTAATGGCTGTGCCGGGACAGGCCGGGATGCCCGACGGATGAAGGAACACCCGGTGGATAATGCGATTAAAGTGACCGGCGTAGTCAAGCGTTACGGCAAACAGACGGTCGTTCGCAATGTCGATCTTTCGGTACGTACCGGCGAGCGTATGGTGCTGGTTGGTCATAACGGTGCCGGCAAGACAACTTTGATGAAACTGATGCTGGGCCTCACACACCCGTGCGAAGGACAACTGCGCGTACTGGGCAGCAATCCCATGACGGCCAACGCTGAACAACGCCGCAAGACGGGCTTTGTGCCTGAAAATGTCGCTTTTCACAACACGATGACAGGTGAGGACATACTCGCCCTCTATGCCCGGCTTAAGGGCGTTGCGCCGGCAGAGTATCGCTCCATCCTGGTACAGGTTGGCCTGGAAAACGTGGCCAACCGGCGCGTAAGCACCTATTCAAAAGGCATGCGCCAGCGGCTTGGTCTGGCCCAGGCCATGCTCGGCAAGCCTCGACTGCTGTTCCTGGATGAGCCTACCACTGGTCTTGACCCATCGCTGCGCAGACAGTTCTATGACCTGATCGATACCCTCAGCCTGTCGGGAACGACATCGCTGACTTCTTCCCACTCGCTGAACGAGGTCGAGACACGGGCAGACCGCGTCACGATCATGAAAGCCGGTGCCATTGTCGCCTGCGGGACATTGGCTGAATTGTCCCGGAAAGCCGGTCTGCCGGCGGTAATCAGACTGAGAGTCGCGACAGGGCATGCCGCCGGTGTGGCTGAGCGGCTTGCACCGATGGGCAGGATTCAACAGGTCAATGACCACAGGATCGAGGTGGCCTGCATTGAAACTTCCCGGATGGAGTTGTTCCGGCATATCGCCGACCTGGGTGATGCAATCGAAGACATCGACATGATTCCGGCGCGGCTGGACGAAATCTATAACCACTACATGGAAAACGAGCAGCAGTGAGAACGGTAGGCATCCTGGCAGTAAACGAGTTTCGTGACGGTCTGCGTAACCGCTGGGTGGCAACCGCCATCATCCTGCTCGGTACCACGGCGCTGGTGCTGTTGCTGGCCGGGTCTGCGCCCACAGGCACGACTCGCGCCGGCACACTCGACATAGGCGTCATCAGCCTCAGCAGTCTGAGTGTATACCTGATACCGCTGATTGCCCTGCTGCTGTCATTCGATGCCCTGGTTGGCGAATTCGAACGCAGCACGATGCTGTTGCTGCTGACTTATCCGGTGACACGCTGGCAGGTCGTCATGGGGAAGTTTTTCGGCCACATGATGATCCTGTTTACTGCTGTTGTCGTTGGCTTTGGCGGCCCTGCGGTAGTTGCCGCATTGCTCACCGACAGCGGCACCGAGGGCTGGCAGGCCTATGTCATGATGATGGGCAGCTCGTTATTGCTCAGCGCCATATTCATCGCCCTTGGTTACCTGGTAAGCATACTGGTCCGTGAGCGCAGCACCGCCGCGGGAGCGTCAATCGTGCTATGGCTCATTTTTGTAGTGTTGTACGACCTTGCCCTGCTCAGCCTGCTGCTCGCCGACGGCGATCAATGGATCGGACAGACAATGTTCTCGGTGCTGATCCTGATCAACCCGACCGATCTGTACCGGCTGCTGAATCTGACCGCTTTCGATACGGTAGGACAACTGGCCGGAGTCGCCGCTCGCTCCGAATTCGGGCTGCCGCTGCTGCTGGGCCTGATGACCCTGTGGATTGCCGCTCCGCTGGCTGCCACCATATGGATATTCCGGCGCCGGGAACTGTAAGCGAAACCCGCATCGCTGCCTTCCAGCCGCCGGTTCCCGATGATGCATCACCGCTCCTTCGAGCGACAGGTTGAAGAACCTTTATTCAGCCTGGAAATGTACCGTCGATTCGCTGCCGTCCGGGGCTGTCACGATTTTCCACAGCAGGCGACCGTGATCGTCATAATGATAGGTCTCCGAAAACTTGATCGCTCCTTTTTCGTAGGCCTTGAAAACCACGATACGCTCATCGGCGTCAAAAACAGCCTCATAGTAGTTGTAGTACTGATAAATTTCCTCGTAGTTTTTTTCCTCGCCAAGCTCCGACACACCGTTATTCGTTTTATATTCGTCAGAATAGTAGGAAATGCCGGCCTTTATCTCATAGGGC
>JAJRXW010000170.1 GCA_024276095.1 Gammaproteobacteria bacterium
CGTGGCAGACCCGGCGCTGACGCGGTTCGTACAAACCGTGGTCGATACCAACCCGCGCGTCCGGGCGGCCCGTTCGGCACTCGAGGCGAGTGAGGCGTACAAAGCCGCGGCAGCACGGCCTTTGTACAATCCCGAGCTGTCCGTAGATCTGGAGAATGCTTCATCCGATACCCGCTCGGTGGGTATCAGCCAGACCATCGACTGGGCCGGAAAACGTTCTGCACGTACCTCGGTCGCCGAATCGGAACAGCTGGCAGTGGCAGCAGAATATCTGGCGGTCCGCTGGAGTGTGACCGTAGAACTGTTGAACGGGCTGGCCAGCCATCAAACCGGTGCTGAGCGCGATGCACTTGCGGCGGAACGGGTGCGGCTGATGAACGAATTTGCCGCCCTGGCACAGCGGCGTTTCGAAGCGGGGGATCTGAACCAGGTGGAGTCGGATCTTGCCGCGCTCGCGTCAACCGAGGCCCGCATGCAAAAGGCCACCGCTGCAGCCGACCTTGCCGAAGCACGCCAGTCCGTACTGAGCCTTGTGCCGGGCTCGTTTTCGGCGCAGTGGCCGACCCTGTCGGACCAGCTGCCCGACCTGCCGTCCGGCGCCGGTAACCCGGAATTACTGGTGGTGGCGTTACCCGAAGTTCAGGCTGCCCGGCGCCGGGTCGATGCGACCAGGGCGGCAGTCGAACTTCGCGAAAGCCAGCGTCGCCCGGATCCGACCATCGGTCTTACCGGGGGGCGCGAAGACGACGATACGCTGATTGGCCTGAATCTTTCCGTTCCGCTGTACGTCCGCAACCGGTTCGACAACGAGGTAACCGCAGCGATGGCGGAGCGCAGCCAGGCGCAACAGCTTGCCGACGATATTCTGCGCCGCGCCTATGCGCGGCTTGTCAGTGCAACGGAACGCTACCGGCTTTCCCGGGGGGCATGGCAGGACTGGGAGAAAACAGGACTGGTGAGTGTCAACCGGCAGGTCGAGCAGTTGCGGCGCCTGTGGGAAGCCGGCGAGATCAATACCACCGATTACCTGGTGCAACTGCGCCAGACACTGGTCGTTCAGGAAAGTGCCCTGGATCTCCGCCAGGCCCTGTGGCGGGCCTGGTTCGAGTGGCTGGCCGCCTCGGGCCAGGTGGATGCCTGGTTCGGTCTGCAAGCTGCACCGATTGCAGGACCGGGGGCGGTGCGATGAACACACGTATCCGGAAATCAAATGGAGAGCAATTGAAAATGAAGATGCAACAACTTTGGATCGTGTGCCTTTGCCTGGCATTGATCACCCCGGCCATTGGCCAGGAAGACGGGCATGATGATCATGAAGGCGAGGAAAGCAACGCAATCGTGATGACGGCGGACGAACAACGGGCTGCCGGAGTGGTTGTCGAGGCGGTTACGCGGCAGGCCATCAACGAGACATTGCGGGTACCTGCAGAGGTTGTGATCAACGCATATGCGTCGGCCAGGGTAACGCCCCGCATTACGGCACAGGTGGTCGCCCGCCATGTTCAGCTGGGTGACCAGGTGGAACTGGGGCAACCGCTGGTGACCCTGTCGAGCGTTGAAATGGCGGCCGCCCAGGGCGAACTGATTGTCGCCAACAGGGAGTGGCAGCGGGTGAAGAGTCTTGGCCGGCAGACTGTGTCGGAACGTCGCTATACCGAGGCACAGGTTGCCCAGCAGCAGGCGCTGGCGAAAGTGCTGGCCTACGGTATGACAAAGGCACAGGCCAATGCGTTGACCAAGTCGGGCGATGCCAGCAAGGCGACCGGGGAGTTCGATCTGCTGGCGCCCCAGACCGGTACGGTCTTGCAGGATAATTTTATTGTCGGGGAGCTGATCGAGCCCGGCAGGGTACTCGTCGATATCAGCGACGAGTCCATCATGTGGGTTGAAGCGAAAACAATCCCCAATACCTTGTCCGGCGTTGAGCGGGGTTCGTCTGCACGTGTCAGCCTGGACGGTGTGAACTGGATCGAAGGTACGGTGATCCAGCTTCATCATCGTCTGGATGAAACGACGCGGACCCAGGGGCTGCGCATCGAAGTGGACAATGCTGATGACCTGTTGCATCCGGGACAGTTTGTAGAAGTGGAAATCCTGACCGGCGTTACTGCGCCGGTACTCGCGATACCGATTACCGCGGTGACGATGGTTGCCGGAGTTCCGACCGTGTTCAAGCTCGAAGCCGGCGGTGAGTTTCACCCGGAGAGTATCGATTCCGGTGCTACGGTCGGTGACTGGATTGTCGTGCGTTCGGGGCTGGTTGCGGGTGAACGGATAGCAGTGTCCGGAGTATTTCACCTCAAGTCGCTGCTGCTGAAGTCTTCGCTTGGCGAAGGCCACGGGCACTAGGGGGGAACGGCATGTTGGAAAAACTGGTTGAAGCTTCGCTGCGCTACAAGTTCCTGGTGCTGATCATTTTCGGCGTGATTGCCTTTCTCGGCTGGCGTGCGGTTGTTACGGTGCCGATCGATGCCTTCCCGGACGTGACGCCGGTACAGGTGAATATTTACACCGAATCGCCCGGTCTGGCCGCCGAGGATGTCGAGCAACTCCTTACTTTCCCGGTCGAGTCCGGCATGGCGGGGCTGCCCAAGGTTCAGGCGATCCGTTCGGTCAGCCTGTTTGGTCTGTCTTACGTCGCGGTCTATTTTGACGACGATATGGACATTTACTTTGCACGACGCCTGGTCATGGAACGCCTGCAGGAGGTCGGGGACCGTATTCCCGAAGGTTACGGCATTCCCGAAATGGGGCCGAATACGTCCGGTCTCGGCCAGGTATTCTGGTATACGCTGGAACGGGCCGATGAGCTGCTCAATGCCGATGTCACCGACATGGACCTGCGCACGCTGCATGACTGGAGTGTGCGGCTGATTCTGCGAACGGCGCCCGGAGTGGATGATGTCATGTCCTGGGGCGGGCAGGAGCGCCAGTTCCAGGTTGTGATCGACCCCTTCAGTCTGATCAAGTACGACCTGACCTTTACCGATGTCATCGAGGTCATCCAGGCCAACAATCGCCAGGTCGGCGGCCAGTACGTCAATCTCGGCGCGGAGCAGTACCTGGTCCGTGGCCTGGGGCTTGTCGAAAGTGAGCATGATATCGGCGACATGGTGATCAAGGTGGAAGACGGCACGCCCGTGTATCTGCGCAACATTGCCGAGATCACCCAGGGAGGAGCCCTGCGCTTCGGTGCCGTGACCAGAGACGGCCGTGAAGTGGTACTTGGCATGGCCCTGTCACGCATCGGTTCGAATGCCGCCGACGTGGTCAATGCGGTCAAGGAAAAAGTTAAGATCGTCAATCAGTCGTTGCCCGAGGGTGTTGTGCTCCGGCCCATCTATGAACGTACCGATCTTGTCGATAAAGCGATCAATACGGCTGTCAGCGCGCTGATCGAGGGTTCGATCCTGGTGGCGATTGTGTTGTACCTGTTCCTTGGCGAAATACGCTCGGCGATTGTCGTCGTTGCCGCATTGCCGCTGGCGATGCTGATCGCCTTCATATTTATGGAGCAGGCGGGGCTTTCAGCAAACCTGATGTCATTGGCGGGACTCGCGATGGGTATCGGTATGATGGTGGATGGTGCGGTCGTCATGGTGGAAAATGCCTTTCGTATCATGGCCGAACGCAAAGTCAGCGGCGAAAAGGTCAATCGTACCGCGGCGGTATTGACCGCAGCGCGGGAGGTGGCCAACCCGATCGCATTTGCAATCATGATTATTATCGTTGTGTTCCTGCCGCTTTTTGCGCTCGAAGGTCTCGAGGGCAAGCTCTTCAAGCCGATGGCATTCAATATCAGTTTCGCGATGGCCGGATCGTTGTTGCTGACGCTCACGCTGATTCCGGTGCTGGCGGCGCTTATTCTGAAGCCCAAGGAAGAGCGCGACACCTGGCTGGTTCGGGTGATCAAGGCCCGCTATCTGCCGTTCCTCGCGTGGTCGTTGGCAAACAAGAAAACGGTCGTCGGCATTGCTGCGGGGCTGCTGGTGGCAAGCCTGGCACTGTTTCCCTTTCTCGGGAAAGAGTTCATGCCGACGCTGCAGGAGGGCTCCATCATGTGGCGTGTGACATCGATCCCTTCCGCTTCACTCGATCAGTCCATCAAGATATCCGAGGATATTGAAAATGCTCTGTCAGAGTTTCCTGAAGTGGTGACAACCCTGGCCATGATCGGCCGGGCCGAAAAAGGCGAAACCGCGGATGTTAACTATATGGAGATATATACCGAGCTCAAACCGGAGTCGGAATGGTCCGGCGAACGCAATATGGAGGAGCTGGCCGAGGCGATGCGCGAGAAACTGGAAGTGGTCGTTCCTACCGCGGTCATTGCCTTTACCCAGCCGATTCAGATGCGGGTCGAGGAATTGATATCAGGTGTACGTGCGACGCTGGCGGCCAAGATCTACGGCGAGAAACTGGCAGAACTCGATCGGCTGAGTGAAGAGGTGAAAAATGTGATTGCCGGTGTCGAGGGTGTCGCCGATCTTTCGCTCGAAGCCAATGTGGGTAAACCGCAGATACGAATACAGGTCAGGCGCGATCAGCTGGCGCGTTTCGGCATGAATGCCGACGACGTACTGTCGGTGGTACGTACCGGCATCGGCAATGAGCCGGTTTCGACATTGATCGATGGCGTTCGTCGCTTTGATATTACCGCCCGGTTGAACGACAGCTCGAAAGCTTCGGTGCAGTCGATCAAGCGGATTCCCCTGAAGACCAGTAACGGAGCGATTATCCCGCTCTCGGCGGTTGCCGATGTGACCGTGGCGGAAGGCTATTCCTTTGTCCGTCGCGAACAGCTGCAACGGTATGCCGTCATCCAGATGGATGTGAAAGGCAGGGATATTGACGGGTTTGTCCGGGATGCCAATGCTGCGATCGAGGCCCAGGTGGAGCTGCCGCCGGGCTACTGGATCGAGTGGGGCGGTGCATTCGAGAACCAGCAGCGTGCGCTGGCGCGTCTGTCGGTGATTGTTCCGCTGACAATTCTCTTTATCTTCGTGTTGCTGTATACCGCCTTTAATTCCATCAAGTATGCCTTGCTGATTATCGCGAATGTGCCGTTCGCTACCATCGGCGGGCTGGTAGCGCTGTTTATAAGTGGACAATACGTGTCGGTACCGTCGGCAATCGGATTTATAGCGGTATTCGGAGTGGCAATGCTGAACGGGATCGTTCTGGTGAGTTTTATCAACGAATTGCGGGAGAAAGGGCTCAGTGTGGCGGAAGCTGTGCGGCAGGGTACGGAACTTCGGTTGCGCCCGGTCCTGATGACCGCCAGCGTGGCGATTCTCGGGTTGATCCCGATGCTGCTGTCATCCGGTGTCGGGGCAGAGACGCAACGCCCGCTGGCATCGGTCGTGGTCGGTGGTCTCATCACTTCGACCCTGCTGACGCTTGTGCTGTTACCCGTGTTGTACGAGTGGATAGAGACCCGGCTGGAGCAGAAATGAGCAGTCTCGATCGTCCTGTTCGAATCCCTTTAACAGAAATTGGAGAATGACCATGCGTGCCAGAGAGATCAAGGCATACATCCATCGCAACCGGATTGCGGATGTCGTCAATGCACTGTACACCGCCGGTTTCAAGAATCTGACGGTGATCGATGTAGAGGGGCTGCTAAAGGCCATGGATAACCGGGAACAGCGCTATTCCGTCGAAATCGGCCAGAAGGTTGTAACGGAGGTGAAGCTGGAACTGGTTTGCGACAATGAGGCGCAGACCAAAGAGGCGGTCGAGCTGATCCGTGCCCATGCGAAAACCGGTCAGGCTTCTGCCGGGTGGATCTATATCAGCGAGATTCAGTCCCGCATAGAAATTACCGATTGACGGCCTGACGGATGCAGCAGCGCATGCTGGTGTGATTGAGGGGGACACAGGAGCAAGCCTGTGTCTTCATCAATCCGGGTCGTCAGGCGGCAATTTTTCGTATCGCGTTGAAGCTGTCCCACACGGCAGTCATGATGCTGCCGACTTTGACGCAATCACCCGCGCTGAAGAAGTGACTGCTGTTTTGCCCACCGGCATTTTCCAGTTCTTTTTGCAGTCTGTCACGGGGGATCAGCCGGCCTGCAAATACCAGACTGTCTGCAGGAATACCGAGTTCTTTTCCATCCTGTTCGGCAATTACCCGATGTTGCTCGATTCGGACCGGTACGGTGTGCTCCATGACATGGATATTGGCATCCCGAATCATCTGTTGCAGCATTTTCCGGTTGGAGCGGTCCTTGATATCGCCGCCGAGTTCGTCGGCGCTGCGGCGTGTTGTCAAAGTGACATTCTCTCCCTTGCGTGCCAGGTACATGGCGGTTTCACAGCCCACCAGGCCACCGCCCATCACGACGATTGCCGATCCCTGGATTGCCGCCTGGCCGGTCAGGAGGTCGGTTGCTTTCAGCACTTTGACGGAATCGCTGCTCGCGAAAGGAATGGCCTCCATTTCGGCGCCCGTGGCGAGAATGACGTAGTCTGCGCCAAAATCGATGATGTCCTGTGTTGAAGCGCGCTTGTTCAGTACGACCTCGATCGGCAGTTTCTTTTCCAGCCGGCGCAGGTAATTGAGGTAGTTGGCGATATCCAGTTTGAAATCCGGTTCCGCTGCGGGCCAGAGGTGGCCGCCCAGTCTTTCACCGGCCTCCCAGAGGGTAACGTCGAATCCGCGCTCGACACCGGCGCGCGCCGCTTCAATACCTGCCGGACCGCCCCCGACGACCAGCAGGGATGCCTTGCCTTCCAGCGGCAGCATCGGCCACTCGATTTCGTGCCCGGTGGTCGGGCGAAGGGCGCAACTGGTCGGATGACCTTCGACCATCTGCTGCAGGCAGCCTTCGTGACAGCTGATACACGGAATAATATCGTCAGCCCTGCCTTCCTCTATTTTATTGACCCAATCGGGATCGGCGAGAAGGGCTCTGCCCAACGCGACAAAATCCGCACGGCCCTGGGCCAATACACTTTCAGCCACCTCGGGGTCCTGCAGCCGGCCCACCGCGATTACCGGGATGGAAACCACCTGCTTGACCTGTTCGGCCAGTCCGACCATGCAGCCGGGCTTCTGGTACTGGGGGGGATGGGGCCACCAGTGAGATTCATAACAGCCGGCGTCCACGTGCAGTGCATCGACACCCATTTTCTCCAGTTCCTGTTCGATCCAGACACCTTCTTCAGGCTCCCGGCCGCCCGGTGCGTAGTGCGTCAGTCCGAAGCGATAAATGATCGGGAAATCTTCACCGGCGTCACGCTTGATTGCTGCAATCGCTTCGCGGGCAAAGGTCAGGCGTTTTTCGCGCGAACCGCCGTAGCGATCGTCGCGGCGGTTCCAGAGTTCTGTCATGAACTGGTCGAGCAGGTAGCCTTCATGACCGTGCAGCTCGACGCAATCGGCGCCGCCTTCGCGAGCGCGCCGTGCAGCGAAGCCGAAGGCCTGGGCATGGGCCGCGGCCTCTTCCGTGGTCAGTGGCCGGGTATCGAATTTCCGCCGGTCGGGCAGGTAATGATTGTTGTTGACCGATGCAGATATCGGCTGATGTTCGGGTGGCAGCGGGTCGTCAGTCCACCACTGGGGCGAAAGAAACGGAGGCACGACTCTGCCAAAACCGGCCGTGAGCTGAATGCAGAGCCTGGAGTCATAGCCATGCAGGGCATCCGCAAGCCGGCGCACCGATTCCAGGTGAGCATCGGAGGCAAGATCGATACAGGTGCTGGCAGAGGGCTCCAGCGCCCGGGAGACGAAAACCATTTCCGGAATGATGATCCCGACACCGCCGGCAGCACGGGCCGTATAAAATGCCTGGGTGCGCTCTCCCCAGTCGCCATCCTCATCGGTTGTGCCACGAATGCCCATTGCGGCCATCAGCGTCCGGTTTTTGGTTTCCATCGCGCCTATGCGGCCGGATTTCGTCAAATGCACTCTGCTGCTGCTCCTGGTTGCGGCAAATCGTCCCGGATTGTACCCCGCACATCGTTTTGGGTACGAGACTCATTTGTAACTTTGTGTAACCAGCGGACAGAGCGGGACCTTACTCTTATACAATGTGTATATCGGGAAAGTCGCGCATGATCGACGGCATGGGTTCGTTTGGCGAGTCGCGGCCTGTTCCGGAATATTTCCGTCCATGCCATGGGCGGCAGCGACGGTGGAGGATGGATAGCAATCGGCTTTTGCTATATCGTGCCCATCAATAATCTGGTTTCGGCGGTATCTGGCCGGGCAGCAATAAGGGCGGGAGATTTTTTCAATGCGGCAATCTGCAATTCAATCTGTTTTTCTGGTGCTGGCACTTTATTTCGCAACCGCGGGTGCAGGAGAGGACGCTTCTTTATCGGGCGAATGGTATTTCGATGTTCTGACATCGCCCAACGGCCCGGGCTCCCGTGAAGTTCTGTTTTTGCAGGAAAACGAACGGGTGATCGGTTTTATCGAAAGCAATTCCGCATCGGGCCGCTTCGTCGGCAGTTTTGACGGCAAGAACCTGGAGTTTACTGCCGTGCTCGAGTTTGGCGGCCAGCCGATGGCGGCCGAATACATCGCCACCGTTGACGGTGACAAGATGTCCGGGGTGATCAGATACGGTCTATACGGAGAGGCGACATTTGTCGGCTTCCGCGGGCGTCGACCGATTGAGCCGGAGGCGGACATGGCGCTGGTCGGTTCGGCGCGCGATACGAAAATCGATGCCGGCAGCGTCGGCGATTTTTTCGGTGTCACCGGCAACGGGGTGCTGATGCCGGAAATGATCGATGTAAAAGGCGGCCGTTTCCGGATGGGGAATGACGGCCCGGCGGTCAATCCGGACTACGGCAAGGATTTTGCACAGGTTCATACGGTGGAGGTTTCGGATTTCCAGATGAGCCGGTTCCTGATCACCAATGCTCAATACCTGGCTTTTTGCGAAGCAACGGATCGCCAGCCGCCGCTTCCGCCGAAAGGCTGGGGCGACTACCTGCACAAGTATCCAAACCATCCGGTCGTCAATGTGAACGCTCACGATGCGGAAGACTACACGAACTGGCTGTCGTCGGTCAGCGGGAAAACCTACCGTTTGCCGACGGAAGCAGAATGGGAATACGCGGCACGGGCAGGTGTTGACGGACAGGATTTTCTGTTTGGCGACGAATGGGATATTGACGGCGCCAATATTTCGATCTGGCGTATCGGTAAAATTCCGGATCGTAACGGCTGGAAAGTCTGGTGGGACAACGAAGGCGAGAAAATGTCCCGCTCCCAGCCCATGACCACACAGGTTGCCAGCTTTCCTCCCAATGCCTGGGGGTTTTACGATATGACCGGTAATGTCTGGGAATGGATGTATGACTGGTATCAGGCGGATTATTATTCCAGTTCGCCGGCAAAAGATCCCATGGGCCCGCCAACAGGTGACGAAAAAGTGCTGCGCGGTTGCTCCTGGTATAACAAGCCTGATGTCTGTTTTATTGCGACGCGGGATCGTTATGCTCCGGAAGTCCGCTTGTACTACAACGGTTTTCGAGTTGCCGCCGTATCCGGCGGCTCACACTAAAGAGGTGGTTATCTTGACTATACAAACAGTTTCAGGCCGTAAGCTCCAGGGTGCTGCATTCCTTGCAACAGCGATTCTCGGGCTTAGCGGATGTTCCTCGGATGCTCCGGCTGTAGCCGATGCGGAGGAAGACGTTGCGGCGGTCAGCAGTGCTGCACCGGCAACAGACGGTGAGAGCGGTACTACCAACCGTGAGCTGCCATCGCGGAAGATTCCCAATATTCCTTCATCGGCCGAGGCTTACTATGCACCGGATAACCTGCATGTGATTGCCAATGTCCAGGATACGAAGGCCGTAGCGGCAGGAGAAGGTGAACAGGGCGGTGCGCTTACCTACACATTTACCGACCAGGGTGAGGATATTCGCCGCATCAATGATACCGGGCAGAGTGCCTGTGCCTACTTTTTCCCCGATCAGACCCGGCTGGTGTGGACTTCGACGAAAGACCGTCTGGACATGCCGCGCGGCAACTGGTCGGATTCGACCGACTATCCGCAGGGTTCCGAGCTGTACATCTCCGATCTTGACGGAGGCAATATCCAGCGCCTGACCGACAACGAGTACTACGAGGCGGAGGTTTCCATTTCTCCTGACGGGGAGTGGATCGTCTTCGGCAGGCAGATCGACGGTCAGATGGATTTGTGGCGGATGCGGTCTGACGGCACCGATGAAGAACAGATCACCTTTACCGAAGACTGGCAGGAAGGCGCGCCGTTCTATCTTCCTGACAATGAAACCATCCTGATGCGTGCATGGAGACGCAGCGAGTACAAGAAAATACGCCCAACGCCGATGACCGTTTTTACGATCAAGCATGATGGTTCCGAACGGACCGCCCGTACCTTCGACCGGGGCATGAACTGGGCGCCTTACCCGGCGCCGGACGGGCGGCACTACGTGTTCGTGCGGGTCCTTGAAAACAACAACTGGGAGGTGTTCCTCGGAGATCTTGCCGGTGGTGAGCCGGTACGGTTGACCTGGAACGACAGCTTTGACGGGTTTCCCGCCATTTCACCCGATGGAACCAAGATGTTGTTCGCACGCAGCGAAGGCGAGCATTTCATGTCCGGGCTTTACACCTATGTCATGGATATTTCGTCGCTCGACCTGGGGCCGGAAAACTATAAAGGCGTTCCGGATATCGTACCGCCGGGAGAATAGGACAGGCAGGGCCGTTCCGGCTGTCGTAGCCGGAAATCGAATCAGAGTGGACAGTATGAACAGGATGGCGCCGGCCCGGCCATCCTGTTTTGCTGGTTTAAGGGAGTACAGATTGTGAAAGCCGTGTTATTCCACAGAAGCCTTGTTGCCACGCTGCTGCTGTTGATCGTCGGTGTGACGGATGCGGCGGAAACCGGCACCATGGCGGCAACCTTGCAAGCGCCCGACGGCATGGTGCTGATTCCGGCCGGCCCGTTTCAGATGGGCAACAACAATGACTTTTACGACAGCGATTACGACGAAAAACCTCGCCACACCGTCAATTTGCAGCCCTTTTTCATGGATATCTACCCCGTTACGAACGAGGATTTCAAAGCTTTTGTCGATGCGACCGGCCATCGCTTTCCCCGCTACTGGTCGGAATCCGGGGAAATCCCGGCGGGCAAGGAGCGGCATCCGGTTGTCGGGGTGAACTACGGGGATGCCACGGCATTTGCGGCATGGAAGGGGCGACGCCTGCCGACGGAGCAGGAATGGGAGAAGGCGGCGCGCGGTACCGATGGGTTGCGATGGCCATGGGGCAACGTTTTCGATGAGACCAGGGCCAATGTCGGGCAGAAGACGACCTCGCCGGTAGGCGCTTTCCCGAAAGGACGCAATGCCTATGGCCTGTACGACATGGCAGGCAATGTCTGGGAATGGACCAGCACCTGGTATGCCCCTTATCCCGGTTCCCCGCCGAACCGGGCCAATATGCGTTTCCGGAACGATACCTATTTGTCGGTGCGCGGCGGCTCTTATGGCAGCGATATCGGCAGCGCGCGCGGTGCCGACCGGGGAATCAAAAAGCCGGCGGAATCCGGGCCCTCGCTGGGCTTCAGAACCGTCATGGACATTCCCGGCTACGAGAGCTATCGCGAAGCATTTCAGACGATCGAACTGGCCCATGAAATCCGCCGGACCGCGGCCCTGGATATTTCAGAATATGAGGAGCATGCGCAATCGCGGGCGCTGATGGGCGAGGCAGCGGACGATTTGACGCTGGCCGAGGACGCTTTTGCCCGGAACCGGTTTATGGAGAGCGGCATCCTGGCCCAGCATGCGATCACCAAGGCCCTGAAAGCCCGACAGATGGCCCTTGATTACAAGCGCGACTACCTGGCCAAAAAGGAAATCAAGACCGCCGAGGTGCTCGGTCGCCTGGAGGCGATGCTGGAAAAACTGCCGGTGGCCGGTGATCCGGGGCAGCAGGCGTTGATCCGACAGGCACAAAATCATCTGAAGCTGGGGCGTCAGCTGGAGGCAGAGGGCGGCTGGGGATACGCACAAATGCACGGCTACATCGGCATGGGGATGCTCGAACGCCTGGGCCGTTAGGGGCCGATTAGTGCCAAAATTGCCACAAACGATCAAACGAGGTCAACAACGGAACCATATCGATAAGCCTGATACATTAAAAAACATAATAAAATCAGTTATTAATACTGTTTCCGTCGTGCGTATGCCGGGGCTGAAACAGCTGTTGCAATTATGACAGCGATCAGCTAACTTTGCCCACTGAAAACTGCCCGGCAGAATCAGATTCTTTCTGCTACTTCATTTCGATAGTCCACTGACGTTGGGGGAAAACTAACATGA
>JAJRXW010000171.1 GCA_024276095.1 Gammaproteobacteria bacterium
CGATCGTTGCTTTGTCGGTACGGCCAGTCGCGTGCAGGGTGTCGGCTTCGACGTGCTGGAACAGGAAACCCTGCGCCGGCACGCACTGGGGTACCCGGAAAAAGAAGAGGATATTTCCCTGTCGCTGCCGAATCCCGGCGAGTTTCACTGGCGCAGCAACGGCGAGCGGCATGCCTGGGATCCGATGGCCATTCGGCAGCTGCAGGTTGCAACGCGTGACAACAACCAGGAAGCGTACCGAAAGTTTGCCGAGCACGTAAATGCGGATGCGCGAACCAGCTGTACACTGCGGGGCCTGTTGAAATTCAAAACAGCCGCCGGCGGGGAATCCCGGCAACAGCCTGTGCCGCTCGAAGAAGTGGAGCCCGCCAGTGAGATCGTAAAGCGTTTTTGTACCGGAGCGATGAGTTTCGGGTCGATCTCCCCGGAGTCCCACGAAATGCTGGCTGTCGCGATGAATCGCATTGGCGGCAAGAGCAATTCGGGTGAAGGCGGTGAAGATCCGGAGCGCTTCCATCCGCTGCCTTCCGGCGATTCAAAACGATCTGCGATCAAGCAGATCGCATCGGGGCGGTTCGGCGTCACGATCTGGTACCTGACCAATGCCGATGAGCTGCAGATCAAGGTCGCACAGGGCGCCAAGCCGGGAGAGGGAGGCGAACTGCCCGGCCGCAAGGTCGACGAGAATATCGCCCGGGTGCGCTACTCGACCCCGGGTGTGGGCCTGATCAGTCCGCCGCCGCATCACGATATTTATTCCATCGAGGACCTGGCGCAGCTGATCTATGACCTGAAGAATGCCAACGCCCGGTCACGTATCAGCGTCAAACTGGTCTCGGAAGTCGGCGTGGGGACCATCGCGGCGGGGGTGGTCAAGGCCCATGCCGATCATGTACTGATTTCCGGCGATGCCGGTGGCACCGGCGCATCGCCGCTGACCAGCATCAAGCATGCCGGACTGCCATGGGAGCTGGGCCTGGCGGAAACGCATCAGACACTGGTGATGAACGATTTGCGCAGCCGGGTGGTCCTGCAGACCGATGGCGGCCTGAGAACCGGTCGTGACGTTGTCATTGCCGCGCTGCTGGGCGCCGAGGAGATGGGCTTTTCGACGGCGCCGTTGATCACCCTGGGCTGCATCATGATGCGCAAGTGCCACCTGAATACCTGTCCGGTGGGTATCGCCACCCAGAACCCGGTGCTGCGCAAGAAATTTACCGGCAAGCCCAAATACGTCGTGAACTACATGTTCATGGTGGCCGAAGAGGCCCGGCAGATCATGGCCGAACTCGGGTTTCGGACCATTGACGAAATGATCGGCCGGGTCGATATGCTGGATGCCGATGATGCCGTGCGCAACTGGAAAGCGGACGGCCTGGATTTGACGCAGATTCTCACCCCCGCGAAAAAACCGCACGATCGTGTCGGCGTGCGGTGCACCATGGAACAGGACCATGGCCTGGACGATATTCTCGACAGGAAACTGATTCAGATGGCGGAAGACGGCATCGAGCGGGGCGACACGGTTGTGATCGAGCTGCCGATACGCAATACCAACCGGACTGTTGGCACCATGCTCAGTCATGAGGTGGTCAAGCGCTGGGGCGAGAACGGCCTGCCCTATGACACCATTCACTGCAATCTCCAGGGGTCCGCCGGCCAGAGCCTGGGGGCGTTTCTTGCCAAGGGCGTCACCATCGAGCTGGAAGGCGACAGCAACGACTACGTCGGCAAGGGTCTTTCCGGTGGACGGATCATTATTTATCCGCCCCGGGACAGTACCTTTGCGCCTGAAGAAAATATTCTGATCGGCAATGTTGCCCTGTATGGCGCTACCCGGGGCCGGGCGTTTTTCCGTGGCCGCGCGGCGGAACGTTTCTGTGTGCGTAACAGTGGTGCCCGGGCCGTGGTCGAGGGTGTCGGCGATCATGCCTGTGAATACATGACCGGGGGGCGGGCGGTCATTCTCGGGCCTACCGGCCGGAACTTCGCCGCGGGGATGTCCGGCGGTGTCGCCTATGTCTGGGATGTCGACGGTGATTTCGAGTCGAAGTGCAACCGGGGCATGGTGGGTCTCGACTGCGTGGAGGCCGAGGAGGATATCGCCGAGTTGCTGGAGCTGATCGAGCTGCACAAGCAGTACACCGGCTCGATGGTTGCGGAGAAAGTCCTCGATGCCTGGCCGGATATTCTGGGGCAGTTCATCAAGGTCATGCCCACGGACTACAAGCGGGTGCTGGCTGATCGCAGAATACACGATGAAGAAATCGATGCCACGATCAACGAACTGAAAGCAATCAGCATAACGTCGGTAGTAAAATAGTGGGTAAACATACCGGTTTTGTCGAATATCGCAGGAAGGGTATCCCCTATCGGGATCCTGTCCGGCGGACCAATGATTTTCGCGAGATCTTCACCGATCCGGAAGAGCATATTCTGAACCTGCAAAGCGCCCGGTGCATGGACTGCGGAGTGCCTTTCTGCCAGTCGGAAACCGGCTGTCCGGTCGACAACCTGATCCCGGAATGGAATGACCTGGTTTACCGGGGACGCTGGCGAGAGGCGCTGGAACGTCTGCACAAGACCAATAATTTTCCGGAGTTCACCGGGCGGACCTGTCCGGCACCCTGCGAGGGTGCGTGTGTGCTGGGGATCATCGATCTGCCGGTAACCATCAAGAATATCGAGAATGCCATTATCGATCGCGGCTTCGCGGAAGGCTGGATCAAGCCAACCCGGGTACATCGGCGTACCGGCAGGAAAGTGGCTGTAGTCGGCTCCGGTCCTGCAGGACTGGCGGCAGCGGAGCAGCTCAACAAGGCCGGCCATGAGGTGACGGTTTACGAGCGGGATGACCGAATCGGTGGCCTGCTCATGTATGGCATTCCGAACATGAAGCTGGACAAGGGGGTTGTTGATCGCCGGGTCGATTTGCTGCGGAAATCGGGTATCCGGTTTGTAACCGGCGCAGATGTCGGAAAAAGTGTCGATGCCGCCCAGCTCATGGACGAACATCACGCACTGCTGCTGGCTACCGGTGCCACGATCCCCCGTGATATTTCAATTCCGGGGCGGGATCTTGACGGGATTCATTTCGCGATGGATTTCCTTACCGCTACTACCCGAAGCCTGCTGAACAGTAATCTCGAGGACGAGAACTTTATCAGCGCCAGGCACAAACGTGTGGTTGTGATCGGCGGCGGCGATACCGGCACCGATTGTATCGGCACGTCGCTGCGTCATGGCTGCAAGAGCCTGGTCAACCTGGAGCTGTTGCCGCAGCCGCCAAAGAATCGGGCCCCCGATAACCCATGGCCGGAGTGGCCGAACGTTTTTCGCACCGACTACGGCCATGGAGAAGCGACCGAACGGTTTGGCTCCGATCCACGCCGGTATTCCGTGCTGACAAAAGAGTTCATCGGCGATCGCAGCGGCAATGTCTCGGCTATTCGAACCGTCAAGGTTGACTGGCGGCGACGGGACGGAAAATGGGAGATGTCGGAAATTCCCGATACGGAGCAGCTGATCAAGGCGGACCTGGTTTTGCTGGCGATGGGCTTCCTCGGTCCTGAGACTTACATCGCAGAGGCGCTCGATGTCGAGCTCGATTCACGATCCAATTATCGTGCCGAGTACGGCAGGTTCCAGACCGGAGTGCCCGGAGTTTTTTCGGCCGGAGACTGCCGCCGGGGACAGTCGCTCGTTGTCTGGGCAATCCATGAGGGCAGGGAATCCGCACGGGCCATCGATGCCTACCTGCAGGAAGAAATCGCCGGCGAAGCGCGGCAGGCCTAATGAGCCTGGACGGCTGATCAGGCAAATATTTTGCCGGTTCGCACCAGGTGACGATACCACCCGTACATGCCGATGCCGCGAGCGGCCATGAAAAGGGAAAAAGCCAGCCACAGGGCGTGATTTCCGTATGACTGAAACAGGTACCAGGTGGGAAGAAAAACGAAAATGGCCGCACCCATCATGATGATCCGCATTTCCCGGGACCGCGTGATACCTATGAATACGCCGTCATAGAGAAAGCACCAGACGGAAATCAGCGGCAGTGCGATAAACCATGGCAGGTATTCGCCGGCGGTGCTGCGTATCGACTCGATGCTGGTCAAAAGCGCAATAAGATGCTCGCCAAACAGCAGGTACAGCACGGTAAACAGTGCTGCGAACAGCGCCGACCAATGCAGGGTACGGCGCACCGCTGTTACCAGTCCCTGGCGGTCGCCGGCGCCCAGCGCTTTACCCACCAGTGCTTCTGCGGCGTTGGCAATTCCATCCAGCGCATAGGATAAAAAGAACTGAAAGTTCAGCAGCAGGGCGTTGGCAGCCAGAATGGCGTCCCCCATCCTCGCGCCCTGTACCGTGATAAACGAAAACGTGAACATCAATGCCAGCGTTCTCAGCAGCAGGTTGGTATTGATCGTCAGCAAACGGCGGTAGGAGGACAGCAGGAGCAGGCGGTCATAGCGCCAGTGCCCGCGGTTTCCGCGCAGTATGTTGCGAACGAAATATATTCCGACCACCAGTCCGGTGATTTCGGCAAATACCGTGGCCAGTGCGACACCGCGAACGGTCATTCCGAGCAGCACAACCAGGACCAGATCGAGCAGTATATTGGTCAGGTTGATTGCCAGTGTTACGGCAAGCGGCCCGCGAGCATTCTGCATGCCCAGCATCCAGCCGATCAGCACAAAATTGGCCAGTGTGGCCGGAGCGCTCCATACCCGTATGGCAAAGTAGTCTTTGGCGAAGCCGGACACGGCTTCGCTGGCCGCCAGCAGCATCAGTGCCAGCTCGATGACCGGCTGTTGAATCAGCAGAATCATGCCGGCCAGAATCAGGGCCGTGATGACCGCCTGGCCCAGCGCCTCCCTGGTGGCGTCATTGTTGCCGGCGCCGAACGCCTGTGCAGTCAGGCCCGTAGTGCCCATGCGCAGAAAATTCAGCCCCATGAACAGCACGCTGAAGATGGTCGATCCGGCAGCGACGGCCCCCAGGTAACTGGCGTCATCGAGATGCCCCATCACTGCGGTATCCACCATGCCAAGCAGCGGTACCGATATCGACGAGATCATCATCGGCGTGGCAATCCGCCAGACCGCACGGTGACTGTATGCGTCGGTCATCGCTGTGATACTGATTGCTCCAGTGGGGGGCTTCGACAGTCCGCTAGTAGCGTATGCCGAGTTTCCTGAAGCTGCCGGCCAATACCCAGAGCGGGCCGATCATCAGAAACTGAATATCACGGAAAAAAGCGGGTTTGCGGCCCTCTACATGATGGCCAATGAACTGCCCGATCCATGCGACGACAAATACTCCGGAGGAGATCATCCACAAAGGAGGAGCCAGCCGGTCGAGCCAGGCAACGATGCCGACGACAGCCAGCATGAAAGGCAGCATACCCAGCGCCAGCGGTATGGAAAGAATGACGTAGTAGAGCGCCCCGGCAGCGACAAGAACCACGCCCCAGTTCAGCAGGGGTGAAACATCGGCAAATATTTCCGGAACCGGAATCGACCACAGCAGTCCAACCAGACTGATGACGATCAAAGGCACGCAGATATGGTGGACGAGCTGATTGAATGGATTCTGGTGATCCATCGCGTATTCATCGATCCAGACACTCGCTTGTTTCATTGATTAGCCCCCGTTCCCGGAACCAGTATACGCAATTCCCGCCAGAGGTCAGTCAGGATTCGATCCGAATTGCGTATACTATCCACGGCAACGGATACCACCCGGAACAATACGACGGAGACAGATTATGAAAACCAGCCAGGCCGTAAAATCGCTCGTTAGCGTAGTGCTTGTCGCAGCTGTGGTGGCATCGTGTACCACCCTGGACCCATATACCCGCGAGGAAAAAACCAGCTCCGCGACCAAAGGCGCGGCGATCGGGGCGCTGGCAGGCGCTGCCGTCGGGCTGATTTCCGGCGACAACTCGGCCGAGCGAAAGAAGCGGGCCCTGATCCTGGCGGGCGTCGGCGCGCTGGCCGGTGGCGCAGTGGGCAATTATATGGATCAGCAGGAAGCCAGGTTACGCGCCCGGCTCGAGGGTACCGGCGTGAGCGTGACCCGAATCGGTGACAATATTACGCTGAACATGCCGGGGAATATCACTTTCGATACGGATCGCTATGACCTGAAATCGACATTTTTTCCGGTGCTGGATTCGGTCACACTGGTTTTCCAGGAGTTCGACAAAACGCTGATCGAAGTGGCGGGTCACACCGACAGTACCGGATCGGCGGCACACAATATGACCCTGTCGCAGCGGCGTGCTGAAAGCGTTGCGGATTATCTGAAGTCCCGCCAGATCAGGCCGGACCGCCTGATTGTCACCGGTGCCGGGGAGAGTTATCCGATCGCCAGCAACGAGACCGCAGCCGGGCGGCAGCTTAATCGCCGGGTTGAACTGACAATCGTTCCGCTGACATAGCCTGGCCGGCAGCGGGCCGTATTACCGGCCGCTTGTTGCCTGTCAGGTGGCGGCAGCCAGATGTGACTGCAGCGTCCTGATCGCGTTCTGCTCGATCTGGCGAATACGCTCCGCTGATACCTCGTATCGATTCGCCAGCACCTGCAGCGTGGTTTTTTTCTCCGCCAGCCAGCGCTCCTGCAGAATTTCACGACTGCGCGGGTCCAGCTCCTGCATGGCAAGCTGCAGGTTACCGCTGGCCTGTTCGTGCCAGTCGGCGGCTTCGATTACATCCGCCGGATCGGGCTCGTCGCTGGGCAGATACAGAGCCGGAGAGTAAGCGTTATCTTCGTCAGCCGATGGTGCGGGATCGAAAGTCATGTCCTGTCCGGACAGACGTTTTTCCATTTCGGTCACTTCATCGGTGCTGACCCCAAGATCGTCGGCAATGGCCTTTGTTTCGGCATGCGTCAGCCAGCCCAGGTGTTTTTTGGCTTTACGCAGATTGAAAAAAAGCTTGCGCTGCGCTTTGGTTGTAGCAACCTTGACCTGGCGCCAGTTTCTCAGCACGTACTCATGTATCTCGGCACGAATCCAGTGTACGGCGAATGAAACAAGCCGAACGCCGACGGCCGGATCGAATTTTTTCACCGCTTTCATCAGCCCGACATTGCCTTCCTGGATCAGGTCGCCAAGCGGCAGGCCGTAGCCGGTATAACTGCGCGCAATATGTACCACGAACCTGAGCTGGGACAGCACCAGGGCGCGGGCGGCATCCAGATCGCCGTTGTCACGGAATTGCCGGGCAAGCCGCTGTTCTTCTTCCTTGCTGAGAAGCGGCAGTGCGCTGATACGTTGCACATAGGCTTCTGCGCTGCCCAACGGGCCCGCAAGAACGAGATCACGATGATTTGCAACCAAAGCTGTATTCATAGAGCGTTTGCCTCCTCTGCCGCAGAATTCTAGCACTCAGGCCATTAGAGTGCTAATAACAGCCTGAGTTCCGTGAAACGATTCACAAAATATATAATATAAACAATAATTTATAACTCATGAGTTCGCCGGCGCCAAAGGAGATTGTGCGATGTGCCCGGGGGGCTGATCCGCAAGTTTCGACGGGGCGGGTTTGCCTGTGGCGCGCTGCCGCGGTGAACGGCGGCGAAGCAGTATCAGACGCGTGGCTGGATATCGGCCAGGTGGCGTGCCACGGCTGACCAGGCGCCACCCAGTCCGGCCAGCAGTCCGCCGCCAAACACTGCCATGGCCGTACTTCGATCCATGCCCATGAGGTGGAAAGCGCCGCCATACAGGCTGGACAGACGCTCTGCCGGCCCGTTGAGCAGCAAAAATCCGGCGCCGAGCAAAACCAGCGCGAAGCAGCTGCCGAACAGGCCGTACCAGAAGCCGATATACAGGAACGGTCTGCGCACGAAAGCATCGGTCGCTCCCAGCAGCTTGGAAACCTCGATCTCGGCTCGCCGGTTCTGAATGTCGAGGCGAATGGTATTGCCGGTAATGACAATAACCGCCCCGATCAGCAGTACCGCGGCAATCCATACCAGCCGCTGCACAAGATCCAGGCCCGCATTCAGGCGGTTGACCCAGTCGGTATCGAGTTTGACCAGGTCTACTTCCTTTTGCGTCAGCAGTTCCGCTTCCATTTGGCGCAGCGCGGCCGGCGGTGCATCGGCGGTCGGCTGAACGACCAGCGTATGAGGCAGTGGATTGTCTTCCAGCGTGTTCATGACATCGCCGAAGCCCGCACTGTTTTGCAGTTCTTCAAACGCCTGTTCCGCCGAGATGACGGTCACCGACTGAACCGGTTGCTGCTGCTGTATTTCACCGGCGAGTCGTTGTGCATAGTCGAGCGATGTGCCGGGAACCAGGTAAACCGAAAAGTTCCGGATGTGCTCCCATCCGCCGGATACCGCGGTACCGTTTCGTACCATGATGTGCAGGGCCGAGGGCAGGGCCAGTGCGATACCGATCACCGCAACCGTCATGGCTGTCGAGACGGGCTGGCGGCTCATGCTGCCCAGTGAACCGAAAAAATTCTGCAGGTGGCGTAGCAGGTAGTTTTTCATGACGATCCCGCTGTCTGTCCGTCCGTCAAAACGATCCGCCGGCCGCCGATCCGTTCAACGAGTTCCAGGTCATGGGTTGCAATCAGCATGGTGACGCCGACTTCATTCAGCCGCCGGAACAATTGCATGATCTCCAGGGAAAGTTCCGGGTCAAGGTTTCCCGTGGGCTCATCGGCGATCAGCAGACCGGGACGGGTAACAATGGCGCGGGCGATACCGACCCGTTGCTGTTCACCCGTTGACAGCGTTCGCGGGGTCTTTTTTTCCTTGTCCAGCAAACCGACCTGGTCGAGAGCGGCCCGAACGCGCCTGCTGATTTCGCGATTGCCTACTCCGCCGATCACGAGTGGCAGGGCCATATTCTCGAAAACCGACCGGTCTTCGAGCAGCTTGTGGTCCTGAAACACCATCCCGATCCGCCGCCTGTGCCCGGGCACCTGGCGGTCCGGCAAACGGCCGATGTTGCGGCCATCGACCAGCACCTGGCCGCGGGTGGGGCGCTCGATCAGCGCGATGAGTTTGAGCAGCGTGCTTTTGCCGGCACCGGAGTGTCCGGTCAGAAAGGCCAGTTCACGGCGCTGGATGTGCAGCGACACATTTCGCAGTGCTTCATGCCCGCCTTCATAGCGCTTGCTGACATTCTCAAACCGGATCATCTGGAGTAAAACCGACCGTGAACCGCTAGTCGCCGGGCGGCTTCAGCAGCGCAGATACGTACTGATCGGCATCAAACACATTCATATCCTCGAGTTGCTCACCGATTCCGATATACCTGAACGGAACATCCAGTTGCTCGGCCAGGGCCAGCAATATGCCGCCTTTCGCGCCGCTGTCCAGCTTGGTCATGGTAATTCCGGTCAGGCCGACGACCTCGTGGAAGCTGATCGCCTGGCTGACTGCATTCTGACCAAGACTGGCATCGAGCACCAGCATGGTTTCGTGCGGTGCCTGCGGATCCAGTTTGCCAATGACCCGGACAATTTTACCGAGTTCGGTCATCAGCCCCGCCTGGTTCTGCAGGCGCCCGGCCGTATCGGCCAGCAGTACATCGATGTCCCTTGCCCTGGCAGCTTCTATCGCATCGTATATGACCGCAGCAGGATCGGCCCCGGGCTGTTGAGAGATGACCGGTACGTCGTTGCGCTCACCCCAGGCCTGCAATTGCTCGGTCGCAGCGGCCCGGTAGGTATCTCCCGCGGCCAGCATGACTTTCAGGCCGTCCTGCCGGAATTTCCGCGCCAGTTTGCCAATCGTCGTGGTCTTGCCCGAGCCGTTGACGCCTACCATCAGGATGACAAAGGGGCTGTGCCGGTCGTCGATGACCAGCGGAACCGAGTGCGTCTTGAGGATATCGGTCATGGCCGCGCGCAGCGCATGGGTGACCTGGTCGGGATCGGCCGACGCATTCCTGCCGATCCGCCGCCTGAGGCTGTCCAGGATCTTCTGTGTCGCCGCGATCCCTACATCGGCCATCAGCAACCGGGTTTCCAGCTCCTCTTCCAGCTCAGCGTCGAGTTTGCGTCCTGACAGCCAGTCGAATCGTAGTCCCAACCCGTTTCCGGACCTGTCTTTACCGGCGAGCCGTTTTCTCAGCCGGGAGAAAAAACCCTCTTTCCTGGATTCGTCTGTTTGAGATTGCTTCGCCACGATGGCATGTTAAAAGAATGATCGCGTGGTGTAACTAGTAATGACGGCCGGCCGGTCCGGAAGAAGCGCCGGAAAGAGTCCGCGGAAACGAACCGGCGGACAACGGGGCTCTGTGCGGATTATCGGTGGCCGCTGGCGCGGGCGGCGTTTGCGCATCATGCCCGGCGATGCCAACCGGCCGACGCCCGACCGGGTTCGGGAGACGCTGTTCAACTGGCTTGCACCTTATATCGAAGGGCTGCGCTGTCTCGACCTGTATGCAGGAACCGGTTCTCTGGGGATCGAGGCGCTGTCGAGAGGGGCTGCGGAGGTATGCTTCGTCGAGCGACAGCGTGAGGCATACGGACAGCTTCGGGAGGTGCTCCGGGTGCTGGGCTGCAGCTCTTCCCGGGTGCTGCTGCTGGATGCCGGGAAGTACCTGGAAAGTACATCGGAGCCTTTCGACCTGGTGTTTCTGGACCCGCCCTTCGACGGCACGGACAGGGCAAATTTGTGTACACTGCTTGAGCGCGGTTGGCTTGCTCCCGGTGGTTTTGTCTATTTTGAGTTAAGCCGGCAGTCGGAGCTGCCGAAGCTGCCGTCCGGATGGGAAATCGTGCGGGAGAAAACAGCCGGACAGGTGCGATTTGCCTTGGCTCGTACCATGTCCGAGAGCTAGCTTGGATTGCAGGAGTGGATCAGTGTCTGTGGGCGCCATGTATCCGGGGACATTTGACCCCATCACCAACGGTCACACCGAATTGATTCGAAGAGCGGCGGGCCTGTTCGACAGAGTGGTCGTGACGATTGCCGCAAGTCCCGGCAAGACCCCGCTGTTTTCCCTGGAAGAACGTATCGACCTGGCACGACAGGTGACAGCGGATATCAGCAACGTGTCGGTGGCAGGCTACGACGGCCTGACGGTTGAATATGCAAGCGACAACGGTCTGGGTGTCATCATTCGGGGTCTGCGGGCAGTATCGGATTTTGAATACGAGTTTCAGCTGGCCAATATGAATCGCCACCTGAAGGAGAGTATAGAAACGGTT
Organism: Gammaproteobacteria bacterium; assembly: GCA_024276095.1. GTDB lineage: Bacteria > Pseudomonadota > Gammaproteobacteria > Steroidobacterales > JAJRUG01. The sequence continues at coordinate 11,184 of JAJRXW010000171.1, forward strand.
TTTCTGACACCCGCAGAACAGCATACCTTTATTTCGTCGAGCCTGATTCGTGAAATTGCGGGCATGGGCGGCGATATTTCGCAATTCGTGCATCCGGTGGTTTGCAGTGCCCTGACCAGCGCATTGAACACCGGCACAAAAAAATAAACCGCCATTGAACAGTGCCGGCGGCCGATTGCATATACTGGCCTGCCGCATAGATCGTCGACCGAAACCATCAAACCCATGATTCATCGAAAAACCACCTTCGTTTCCATCCTGTGCCTGACCCTGCTGTGGTCGGTTGCTGTCCCGGGCGCCGTACCGCCGGGCCATGCAGCGATCGCCTCTGCGCACCCGCTGGCCACACGGGCGGGCCAGCAAATTCTTGAGCAAGGTGGTAACGCTTTTGATGCGGCCGTCGCGATCAGTGCGGCTTTGGCTGTGGTAGAGCCCCAGTCGTCCGGGCTGGGCGGTGGCGGGTTTTTCCTGCTGCATATCGCGGATTCGGGCCGCGAGGTGTTCATCGATGCCAGGGAAGTCGCACCGGCTGCCGCAACGGCGGATATGTACCTGGACAAAAACGGCGATCCGCTTCGCGGTGCCTCGACTTCCGGTCCCCTGGCCGCGGGCATTCCCGGCCAGCCGGCCGGGCTGGCATATCTGGCACAGCACTATGGCCGTTTGCCGCTGAAAACCAGCCTGGCACCTGCGATCAGGTACGCAGAAGAAGGTGTCGCTGTAAACAAGCGCATGCTCAGCGGCCTGCGTTTTCGCCGCAAGGCATTCGACCGATGGCCGGCATTCGGAAAGGTATTCTATCCAGACGGAGAAACGCCGGCCCTGGGGACGATGATTCGGCAGAAAGACCTGGCCAACACGCTCCGACGACTGGCGACCGGCGGCTTCGCCGGTTTCTATAAAGGTGAGACCGGCAGATTGCTTGTCGCCGGTGCCCGTGCCTCCGGTGGTATCTGGTCTGCCGAGGATCTGGCCGGTTACACCGTCGTTGAGCGGGAGCCGGTCAGCGCAAAAGTAGGGAACATGCGTGTTGTTTCCTCGCCGCCGCCGTCGTCAGGCGGTATTGCGTTGATCAATATGCTTAATATTCTTGATGGTGCTGACCTGGCATCGCTGGACAGCGCCACGAAGAAACACATGACCATCGAGGCGATGCGCCGTGCCTTCCGCGACAGGGCGGAATATCTCGGCGATCCCGACTATGTGGCCGTACCGGTAGAGCGACTGTTGTCGCCGTTATATGCGGCCGGCCAGCGCGTTTCCATCCGGTCCGACAGGGCGACTCCCAGCGATGCTTTGCCCGGAATCTGGCCGGCGGGGGCGAAAGGGGATCAGACGACCCATTTCTCGATTATTGACAGTGAAGGAAACCGGGTAGCGGCGACGCTGTCGGTCAATTTCTTTTTCGGTTCCGGTTTCATGGTGCCGGGGACCGGGGTAATTCTCAATAACGAGATGGATGATTTTTCCATCAAACCGGGCGCACCGAATGGTTTCGAACTTCTCGGGGCCGAGGCAAATGCCATCGAGCCCGGCAAGCGGCCGTTATCCAGCATGATGCCGACATTTCTGGAATCCGATCGAGGCATTGCGATTCTGGGCACGCCGGGCGGCAGCAGGATCATCACCATGGTGTTGCTGGCGACGATGGCATGGTCAGAGGGCGCCGATGCCGAGGCAATGGTCAGCCTGAAGCGGTTTCACCACCAGTTCTATCCCGATCAGGTGCTCTACGAAGAAGGCGCGTTCAGCGACGAGGAAATACACGCACTTGAGCAACGTGGGCATCGTCTGAAGAAAGCGCGCCGCGCCTACGGCAACATGAATGTGGTGACCTGGGATTTCAGGACCGGGGAAGTCGAAGCGGCAACCGATCCGCGCGGTATCAGCGAAGGGCGCGTTTACTGACAGCGGACAAGATGGTGCTGCTTGCGGGGGAAGAAACAGAGCGGAGCTGGGGGCAGGGTCCCGGGCAGTCAGGGCGAGAGGGCGCAGGGCGGTTGCCGGTTCAGAGACTGTAGCCGGTCGGCCAGTACCTCAAACACCCCGCCGTACCCGGATGGCCCGCGTGTCTCAGAAC
>JAJRXW010000172.1 GCA_024276095.1 Gammaproteobacteria bacterium
CGGTCTGCTGTTTGCGGCGGCCGCCCTGACCATTCTCGGGTTTGTCGGGCACCGCAGTTTCAGGCAACCCTGGCTGAACACGCTCACCGGCATGTTTGTCGGTGCACCGCTTGGTGTGTGCGTGAATTGCGCGACACCGATCGCCCAGGGAATGTATGCGGCCGGCGCCCGGCTGGAAACCGCCCTGGCCACTTTGATCAGCTCACCCATGCTCAACGCCATCGTGCTCAGTATGGCCTTTACGCTGCTGCCGTGGGAGATGGCGCTGGGCAGTCTTGCCGGTGTGCTGTTGTTGCTCGGCATTATTCCGTTGCTGGTCAAGCGGTTTGCCGGGACTGATGTCCGGCAAACCGGCACTGCGGAAATCAGGCCGAGGTTTGCGGGCACGGTCCTGCCTGCCGCGCCCGCTCCTGCACCGGGTAACGAAAATTATCCGGCGGCCCTGGGAGCGACACTGGCGGCGTTCGCCAGGAACCTGGTCTACATGTTGAAAATAGCCCTGCCGCTGATGCTGCTGGCCGGCTTTCTCGGTGCGCTGGCAATCGAACTGATACCGTTCGATTACTTTGCCGATATCGAAGCGGGTCCGCTGGTTCTTCTCGGTACCGCTGTGTTCGCTACATTGTTGCCGGTGCCCATGGCATTCAATGTGATCGTGGTGATGGCGCTTCTTGCCAACGGAATGACGCCGGGGCTGGGCGCGGTATTGTTGTTTGCACTCAGCGTCTACAGTATCTATCCGGCCTCGGTCATCGCCAGGTATATATCGGTTCCGCTGAGTATGGCGCTTGCTGTCACGGTCATCGTTCTGGCCACAGCTATCGGCCTGGCGACCGACCGGTACTTCGATTTTCAGCAGAAAAATGAACAGCAGGCCATTGCACAGGGTATCGCCCTGGGTCACAAGGCGGCCTATCGGGATGCGATCGGCATTTGCGAGCAGCTGCCGGGGTCGCTGCAACTCAGATGCTTTTCCGCACATATCGGTGACTTCGATGACGTAGTGACCTATGGGGAAATGTGCCGGACCAGGCCGGCCGGCGTCGACCTGGCAAGTTGCCGGCTCGCGGTGGAGACTTTTATCGCACAACAGGACGCGATTGAGGCCTCCTCCAGCGCACCTTGCGAGAAGCTCGCCGATGCAACGGCAAGAATGCAGTGTACGTTTACGGTCGCTTTTCGTGCTGCAGTCAGGGAACACGATATCAGCCTGTGCAACGGGTTTGCCGACAGCAACGTAACACGCGCCTGCAGAACCCAGTTCCTCAATTCCAGCCTGTTGTTCAGTCCGGACGACTCGGTGTGCGACAGGCTCGAAGGGCAGGAACTGTCCGACTGCAGGATCAATGCGACCGTATACCGGTATGCGGAAATCAGGGATTTCGCCGGCTGCGACAGCCTGCCGACCCCCGAGGCGCAGGAATTCTGCCGCTATACCACGGCTTCTTCGATGATCGGGCGGAATAACGACCCCAGCGGTTGCCTCGAACTGCGATCGCCGCAAAGGCGAAAACGGTGTGAAAGCCTGGTCACGGCATGGCAGGCGGAACGGGAAGCCTCGTTTCAGTTGTGCCATACGCTCCGGATTACCGATCTTCGCAACCTGTGCCTGGCCAAGGTTGCCGACCAGAAAATCACTGCGATCCTTGTGGACTACACACTCAGACCGCCGGCCGGTGAAACCCGCTCTTTCACCCGGACTCTTGAGCGCAGCGTGGCTGCCGCCGTGCCGGTCAACGCTCCGGCCCGTCAGTGGCAGCCGGTATTTGAGGACCAGAGTATCAGAATCGCCGCGACTCCCTATTCGGCCCGCAGCGACGGCGGCGGCAAAAACTTCTCCAGGATTCCGGTACAGGATATCGGGATTACCCGGGGCTGGGATTTCCGGATGACGGATTTTTTTGAGCCGTTCATTATTGGAAAGGGTATTGCCTCAGGCGACTTCAATAACGATCTGTGGCCGGACCTGGTGCTGGCAACGGAACAGGGGGTCGTGTTCTACCAGAATACAGGCGGGCGGTTCGAGCGCCTGGATGTCGCTCAGGGCGACCTGGCGCAGGGCAATGTATTTGTCGTCGCGTTGGTCGATGCAGACAATGACGGATCGCAGGATCTGTTCGCATCCACCTATGGCGGGGGTAACTACCTGCTGCTCAACAGAAACAGCGGTTTCAGGTCGCCTGAACTGATCAGGCTGGACGGCGATCAGCGTCTGACACTTGCCGCCGGGTTTGCCGATCTGGATCACAGCGGTACGATCGATATCGTACTGGGCAACTGGAGCAGCGGTATCGAAAAACTGTTTTCCCCGGAGGAGTCTGCCAACAGGATCCTGTTCCGGCAGGAGAACGGCTATGTCTCCAGAACACTCGACGAAGTCAAAGGCGAGACGCTTACCGTTCTGCTCGCAGATATCAACGACGACCATCACGCTGATCTGCTGATCGGCAATGACCGGCTGGTCCCGGATGCCTACTACATCGGCTCCGGTAACGGCTCATTTACCCCGATCACGCCGGAACAGGGCATGGTGCCGGTAACCTCGATGTTCACCATGAGCCTGGATGCTGCAGATTTCAACAACGATCTGAAGCCCGACCTGTACAGTACCGACATGACTTTTGCCCGCAGTTCGAAAAGCGACTACTGCGAAGCGATCCGGGATCCGGATGCCCGATCGCAGTGTGCCGGAATCGTCGATGCCTATGCGCTGTTTACCGATGGCAATGCATCCGAGTGCGGTGTTTTCGATTCACCGCGACAGCGACAGGAGTGCTTCGTCAGTTTTTCCGTCAAGGCGGCAAAGGAGCAAAAAGACAGTCGTTACTGCGGGAACCTCATTGACCAGAAGAGTGCTTTGTACTCCCTGTGTCAATACCTTGCCGCACCGGCACCCGGAGAAAAGCCGATCAACCAGGAGCAATATATCCGGCAGGTCCAGCGCAACGTATTACTGCTGAACCAGGACGGTCGATTCATGGAGAAGGGCCAGGCCCTGGGCGTCGACAAAAGCTTCTGGAGCTGGAATGCGAAGGCGGCCGATCTCGACAACGACGGCTGGCAGGATATTTATGTGGGCAACGGGTTTCATTTTGGCGACAGCTTTTATGAAATCCAGGAGAATGTACTGTTCCACAATATCAACGGTGAGGCCTTTGAAGAGGTGGCGCCACAGTGGGGCCTCGATGATCCCGTCAATACGCCGAGCTACACGTATCTCGATATCGATCTCGACGGCGACATCGATATTATTGCAACCGGGGTACTCGCATTGCCGCGGCTGTTTCTCAACCGGCAGCAGAACAACAACTCGGTAACTTTCCGGCTTCATGACGAACTTGGCAACGCGGATGCCATAGGAGCCAGGGTGATCATCAGCTACGGCGGTGAAAGGCCGCTGCAGCAACAAAAGGAACTCAGGTTGAGTGGAGGATTCATGTCCTTTGACAATCCTGTTCTGCACTTCGGCATCGGGGAATACGAATCAGTCGACGGCGTTACCGTGCAGTGGCCGGACGGGCGTCCCAGCCGATACGAGGCGGCTTTTCCGGCCGGTCGAATTTATGACATTACCCGAAAGGATGACTGACTAGCGGGCAACAAAGGGCTGCAGCCGGCCGTATGTGAGTGATCGCCAGAGCCATTCCATTGGCCCGAAGCGGAATTTCTGCAGCCACCGGATGCTGAACAGGAACTGGCTGCCGAATATCGCCAGTGTCATCGCCAGCCCGTAAGTGGGCCCGATTTTTCCATACCAGCCCAGTCCATAGCTGTAGTAGATGCCGGTGCAGACAACCGACTGAAACAGGTAGTTGCTCAGAGACATGCGACCGACAGCGGCGAATGGCCTGAGCCAGCCCTGAAATTTCCGGTTCTGGAACAGAATAATGACTGCTGTGACGTAGAAAGTGATCAGGGCGGGCCGTGTTACCGCGGTCACCGGCTGTACCAGCGCTCTCATCCATTCCGGAGCGACCGGCAAATAGATGTACTGCAATGTCACCGTGCCGATGGCGGCTGTAATCAGGGCCCATTTGGCCAGCCGGACCGCCAGCCGGCGGTCTTTCAGGATGGTCTGCAGGGATCCCTGTCGCGCGGCATAAAACCCGAGCAGGAAAATCCCGAATTTTCTCGGGATTTCAATTCCTGCGAAACTGTAGAAAGCCAGCACTTCACGGGCCCGCTGCTGAATGATTTCCGGCAGACTGCCCTGCGCGTAGATACGCACGACCGTATCGACGGAATCTGCGACAGCAGGCAGGTTGGTGGCCGCATTGGCGGCTGCATCGGCCGGCGAACCGGCGCCGAGCAGCGACATGATGGCCGCTGTTTCCGGCCAGACGAACGACAGAAAATAAAACAGTATTGCCCATCGCAGCAGTATTTCCTGTCTGCAGGACCGAAACAGCAGCAGCAGGAACCCCAGGATTCCGAAAAAGAACAGGATGTCTCCCCACCAGATGAAGAAGGCGTGCACCAGGCCGAACATCATCAGGAACAACAGTCTGCGCCGGTACAGGGGCAG
>JAJRXW010000173.1 GCA_024276095.1 Gammaproteobacteria bacterium
GAATGCGACCAGCCAGAGAAATGCATCCCAGAAATCCAGGAAGTTGCCGTCTATGCCCCAGTAGACCGCGCAGGCAAAGAGGATGGCGTAAAGACATCCCTTGATGTATTTGTTGGCGCTCAGCATTCGTTCGCTGAGCGCCCCTTTTACCTGCAGAAAAACTTCGATTTCCAGAATTACCACGATTACCAGCCAGTCGGCGGCGTTGATGATATCGGTCAGCGCCAGCGACCTGGCCAGTGCCAGTTGTTCGGTTGTGCCGATGATCCTGGTGCCGGCGACCTGCATGATATCCTGCCCCTGCATGGATGCGCAGACTTCAGGTGTCAGCGGGAAGTACTCGTCAAGCGTGTTGACGAAGGTAAAGTCGGTGCCCACCAGCGAGCAGACATCGTCTATCTCCAAAGGCGAAAAGCTCGTGATCACACCGTATTTGGCAAGGTAGCCATAAAACGACCAGGTGATGAAAAAGTAGCAAAGGACGCGCAGGCTGCCCAGTGTCCAGTTGAGCGCGCCACCGAGTTTTTCGTCGGAAATGACGGCGGTTTCCAGCTCGAACATGAGCAGCAGCACGACCCATGCCAGGGTATCGATCGAAGCGGAATAAGCTTCTACGGCATTCTTCCAGCTCACTCCCTGCGTAAAGGTATGCGAACTCGCGGCGAAATCATCGAGGAAAAACAGCCAGGTATTGTATGCAAGCAGGCAATAGATCGTATATTTGAAAACCCGGAACCACAAAGACGGGCTGCCGAACCTGCTGTCTGTGGTCATCTCTTGGAACGGTTACGAGGCATGCCCGGCTGCCGCCAATGCAGTCCGGGAGTATCGGGATTGCGACGGGGCATGCTGTTACAGCACCCGGGCCGCAATGGCATCGAGCGTTGCGCCGGCTTTCCGGATCAATTCGTCGACCTCGGACTGCCGAATGACGAGCGGCGGGGAAATAATCATTTTGCTGCCCACGCTTCGCATGACGATACCGTTCTCGATAGCCAGGTCCCGCGTCAGCCTGCCGATCGCATCGGTATCGTCAAACAGCCTGACGGGGTCTTTCGATGCAACCAGCTCGAGAGCGCCCAGCATTCCCGCGCCGCGAGCTTCCCCGACCAGCGGGTGATCGCCCAGTTTGCTCCACTCAGCCTGCAGGTAGGGGCCGATTTCATTGCGAACGTATTCGATGATTTTCTCTTCTTTGAGAATGCGCAGATTCGCCGCTGCGACGGCAGCACAGACAGGATGCCCGGAGTACGTGTAGCCGTGATTGAATTCACCGCCCCTGTTTTTCAGCACATCGGCAACACGATCGGAAACGATGACGCCGCCGATGGGCAGGTAGCCTGACGACAGTCCTTTGGCGATGGGCATGAGGTCGGGTGTAATGCCGAAATAATCTGCGCCAAACCAGTGTCCCAGCCGGCCAAACCCGGTGATAACCTCGTCCGAGATCAGCAAAATATCGTTTGCATCGCAGATGCGCTGGATTTCGGGCCAATAGCTTTCCGGGGGAATGATGACCCCGCCGGCACCCTGGATCGGTTCGGCGATGAATGCGGCAACGCGATCGACACCCAGCTCCGCGATCTTTTCCTCGAGCTGTTGTGCGATTCGCAATCCAAATGCCTGCGGATCCTCATCGCGACCCTCACCGAACCAGTAGGGCTGGTCAATATGGGTGATGTCCGGTATCGGCAGGCCGCCCTGCTCATGCATCGGTTTCATGCCGCCGAGACTTGCCCCGGCCATTGTGGAACCGTGGTAGGCGTTGTGCCGGCTGATGATGATGTTTTTTCCGGCGTATCCCAGGGACGCCCAGTAATGGCGCACCATGCGTACGACGGTGTCGTTCGATTCCGATCCCGAGCCGGTGAAAAAAACATGATTCATGTGCGCCGGCGCCAGTGCGCTGATCATCTCCGCAAGTTCGATTGCGGGAGGTGTCGTGCACTGGAAGAAGCTGTTGTAGTACGGCAGCTCATGAAACTGCCGGATTGCCGCATCGATGAGCTCCTGGCGGCCGTAACCGATATTGACACACCAAAGACCTGCCATCCCGTCCAGCAACTGGTTCCCCTCGGCGTCGATCAGGTAGACACCCTTGGCCCGGCTGATAATGCGGGTGCCGTGGCGGGAGAGTTCTCCGTTATCCGAAAAAGGATGCAAATGATGGGCCGCATCCGTGTGCTGCATGTGAGAAAAACTGTGTTCCATGGCTGGGCCCGTCTATCGCTTGTATGGGTTGGGTGTGTGAGGTTTGTCAGACATTCAGTAACAGGTAGTCGCGCTCCCACGAACTGATGACACGAAAGAAGGTTTCAAACTCCTTTCGTTTGATGCCTGCATACGCCTTGACGAAATTTTTCCCGAGTATTTCATGCAGCGCCGTGACTTCCTCGAGCTGTGTAAGAGATACCTCAAAGGCAACGGGCAGGGTCTGCTCCAGGGTGTGTGCATCCAGGTCGGTCGGTTCGGTCGGTTCGATTTTTTCCTTGATGCCGAGATACCCGCAGGCCAGGCTCGCAGCGATCGCAAGGTAAGGGTTCGCATCCGACCCGGCGAATCGCGTTTCGATGCGACGGTTGCTGTGCCTGGATATCGGCATGCGAAGCCCCGCGGTACGGTTGTCTATACCCCAGGCAACATTCGTGGGGGCGGCATCGCCGTAGGCAAGACGTCGATAACTGTTGACATAGGGCGCATAGAAAATCATCGCTCCCGGCGTGTATTTCTGCAGTCCCCCGATATAGTGCCGGAATACGTCCGTCAGCTGCTGATCGTCGGTACCGGCAAATATGTTTTTCCCGGTTTTTACGTCATTGAGCGATTGATGGATGTGCATGGAACTGCCCGGTTCGTTTTCCATCGGCTTGGCAAGGAACGTTGCAAAAACGTCATGGCGCATGGCGACTTCGCGCATCATGCGTTTGAACAAAAAAACCTGGTCCGCCCGGCTCAGGGCGTCTGCATGTTCGAAGTTGACTTCCATCTGGGCGGCGCCCGATTCATGGATCAGCGTATCGACGTCGAGATCCATGGCATCGCAGAAATCGTACATCTCTTCGAACAGTGGATCGAATTCGTTTACCGCATCGATGGAATAAGACTGCCGGGCACGCTCGGGCCGGCCGGAGCGGCCGACCGGCGGGCGCAGCGGGTTATCGGCATTGGTGTTCTTCTCGACGAGGTAGAATTCGACTTCCGGAGCGATGATCGGCTCAAGCCCGTCGTCCGCAAAGCGCTTCAGCACGCCTCGCAGGACATTTCGCGGCGCGAGCTCGTGGTCCTCACCCTCGGCATTCACGCAGTCATGAATAATCTGCGCCGTGGGTTCCTGCGCCCACGGCACCATGCGTGCCGTTGATGGATCGGCCCGCAGGAACAAGTCCCTGTCGGCCGGGTGTACCAGCGCCTCGTAGATTTCGTCGTCCGGCCAGTCTCCCGTCACGGTTTGCATGAATACGGCTTCCGGCAAACGTACCCCCTCGCCTTTCAAAAACCGGTTGGCGGGAATGATTTTGCCGCGCGCATTACCGGTCATGTCCGGTACCAGCGTTTCAATTTCGTCAATATTGCGCTCAAGTATCCAGTTGCGCAGGTCTTTGTCGATATCAGTCATTATCTTTCCTTGGATTCTTTTCGGCTGCGGCAGGCATCGCCAAAGGCCTGCCAGGTAGCGGCATAAAACGGGTTGTTGTGCGGTTGCCATTCGGGGTGCCACTGAACCGCCAGCGCAAATGCATCGGCGTTGTTGACACTGAACCCCTCGACCAGCCCGTCCGGGGCCCTGGCTTCGATCGATACACCGTCAGCAAGCCGGTCGACCCCCTGGCCGTGAAGGCTGTTGACCGTTTGCTCCAGTGAACCGGCGATACCGGCGAGCAGGCCGCCGGCGGTCAGAAACACCGGGTGTGCCGGGCCGTACTGAGCGTCCAGGCTTTGCTCCGAATCTTCCAGGTGGCAGTCGTAGCCCGGTTGCTCGTGAACTTTCTGATGCAATGTGCCGCCGAGCGCCACATTCATTTCCTGGAAGCCTCTGCACAGGCCAAAAATTGGTACGCCATGATCCAGCGCCGCCGGGATCAGGCGCAGGTTGGCGGCATCGCGGTTTTCGTCCAGCGGGCTGTCCTCGTCGGGGGTCTCACCGCCGTAGTAATCCGGATGAATATTTGCATAGCTGCCGGTCAGGACAATCCCATCGACCAGCTCGAGAATTTCTTCGGTGTCGATGCCATCGGAAACAGCCGGCAACAGAACAGGCAACGCGTCCGCGGCGCCGGAGACCGCCTTGACATACTTGTCGCCGACACAGTGATACCTGTGCGGGTCGATATATTTGACGTCGGCGCTGAGACCAACGATCGGTCTGGGTCGCATATCGAGGTACTCGGGTCAACGCATTCAGGCATCCACGCCCTTGGGGCCTGGCGCATTCGCGTTCAGGGCATTGCATATGGCTGAGCCCGGAAAATATCACTCACAGCTATTTTATTCAACAAAATGGGCCATAATTTCCGGAAAATCAGCAGTATCCCGATATTTCGTCAATAATATTTTACACTTGATCGGTGTGTCTGGTAGCATCGTTATTCTCCCGAAGCCTCAGGAACCGGTTCAATGTGGGCAGATGCCCTGAAATTCTTCAGCAATTACCAGCAACTGGAATCGCTCGATCTGCTGATTCCGGATTTGAACGGCATCATCCGGGGCAAGCGTATCAAGGCAGCGCTGGCGCAGAAGGCCTTCTCGGAGGGGGTATTACTGCCGCAATCGCTTTTTGCCTCCGATATTTGCGGCGATACCGTCGATAAAACCGGCCTGGGTATTGCTACCGGCGATCAGGACAGGGTTTGCCGGCCACAGGCCGATACGCTGCGCCTGGTGCCGTGGGCGGGGCAGCCCGCAGCCCAGTGCATGATCGAAATGTTTGACGCGAATGACCGGGCTTTCTTCGGCAGCCCCCGCCACGTATTGACCGGTGTCGTTGAGCGGATGCGTGCTCAGGGTCTTCATCCCACCGTTGCCGTCGAACTGGAATTCTATCTTTTTCGCAACCAGCTCGATGCCGGCGGGATGCCGCAGCTGTTGCTCGACCCGGTCAGCGGTCAGGAGGAACGCAGCACGCAGGTTTACAGCATGGACGATCTGGACAGTTTCAGGCCGTTTGTCGAAACCGTACAGCGTTATTGCGAAATCCAGTCCGTTCCGGCGTCGGCGGCTATCGCCGAATACGCTCCCGGGCAGTTCGAAATCAACCTGGAACACAGGGATGATCCGCTGGCGGCCTGTGACGATGCTGTTTATCTCAAACGCATCATTCGGAAATGCGCCAGGGAACAGGGCATGACAGCGAGCTTCATGGCCAAGCCAATCGCCGCTCTGACCGGCTCGGGCATGCATATTCATGCCAGTATCCGGAACGACGAAGGTGACAACCTGTTTGCGAAGAGTCCGGAGCAGTTGCAGCATGCAGTGGGCGGTTTGCAGGAAACCATGCCCGAGGGAATGTTGCTTTGGGCGCCGCATGCCAATTCATATCGCCGCTACCAGGAGAATTGTTACGTGCCCCTGAGTCCGAGCTGGGGGTACAACAACAGAACCGTTGCCCTGCGTATTCCGGCCGGCGCCGAAAGCGCGCGGCGAATCGAGCACCGCGTCTCCGGCGCGGATGCCAATCCCTACCTGGTCATGGCCGGTGTACTGGCGGGGATGCTGTACGGCATTCAGGAATCATGCCGGCCCGACCAACCGATAGAGGGCGATGCAGCCCGGCAATGCGAGCCCGTTTTGCCGGCGGACTGGCAAGCAGCGGTGAACCTGTTTTCAGGCAGCCAATGGGTGTCCCGTTATTTCAATGCGGAATTTCGCCAACTGATGGCTACCATAAAGACCTCCGAATACAGGAGGTTTCAACAACATATTTCTCCACTGGATGTGCAGTGGTATCTGCAAACGGTATGAGCACCTTATGAACATGAAGCAACAGGTAGAAGCTCTCTGGATGCCGTTTACGATGAATCGTGATTTCAAGAAGAAACCACGCATCATTGTCGGTGCCAGGGGCCACCACTACCGGACTGACGACGGCCGGGAGGTCTACGATCTTTTTTCCGGGCTCTGGACGACGGGCATCGGCCACGGCCACCCGCGGATCGTCGAAGCCGTGCAGCGGCAGGTAGCCGAGCTCGACTACTCGATGTCTTTCCAGATCGGCAGCGACAAGGCTTTTTCACTGGCAAACAGGCTGGTGGAACTGGCGCCTGCCGGATTCAATCACTGTTTTTTTACCAATTCGGGTTCCGAGTCTGTCGATACGGCACTGAAAATCGCGCTGGCTTTCCATCGCTGCAGGGGCGACGCGCAGCGCACCCGCCTGATCGGCCGGGAGCGGGGCTATCACGGCGTGAATTTCGGCGGGATATCGGTGGGCGGCATTGCCCCGAACCGCAAGATGTTCAGCGCCAACCTGATACCGGGTGTCGATCACCTGGTACACACCTACAATCGCGAACAGACTGCTTTTTGCGCCGGTCAGCCACAGTGGGGAGCGCACCTGGCCGATGACCTGGAGCGCCTGGCCGCTTTACACGATGGCAGCACCATCGCTGCAGTCATCGTCGAGCCGGTTGCCGGTTCTACCGGGATTCTGCCGCCCCCGGTCGGGTACCTGGAGCGTCTGCGCGAGATCTGCAATCGGCACGGTATTTTGCTGATTTTCGATGAAGTCATCACGGCGTTCGGTCGCATCGGC
>JAJRXW010000001.1 GCA_024276095.1 Gammaproteobacteria bacterium
ATCCGCAATGACCCGGGATGCCTGGCACAGATGGCTGCGCGCTACCGGGATTGTGAGGCCAGCGTGATCGCCGTCGAGGACGTTGCGCGGGAACACACCAGCCGCTATGGCATCGTTGATGTCGATGACAATCAGCGACTGAAAGGGATTGTCGAAAAACCGGCTCCTGAGGATGCGCCCTCGACACTGGCTGTGGTTGGCCGTTATTTGCTGACGCCGGCGATTTTCGATCGTTTGGAGCAGACCCAACCGGGCGCGGGGGGCGAGATTCAGATTACCGATGGAATTGCTGATCTGCTCCGGCAAGAGCCGGTCTATGCTTTTCGCTTCGACGGGCAGCGTTACGATTGCGGCAACAAACTGGGCTTTTTGCAGGCGACTCTGGATTTCGCGATGGCGGATCCGGATGTAGAGTCGCCGTTGCGTGATCATATGCGTACCTATTTGCGCTAATCGCGACTCGATCCTGCCAGGTATCCGGCATTCCCTGCCCGATTCCCCTTTGCCGGGATGGCTCCCTGCGGTCCGCTTTATTCCCTGCAAAGGAGAATCGGGCCGGTAATGGCTGCAGGTCATTTCCGCAAAAAGTGTGACGAAGATCACGTTATCGGGCTGTACCGGGCTCTTTATGTAAAGTCCTGAGCCGGTCTCTGTTATGGGCCGTGCTATGGTGAAGTCTTGCAGACCGTGCCAAATAAAATCAATAAGAGGCCCGCACCATGCAGAATTTCCCACGACCGGGGGCAACTACGATTGCCTGGCTGTTTTGTCTTTACCTGTTTTTGCTGGGTGTCAAATATGCCGTCGCTGCGACATTGCCGCAGGGGTTCCAGGAAACACCGGTACTCACCGGGCTGACGCAACCGACGGCGGCCCGATTCGCTCCGAATGGCCAGATTTTCGTTGCGGAAAAAAGCGGCCTTTTATGGGCCTATGACAACCTGAGCGATACCAATCCCGATCTCGTCATCGATCTTCGGGAGAATGTCCACAACTTCTGGGATCGTGGATTCCTTGGCCTGGCCATTCCGCCTGACTACCCGGCCAATCCGTCTGTTTACGTGCTCTATGCCCACGACGTATTTCCCGACGGTACGGGGCCGCGCTGGGGAACCGGAGGCCCCAGCCCGAGTACGGCTGACCCCTGTCCGACACCCCCGGGTGCAACGGCCGATGGTTGCGTTGTTTTCGGTCGGTTGTCACGCATCGACATCGATACGGGGACCATGCAGGGGATCGAAGCGCCGCTGATCGAGGGCAACTGGTGTCAGCAGTATCCGAGCCACTCGACCGGTGACCTGGTCTTTGGCGAAGATGGATACCTGTATGTTGCTGCAGGGGATGGTGCCAGCTTCGGTTTCGGAGACTGGGGACAGAAAGGCATCCCGATCAATCCCTGCGACGATCCTCCGGATGGGATTGGCGGACCGAACAACGGTGCGGACGCGGAGGGCGGTGCCCTGCGCAGCCAGGACATTATTACTCCGGGCGATCCTACCAGCCTGGACGGGGCGATGCTGCGCATCGATGTCAGCGGGCAGCAGATCCAGGCACCGGCGGACAACCCGCTGATCGGCAACGGCGTCGCCGATGACGATTTTATAGTGGCGATGGGCCTGCGCAACCCGTTTCGCATCAACAAGCGTCCGGGAACACCCGAGATATGGATTGCGGATGTAGGCTGGGGCACCTGGGAGGAGATCAATGTGCTGGCGAATCCGCCGGCCACAGTTCGTAATTTTGGCTGGCCCTGTTATGAGGGCGGTGACGGTACCAATCTGCAGTTGGGGACCTATGCAACGCGGAACCTGTGCCAGGACGTTTACAACAATAACGTGCCGGCTGGTGTCGTGATTACGCCATCTTTCTATGCTTACCGGCACAGCCAACAGGTTGTACCGGGCGAGCTGTGTGGCACAGGAAGCTCCTCGGTCACAGGTATCGCGTTTAATACCGGCAATAATTATCCTGCAGCCTACAGCAAGGCTTTGTTTTTTGCCGATTCATCCCGTCGCTGTGTCTGGACGATGTTTGCGGATCAAAACGGCGACCCCGACAAGAGCAACATACTCGCCCTGGTGTCCAATGCTTCCGGTCGCGTGGTCGATCTGCAGATGGGGCTCGATGACAAGCTTTACTATGTCGATTTCGACGGTGGGCAGATTTTCCGGATTGACTTCTTTACCGTCAATGAACCCCCCAGCGCGGTTATCGCGGCGGATCTGACGAACGGTCTGGCGCCGTTGACGGTGCAGTTTGACGCCAGTGGCTCCAGCGATGCCGAAGATGGCAGTAACCTGTTGTACAGCTGGGACCTGGATAACGACGGTCTATTCGATAACGGCACAGGGGTCAATGCCGGCTGGACCTATACACAGGCTGGTGTGCACATTGCGCGCCTGCGTGTTGAAGACACGCAGGGGGGCTTCGGCATCGACAGCATCGTTATCACCGCCGGCAATACGCCGCCGGTGGTGACAATTACGACGCCGTCTGAAACCATGACCTGGGCGGTCGGCCAGCAGATCAATTTTTCCGGCGAGGCCATCGATCCACAGGATGGCGTATTGCCGGCCTCCCGGTTGTCCTGGGATCTTATTGCGCACCACTGCACGACCATCAACAATTGCGATACGCATCCGGTGACTTCGCAGTCCGGCGTTGCCAGCGGGACGTTTATTGCGCCCGATATCGAGTACCCTTCATTTCTGGAGCTGCAGCTGACGGCGGAAGATCTGCCGCCTGCAGACTGGTTCGATGCCGGTTGGAACGTGCGTCGCCGGATGACGATCGACAACAGCGGCCAGACCGAGACCCTGGTGAATTTTCCGCTGCTGGTGGTCCTTGACTCGACCCGGATCGACTATGCCCAGGCGGCAACCGACGGCGCAGATATCCGTTTTACGGACGCATTCGGCACAGTGCTTCCCTATGAAATAGAAACCTGGACGCCTTTTGGTCTTTCCTATGTCTGGGTCCTGGTGCCCTCGATTCCCGGCGGTTCCAGTGCCGACTATATCTACATGTACTATGGGAATCCTCAGGCCGCAGCCGGAGCGGAAA
>JAJRXW010000174.1 GCA_024276095.1 Gammaproteobacteria bacterium
ATGGAGGACTTGCCGCCGGATGGCGGCCCAAGCAGCAGCAACAGCCTGCGGCCTACATCCGATCCCGCACTGGCGCCCTTGAAATACTCGATCACCCGCTCAAGGGCGTCATCGATACCATAAAGGTCATCTGTAAAAAGGTCCTTTGGCGTGTCGTTTTCGTGTTCCGCTTCGCATTTCGCATGGTGATACCAGCACAGCATGTCATAAATATACTGATGGCTGCTGCGGGTAAAACGTCTTGGATTCGGCTGAACGATGTTCTCGAGAAATTCCGCGAATGTTCCCTGCCACTTCGAAGCTGTATGGGTTGAGGCGAATGATGACAAGTTGTCAAGAAAGCTCGCGCTTTTCTTTAGTCCTTGTTCCTGCTTCGAGTCGGGTACGATCATCACGGTTTATCTCCTGTTGTACATGGTAAGAGCGGAGGAAACATACGTGTTTTTTATCGTTATTCTGACTGCGTGCTCTTTATGGAGAATTCCTCCTGTCTGCCCCTTGTCAATTAGACGAAAATACGGTCGTCAGGTTCACCGGAAATTTGGCTGATCACAGACTCTCTTTTAGGGCAGGGAAAGTCTGTGAGGGCTGTCACACTAACCGAATCTCTTGAACATAATTCGCATCCGTGCCCGTATTCGGCGCCGGCTGGAAATGTTGCAGTGCAATGATTTGCAGGAACGCCGGGGCTCTGTTCCGAAAGCCTGAATTTAACATTATTCCGGCAGTGAAAGGGAGCGCGGCTTTACTCGGTACGCAGTGCAACCACCGGATCGAGACTTGCAGCGCGATGGGCCGGAAATACGCCTGCGCCCAAACCAATCAGTACCGCGACAGCCTCGGCAGCCATTGCATAAGTCGCGGAAAATGCGACCGGCAGCCCGGGCGCAAACATCTTCAGCATTTCGATAATCGCCAGGCCCAGCAACAGTCCGCCGACACCCCCCAGCGCCGCCAGCAACATCGATTCGGCCAGAAACAGCATCTGAACCTGCTGATGCACAGCACCGACCGCACGCAGCAGCCCAATCTCCGCCGTACGCTCGCGGACCGCAATGGTCATGATGGTAAAAATACCGACGCCGCCGACGATCAGCGAAATCCCGCCCAGGGCGGCCACGGCGAAAGTCACCACGCTCAATACAGAACCCAGCACCTGCAGCATCTGTTCCTGTGTCGTAATGGTAATGTCCTCACCGCCGTGGCGCGAAATCATCATCCGCCTGATGCCTGCAACCACCTCATCCACCGAGGCTGCCTCGTCATACAAAACGTCGATTTCGAACAGGCTGTCGCGGTTGAAAAGTTCCAGGGACCGGGCCACCGGAATATACACGGCATCGTCCAGATCGAAGCCCAGCAGGGTTCCCTTCGATTCCATCACACCGATGACACGATACCGGTCCCCGCCTACCCGAATACGCTCACCCAACGGACTCGCCGTGCCGAACAGTTCGGTGCGCAGCTTGCTGCCCAGAACGGCCAGCGCGCGGGGTGCGGCCGGGTCGTCAGGCGGCAGAAACTCTCCCATGCTCAAGCCGAATGCCAGCACCTCGGGTAATTCCGGGCCGACACCGCTGACCGTCACTCTGCGCTCCCGGCCGCCGCCCTCGACGGAAGCATTGCCCTGCATGACGGCCAGCGTCGACTTGACGAAGGGGACGCGCTTGAGCGCCGCAGCATCCTCGATCGTCAGCGGACGAACCGTGCCGAACATTCCCGTCGAAGCACCGAAGGTCGTCGACTTGCCGGGATTGATGCCGATGATATTGGTGCCAAACTGCGTGAACTGCCCGAGCATATATTCATGCAGCCCTTCGCCGATGGACGTCAGCAACACCACCGCGGTGACCCCGATCGCAATCCCCAGCGAAGTCAGCGTAGTGCGCAGCCGATGCGAAAATATGGACTTCGCCGTAAACTGAAAAATATCGGCAACGATCATTACTTGCCTGCCAATGCCTTGATCGGATCGAGCTTCGCAGCCCGCCGCGCCGGCGATATCCCGAATATAACCCCGCAAGCCAGCGCAATCAGCACGGCACTGCCCACTGCCCAGAGCGGCGGTTGAAATTCAAGATCAGTATAGATCAGGCCCAGACCGATGGATGCAAGATAGCCCAGGGCCACTCCGACCACCGCGCCCATGGCGGCAAGAAACACAGCCTCGGTCAGAAACAGCGCCGTAATCTGTCGCTGCCTGGCGCCCAGCGCCTTGAGCAGCCCAATCTCCCTGGTTCGCTGGCTGACCGCTATCAGCATGACATTCATGATCAGGACACCGGCGACAATCAGGCTGATCGCCCCGATTCCGCCCACGGCATAGGTCAGCGCACTGAATATTCCGTCGAAAGTTGCCAGCACCGCATCCTGGGTAATGACCGTGACATCCTCTTCGCCCTGATGCCTTTCCTTGATGATGCGCCTGACGTCGCGCTGTGCGGTTGCCATGGCCTCCCGGCTTTTTGCCTGGATCAGAATCCGGAACAGGCTGGGCGAATTGAACAGGGCCTGCGCTGAAACCACCGGAATGACGACTATTTCGTCAACATCCACCATCACCGAGCGCCCGGCATTACCCAGCACGCCGGTCACCCGGCAACGCCGGTCGCCCACGCGAATCCACTTTCCTATCGGCGGCTGATCGCGAAGCAGCTCCCGGCGGACCGTTTCTCCGATTACGCAAACCGACGCAGCGCGCTCCATATCGACATTGGGCAGGAATTCGCCCAATGCCATCGACCACTGACGAACGTCCAGCAACTCAGGCGTCGATCCGAGAATCGGCGACTCCCTCTCCAGTCCATCGTAGGATACCGAAGCAGACCCCACCATCATCGGTGCAATTTTCTTGACCGCGGAGCTGCGCAACAGCGCCTGCGCATCGGCCAGGGTCAGATCCCGGGGTGTTTGCCCGATCATCATCCCCAGCCCGCCGCCGCTGGTCTCCGATCTGCCGGGAATCACGATGACAAGATGTGTGCCCAGCGACTGAAACTCTGCCGCCACATAACTCCTGGCCGCCTCTCCCAGCGAAGTCAGCACGACCACGGCGGCCACACCCATGGCGGTGGCTGTCAGCATCATCAGGGTACGTAACGGGTAGCGAACCAGGGCACCCATTGCCAGCAGGTTTCGGTCGTTCAGTCTCACGGCAGCGACGCGGACGAATTCCGGTTTGTCACGATCTTTCCGTCCAGCAGCCTGAGCTTGCGCCCGGCACGTTCGCCGATCTTGGGGTCGTGAGTCACGACAATCAACGTGAGGCCCTGGGCATTCAGCTCCTCGATGATGCCGACAATTTCCTTTCCGGCGGCCGTGTCCAGGTTGCCGGTGGGCTCATCGGCGAGCAGAATGCGTGGCTGCATGACGATGGCCCGGGCGATGGCAACACGCTGTCTTTCACCGCCGGACAGTTGATCGGGGCGGTGATCCACGCGGCCGATCAGCCCGACCCGGTCGAGCGCCTGCAGTCCGCGCTCGCGGCGCTGCTCCTTGTCCATCTCGGCAAGCATCATCGGCAACTCGACATTCTCGAAAGCCGTCATCCTGGGCACCAGGTGAAATGACTGGAAAATGAACCCGATCCGGCTTTGCCGCGTCGTGGCCAGTTCGTTGTTGTCCATACCGGAGGTGTTGACGCCGTCCAGCCAGTACTCCCCGGACGAAGGCGTATCGAGAAGCCCGAGAATATTGAGCAAGGTCGATTTCCCGGAGCCCGATGGCCCCATGATCGAAACAGACTCACCGCTGTCAATGGTCAGCGTGACATCTTCCAGGGCGTGTACCTGCTGATCACCGACCTGGAAGTAGCGATTCAAATGATCAAGCCTGATCACCCGCTATTCCCTGACGGCCAGCGCACCATCTTCCACACCTTCCCGGTCGACGGACAACACGACCAGTTCGCCTTCGTCCAGGCCGGACAGGATTTCCGTCTGCTCCCAGTTCGCAACACCCGCCTTGATCGAGCGCTCCTCAATGATACCGCGCTGTTCATCCAGCACGAATACGCGCCGTTTTTCCAGGATGGCCTGGGTCGGGATATTCAGCACATTTTTTCGCACGGACAGAGTGATCTCCACATCGGCGCTGTAGCCCGGCAGCAATACCGACTGACCGGGATCATCGATCTCCGCCTCGACCTCGACGGTTCGCGCCTGCTTTTCCACATCCAGCACATAGGGTGCAACACGGCGCACAAACCCCGAAAACTGCCTGTCCGGGAAAGCATCCATGGTCACAACAGCCCGCATTTTCGACTGCACGGCGGGGGCATCGACTTCATCGATGGGCGCACTGATATATAAACAGGTACTGTCGATCAGATCGACCGTCGGCGGCGTGGCGACCCCGACCGGGGACGGTGTGACAAACTCGCCCAGTTCACCATTGATCTCGGCAATGACACCATCGAACGGCGCGCGAAGGATCGAGCGCTCAACGGCTTCAAGTGCGATCTGTATCCGCGCCTCGCTGACTTTCGCCAGGTCCCTGGCAGCGCTGCAGCCGGCGGCAAGCGCCAGGGCATCGCCTTCCGCACTGTCTGTTTCCTCCACGGAAGACAGATTCTGCTCAAGCAGGCGTTTCAGCCGCTCGGACTCACGCTCCGCTACTTCGGCCCGAACACAGGCTTCCCGCGCCTTGGCGTTGGAGGCTACTGCATCGCGTTTGGACCTGAGCAATTCGGCACGCAGGTCCCTGTTCCAGAGTTCCAGCAGTACCTGCCCCTGGGTGACATGATCGCCTTCCTTGACCGGCAAGCTGGCGATATTCCCTCCCACCGCCGCGGACAAACCGGAACGTCGGCAGGCTTTCACGGTGCCGGCCCGGGTATTGGAAACAGTCTGAGTAACATCACCGCGTTCGACGGCAATAACCGAAACCCTGACCGGATTGGGCTGCAGCGATTTCCATATTCCGGCCCCCGCAGCCAAAACGACAAGGGCCGTTATCCATAGACTCTTTCGGCTTTTTTTCATTAGCCGGGTTTTACTCCGTACGAAGACCGTTTGCCCCGCCCGCAAGGAGTATAGCCTTGATTGCAGCTGTGACCGATATGCAGATTCCGAAGCGAAAACCGGGTGGAGCCGGGGCGGAACCAGGAGCACACGCGGGGCAGGCCGTGCACGGGTCTCCGGGCAGTCGGGCGGAACGCTCGTTCGGAGACTGTGTCCCGCATGGATGCGGGACGCAAGCCCCCATGGATGGGTTCACGGCGGGTCTCCGAACGAGCGTTCCGCCCGACTGCCCGGAGACCCGTGCACGGCCTGCCCCGCGTGTGCTCCTGGTTCCTAGTCGAGCAGTTCTGTGATTGCCTGGCGCTGTGACCGGTTCGGGAGAGGTCCGTAGCCGGCGCCCAGGTTGTCGATGGCGTGGGCCGGATCGCCGGTTGCCGGGATGACGCAGGTTACGGCGGGATGCGCCAGTATGAATTTCAGAAAAAGCTGTCCCCAGGACTGTGCGCCGAATTCTCCGGCCCACTCCGGCAACGCCCGGCCACGTACCGCACCGAACAGCGCGCCGCGCTGGAAAGGACGATTGATCAGCGTGGCAATGCCCTTGTCTGCGCACAGCGGCAACAGCCTCTTTTCTGCGGCGCGCTCGGCAACGGAATAGTTGAACTGTATAAAATCGAGCGGTGTATCAAGAATGATTTTTTCCAGCGCTGCAAACGCCTGCTCCCGGAAATGCGTAATACCGATATAACGAATTTTTCCCTGCTCTTTCCAGTCCCGCAACGTGCTCATGTGAGTTTTCCAGTCCACAAGGTTGTGGATCTGCATCAGATCGATGGTATCGGTACGCAGGCGCGCAAAAGACTGGTTCATCTGCTCGATACCGGCCTGTCGACCCCTGGTCCAGACCTTGGTTGCATAAAACAGCTTTTCGATAACACCAAGCTCTGCCGAGAGATCTCCCACCACTGCTTCAGCAGTACCGTACATCGGCGACGAATCAACCAGGGAGGCGCCGGCTCTGACGAGAATTTCCAGAACCTCGCGCCGCGGCGAACGCTCGGCCGGTGAAGCGCCTACGGCAAATACGCGGGAAGTGCCAAGCCCGATCACCGGCAACAGCTCTGCCGAAGAGGGAATCACCCTCATTCGCTGGGCAATACCGGCAGATAAAGACAGACCCGGCACCAGGCAGGATGTTGCCAGCACAGACGCGCACTCCAGTGCTTTGCGGCGCGACAGTTTCATTATCCGCGTGTGCTTTCAGCCACAGTACTTCACACCGACTCCGCCGATACCGCAACACCCCGACGGGTTCCTGGCCAGGTATTGCTGGTGATATTCCTCGGCGAAATAGAACCGGCCCGCGTCACTGATTTCGGTTGTCACCGCGTGTACATGGCCCGCCTTGCGCAGTGTCTCGGCATAGCGAGCCTTTGATGCCAATGCCGCATCGCGCTGGACCGGGTCGCAGGTATATATTGCCGACCGGTACTGGGTGCCAATATCGTTTCCCTGCCGCATTCCCTGGGTGGGGTCGTGATGCTCCCAGAAAACACCCAGCAATTCATCGTAGCTGATCCGGGCCGGGTCAAAAACCACTCTGACGACCTCGGCATGGGCAGTCAGGCCACTGCATACTTCTTCGTAAGTCGGGTTCGGAGTAATCCCTCCCGAATAACCGACAGCTGTCGAATAGACACCGGGCAGTTCCCAGAAAATTCGTTCCGCTCCCCAGAAACATCCCATGCCGAACAGAGCCAGTTGCATCCCGTCAGGAAACGGCGCTTCGAGGGGGTGGCCGGTGACATAGTGCCGTTCAGGGACTCTCAGGCTCTCCTGGCGTCCCGGCAGGGTCTCATCGGCATTCGGAAGCATGTTGGAACGCGCGTTCATCCTGCCGTCAATATATCACCCGGGACACGCAGGTGAAATCAAGAAAAAGGCACCGCGTGGCACGGTGCCTTTTGCAACCGTCGGATATTACACTCCTTAACGACCGTGCCGTGAAGTTCGCCGGTCGATTCGCCTGTCGGCGCTGCGCCCCTTGCGATCCATTCTGCGATCGATCCGGTCGCCCTTGCGATCGAGACGACGGTCGATACGATCGCCTTTCCGGTCCATGCGCCGGTCGATTCGGTCGCCCTTGCGATCCAGTTTACGTGCCGCCCGGGGGTGGCCGGCTGCTGCCGCCCGGTCGGCCTTGCGGTCCAGGCGATCATTGATGGTGTCACCTTTTCTGTCCAGCCGATGGTCAATCCGGTCGCCCTTGCGATCCAGCCGGTCTTCGATTCTGTCACCATGACGATCGAAACGGTTCTCGACCCTGTCACCCAGGTCCTGGCCGAATCCGGTGCTCCACCCCAGTTGGGCAAGCATCAGTATCATCACGGCGGCTGCGTATTTCCTGATCATGGTATTCCTCCTGCCCGCTTCCGGGGCTCTGAAATGTGCTGTCAGAGGAAATAACGCAGCAATGCGGCATCGGTTTACAGACCGCAGAAAATCCGGCGGATCTTCCCTGCCAGGCGAGGAATATGTCAAACCAGGGCGCAATCCGGGTTATTGCGCGGCAAACTCGGCCCTGCCTTTCTGGATCAGGTCATAGATCTCTGCGGACCTGCCGCCGATCGTCTGGAGCAGCTGCTCGGTCACTCCTGCGGTTGCGTTCCGCCACCGCGCTTTTTGCTCCACGGTGAGCGGCTGTGCAGTGAAACCCAGGGCAGGTGCATCTGCCAGTTAGGCGGCGGTCTCGGCCCGAATGGCCTGCCGCGAATCCTGAATGGACGGAAACAGCTGCTGCAGCAGTTCCCGGTCACTTGCAGGCAGCCCGTCCCACCAGCTTTTCCGGGCAACGATCACCGACATGCCCAGCGCATGACCTGTCAGCGCCAGATAGGGCGCTTCACCGGCAATACCGGTCCGGGCATACAGGCTGACGGCATTTTCGCCGGTGGTAATCAACCCGGTCTGCAACGACGAAACGATTTCCCCGAAACCCAGGGGGATAACGTCTGCACCCAGCGCCTGGGCCAGCAACCGTGAATTGAGGCTGGATGAGACCCGAAAACGCCGGCCGCGCACTTCGCCGGGTAGAGCAACCGGCGTGGTCGAGTAAATATGATGAAAGCCGATTTCATACCATGTCAGCAGGTACAGCCCCTTTTCCGCCAGCAAATCATGGAAAACACCGGTCAGGTACCTGTCGTACACATAATCCGCCTCCGCTTCGCTGTCGAACAGATAGGGTGCATACAGCAGCGCCAGTTCCGGAACGACTGTAGAAGTAATCTGTGCCGACAGATTGGCAAACTGAATCCTGCCGCGGCGTAACCCCGACAACAGTTGTTCTTCCGAACCCAGTTGACCGTATATCAGGGGGCGCAGCCGCAGCCTTCCGCCTGACGCAGCTTCTACTTCATCCCTGAACGTCAGCCACATTTGCTCTCCGGGCGTACCGGGGGCCGCAGTGCCCCCGATGGTGATGGTTCGGGTCGTGGTATCCCCGCTGCACCCTGCCGCCAGCAGAAACGCGACCATGACCAGGACCCGGATCAATAGCGGCTGCCTGCGCATCATCATGGTATGTTGCTATCCTTGAAATACTGCCCGGGAATACCGCCCGGGCCAGACTGAAAAACCAGAGCTTAGAAGGCTTGTCCCGGGGTCACAAGATATTTTCGATGGAACTCATCTCCGCGGTCGCAATCGAACCTCTACGAGAAACTGAATCAGCAAGATCATGCACACATACCCCCTCAACCACCGCTTCATGCTGCCCGCACTGCTCCTGGCCACGGCGCTCCTCCTGCCTTCGCACAGCCCGCAAGCCGCCGATGATGTAGCGCCCGGCTATGAACTGCTGGACGGCGTCCTGCTCAGAGGCGTCCGGAACGGTTTCGTAGACTACGACAGCATTCGCCTGGACCCGGCGTTTGCCGACTTTGTAGAACAGGTGGGCGCGGCCTCCGAAGAAATGTTACGGGAGCCAAATGACCGGCTGGCTTTCTATATAAACGCCTACAACGCTCTTGCCATACAGGGAATCCTGGACGGCCGGTCGCCGCGATCGGCCTGGGGAAGATTGCTTTTTTTCAGGCTTGCCGGATACACTGTCCATGGCACGAAGATGAACCTGTCGGAGCTTGAAAAAGAACGGCTGATTCCGATCGGGGACCCAAGAATCCATTTTGCGATCGTTTGCGCTTCTATTTCCTGCCCGCGGCTGTCAGACCGGGCCTATGAGCCGGAAACCATGGATGACGACCTCAATACCGCCGCCCGCCGGTTCATCAATGACCAGAGCCGCAACCGCTTCGATCTGGCACGCAAGACCGCCTACCTGTCAAGAATATTTGCGTGGTATCAGCCGGATTTCGAAGCAGCCGCAGGATCGGTGCAGACTTACCTGTCCGGATTCGTCGATAACCCTGAAGTTGCCGCGGCCCTGGAAAAGGGCGAGTTCCACCTGGAATTCGATGATTATGACTGGAATCTGAACGGGTCTTTTACCAAACCGGGCCGAAGACCCGCTGACTGAGTGCTGATATCTGCAACCTGTTGTATCGGAGTAGAGAAATACCATGCTGATCAAACGGCCGCCGGACATTCGGCCTTCGGAAATTACGCCGGAGCAACGCTACCTGGACAGAAGACAATTCATGCGGTCAGCCGGTGCTGCCGGAACGGGGCTGCTGCTGGGCGCCGGCACCGCTGCCGGCGCAGCGGACATCCCGGCGAAGTATCGCCGCCTCGGAGATGTCCGCCCGAGCCCCCTTAGCACCGCTGAGACACCCAATTCGTTCGAGGATATCACCCGGTACAACAACTTCTATGAATTCGGCACCGGCAAGGACGACCCGGCGAAAAATTCCGCAGCGTTCAGGCCAAAGCCCTGGCAGGTCACCGTCGACGGAGAAGTCGAGCAGGCAGGGACATTCGACTACGACGATATCGTTGGCCCGCATCCGCTGGAAGAAAGAATCTACCGGCTCCGGTGTGTCGAAGCATGGTCAATGGTCGTTCCCTGGGTCGGATTTTCTTTGGGCGATCTGATCAAGCGGCTGAAGCCGACCTCCCGGGCGAAATACGTTGCCTTTGAAACGATAGTCCGTAAAGAGGAAATGCCCGGGCAGCGCAGCCGGGTCCTGCGATGGCCGTATGTCGAGGGGCTGACCATGGCCGAAGCCATGCACCCTTTGACCATTCTTGCAGTCGGGGTTTACGGCGTCGAGCTGCCGAACCAGAACGGTGCACCGTTGCGGCTGGTCGTGCCCTGGAAGTACGGATTCAAGAGCATCAAATCGATCGTTCGCATCAGTTTCAGTGAATCGCAGCCACGCACCACCTGGAACGCTTCCGCCCCCGGGGAATACGGCTTCTACGCCAACGTCAACCCGGCAGTCGACCATCCCCGGTGGAGCCAGAAGCGCGAACGGGTCATCGGCGCGGGCCTATTTGCCGGCAAGAAGCCGACCCTGCTTTTTAACGGATATGCCGACCAGGTGGCACAACTCTACAGCGGCCTCGACCTGACCAGAAACTTCTGAGTATTCTTCTTGGCAAAACTCGGACACATCCGTTTTATCTACAAACCGGTATTGTTTTTCGCATGCCTGCTGCCATTCGCATGGCTTCTTGCCAGAGCCCTTCAGCTGGGCGGGCTGGACCTTGGCGCCAATCCTGTTGAGGAAATTCAGGATACGCTGGGCATCTGGGGACTGCGCCTGCTTCTGGCCACGCTCGCCATCACACCATTACGGCTTTTAACCGGCTTGGCCTGGCTGCTGCAGTTCAGGCGTATGCTGGGGCTGTTTGCGTTTTTCTATGTCGCCCTGCATTTTCTCAACTACCTTGTTCTCGACCAGACACTCAGTCTCGCGCTGATCGTCGAGGACATCGTAAAACGGCCGTTTATCACCATCGGTTTTTCCGCTTTCGTGCTGCTCGTTCCGCTCGCGGTCACCTCGACAGCCGGCTGGCGCCGCAGACTGCGCCATCGCTGGCAACAGCTTCACTATTCGATCTACCTGGTCGGCATACTCGTCTGCTGGCATTTTTACTGGCAGGTGAAAAAAGATATCAGCGAGCCGCTGATCTATATCGTGATACTCACGGCGCTGCTCATACCCAGATTGCTGCAAAGGCGAAAACGCCGGCAAAAAGCACGCTCACGACAGGGAGCCGGCGGCAGTACCGGCGCATCGACACTGACCCGGCGGGAGATACACGAGTAACCGGCGCAGCGCCTGCGCACCCGGCCGCTACAGCGATGAACGCACTGCGGAGCGCTGCCGCCGGGCGATCGCCACCGGCATCGCACACCGCACGTTCAGCAGGATTTTCAGAGATTGTACCCTCGCTCGTCGTGCAGAACGATATCCAGCCCCTCGGTCTCCTCTTCTTCGCTAACCCGCAACGGAATCACGACGCCGACGATCTTGAGAATCGCAAAGGTCAGCACGGCACACCAGGCAATCGTTGCCACCGCGCCGATTGCCTGAACGCCGAACTGTACGGCAATACCCCGGCCTTCCGGCAAGCCCAGGCCGCCCATGCTGACGGCCGCGAATACCGAAGTCAGCAGAATGCCGAGGATCCCGCCGATTCCGTGCACCGGAAATACATCAAGTGAATCGTCGATTCGCAGTACACGCTTGATCAGCTTGGTCGCCCAGAAGCAGCAGACTCCCGCGGCCAGCCCGATGGCCAGCGCTCCGGCAGGCCCGACAAATCCGGAGGCGGGCGTAATGGTGCCCAGCCCCGCAACCATGCCCGTCACAATACCCAGTACGCTGGGCTTGCCGAATTTAATCCCCTCCTGGCCCATCCAGGCCAGCGAGCCTGCAGCCGCTCCGATATGGGTCACCAGCATCGCCATACCCGCGGCGCCGTCAGCTGCAATGGCACTCCCGGCGTTAAACCCGAACCAGCCCACCCACAGCATGCAGGCACCGGCGACAGTGGTCGGCAGGTTGTGCGGCGGCATCGGTGTATTGGGAAAACCCTTGCGTTTTCCCAGCACCAGCGCGGCGACCAAAGCCCCCACGCCGGCATTGATATGCACCACCGCCCCGCCGGCAAAATCCATGAAGCCCATCTCTGCGAGCCACCCCCCGCCCCACACCCAGTGCGCCACCGGCACATAGACGAGCAGTACCCACAGTGCGGAAAAACAGATCATTGCCGAAAAGCGCATGCGCTCGGCGAACCCGCCCACGACCAGCGCCGGGGTGATAATGGCGAAGGTCATCTGAAACATCAGGAATACGGTTTCCGGAATATTGCCCTGTGCGGATGCGGGTGTAATGCCGGCCAGCAGAACCTTGTCCAGGCCGCCGGTCCATTTCTGCAGGGCGCCGCCGTCGGTAAAAGTGAGACTGTACCCGGCCACAATCCAGAACACCGACACCAGGCAGGTGATCGCGAAACACTGCATCAGAACCGACAACACGTTGCGGTCCCGGACCAGGCCGGAATAGAACAGTGCCAGCCCCGGCAGGGTCATGAATAATACCAGCGCGGTAGCAGTCAGCATCCAGGCCGTGTCGCCCGTATCGATCCCTTCCGCAAATACCAGGCCCGGCACCAGCAATAAAACCATCGCCCGCAGTGCCACTGCTCTACCAGGCATCGCCATCGTTGCTCCCCCAGTTGTTCAGAAGCCGGTCTGCCCGCCGGCTACAAAGCATTGTTATCGGTCTCTCCGGTTCTGATTCTTACCGCCTGCTCGAGGCTGGTCACAAATATCTTTCCGTCACCGACTTTTCCCGTCCGCGCTGCCGAGGTAATCGCCTCGATGGCCTGTTCGACAAGATCGTCGCTGACGGCCGCTTCGATTTTCGATTTCGGCAGGAAATCCACGACATATTCCGCACCGCGATAAAGCTCGGTATGCCCTCGCTGACGGCCAAAACCTTTTACTTCGGTAACGGTCATACCGTTGACGCCGACCTCTGCCAGCGCATTTCGCACGTCGTCAAGACGAAAGGGTTTGACAATCGCAGTGATAAGTTTCATTCAGATTTCCTCTGCACTTTATTGTTGGCAAATTCGAATGCAGCCGGGCGGTTCGACCCGGACCCCTGACAGTGCGATAGTTTAAGACGTTCACCGGATCGATACCACCGCAGGAGCGCCGGCATATTGCTGCCCGCGGCCGGAACCGCACCGGAACCGGTGACACATATTTGCTGCATCAATCGATACGCAGCATCGACAACCGGCGGCTTCGGGTAGAAACTGCCGCTGGCAAACTGGGCAAACTTGAGAAAACGAAAGGCGTTGAACCAGCGGAACAGGCGCTTGTGGAACGCAGCCGGGCTGGCGACGTTGTTGCGAATCTCCCGAATCGCCTGCTGGAAATCGGTGCCGTCCAGATAGGCCTCCAGCGCCGGTGAGTATTGCCGGCCGGTGACCGGGCGCGAGCCTGACTGCAGGTCCGGCACTCCGGCACAAAAAACCGCCAGATCCGCAAATATTTCCGGAGCATAGGTCAGCTGCCCCCCGCCGCCGGCCAGCGCCCGCGCCACGGCGGGACCGGTGCCAAACGGCACGCGGGAAGACCTGCGCACACCCGGGTAGACGGTCGTTGCGGTCACAGACCGATAACCGCCGGATGCGACCAGTTTCTGTATGAAATAGAAGTCCTCTCCGCCCTGGCGGCGATTCATACCGCCCTGCCGGGCATAGGCGACGGCACGACAGGCCATGGCCGAGCCCACCGTATGAAACGCATAGGGAAACCCGGCGTAGCGCAGGCCCGCCACGTAATAGCGCAGATGCAGCTCGTACTCTGCGACAGCCAGGTGGACCGGGTCATCGCCCTCGAGATCCACGGGATGCTCGAAATCGATCGAGACACCCGGACATTCCGGATGTTCGCGAAAATGGGCCACGAGGGTCTCCAGATAAGCGGCATCAACGCGGCAATCGGCATCCAGGCTGATCAGCACCCCGTCTCCATCGGCATTCGATGCCAGGCATCCGGCTCCTTCATCGAGCCCCAGCTTGCGCGCCAGACCGACACCGGCATGACGTTCAGGCATGCTCTGGTGTTCGATCACATGGCAGCTCAACCAGGCCGGTCGGCGTCGCCCGCACCAGTCTCGAATCGCCCGGATACTGGCCCGGTTGGCGGCCAGCGCCTCTGCCGGTGCGTGCTCGGAGGCGTTGACCACGACGAGGATAGCCACACTGCAGCCTGGAAACCGGCAGTCCTTGAGGGAATCCAGCGTGCCGCAGATATCCGGCTCATCGAAGCAGGGAATCACCACCACGGCGCCCAGGTCTTCAGACGCGACGTCTCTCAGCTGGAACGGGTACAATTGGCGCCGCTCCAGATACGCTCGAATCGTGTTTCTGTTGCGATTGACGATTTGTTGATTCATCGACCCGGAGTTTACCTTGGCCCGCAAATCCGTTGACCTGCTGGTCGCAACATCGCCCGACTGGGCAGAGGCTGCCATCGGTAATTTCGATGCTTTTTTGTGCGATCACGCCAACTGCGAGCGCAAGGCATCAGCGCTGGCCATGAGCATGATCGTGAAATACCGGGATCGCCGGCACATCATTCCAAGCCTGATTGCGCTTGCCCAGGAAGAACTGGAACATTTTCAGCAGGTGTATGAGCTGATGGCGGAAAGAAACCTGACGCTCACCCACGACGAGCCCGACCCGTACGTCAACCAGCTGCTCGCTGTGGCACGCCATGGGCGCGAGGAAAGGTTCATCGATCGCATGCTAATCTGCTCGCTGGTGGAGTGCCGTGGCGCGGAGCGGTTCAAACTCGTGGCAGAAGCACTGCCGGACCCGGAGTTACGGGCTTTCTACGAGGCACTGCACAAAAGCGAAACCAAGCATGGTCACCTGTTCGTCCACCTGCTGTTGCGAGAAGTGGATGAACAGCTCGTTTATCCGAGACTTCAGGAACTGGCGGAAGCCGAAGCGGATATTATCCGCGCACTGCCGCAAAGACCCGCCCTGCACTGACCCGGGCCGGTCGAGACCCGAACCGGCGCTGATCCGAACCGTAACGGCCCTGGCCGGACCGGGTACCGCTCAATAAATCCGGAATCCGCCGTGATTTGCCCGGCTGCGCCGGTCCATCCACCACCAGCCACCGACAAGGCCGGCCAGCAGGGCGACCAGAACCGTAATGGCAGCCCATGAAACCGGCACGGACGATGAATACCTGGCAAGACTGCGATTCAGGCTTTCGTTTTCCGCACGCAATTGCTCCAGCTCGGCTTTCTCCGCCTCCCTGTCCGCGACGCGGGCTGCCATCTCGCTCTCCAGGCCGCTTACCCGGGCCTCGCGCTGGGCAAGACTGGATTCCAGTGTCGCCAGCCTGGTCCTGGCCTTGTCCCGCTCGGCCTCGACCGCCCGAATCCGCGAGGCGGCGGGTTCCTGCGCGATCAGATAGTTCGAGGATACCCAGCCGGTGCGCCCGTCGGCCAGGCGCACTTTAGCGTAAAAGCCGTTGCGCTCCAGAAGCTCTACTTTGTCGCCACTGACCAGCGTGTGAATCGACTCGCCGCCGGTATCGGCGGTCTTGAATACCTTCAGGCGCAGCTCATCGGTGACATAAACCGTTTCGGCATGCAGCGGACCGGATAGGGTCAGAAGAAAAATTGCGGCAATAGCTGGCAACCTGATCATGGCAGAATTCCGAATGTGAATGCGGGCGATTATAGCCTCAGGATAATCGTAGCGTCTGTTCTTTCCGCACGGCGACAAGAGCATGTAGCATATCCCCGACCGAACCATAACGGAAAACACTAATTATATGATATCGCCCGATTCACGCCGCTTCGGTCCGCGAGCCCGCACTGGACACCTGCGATCCCTGTTATCCATCATCGGCGCCACCGGTATACGCAGCCTTGTACCGGTGGCAATCATGACAGGCGCACTGGCAGGGCCGGCCGCCGCGCAGAACGCTTTCACCATGCGCAGCACATCACCCTTTCCGGGACTGATCAGTCTGCCGGCCAGGTGGCCGGATGCCGAGCCTCGATCATTTGAGCTGTCGTGGAACATCGCCAGTCACTCGATATCGCAGCAAAGCGGCAACGAGTCGCTGTTCATGGATGGCGAAACCCATACCCTGATGGCGCGGGCCCAGCGGTCTTTCGGCAGCAGAATCCGGGCAGGTATCGAAGTCCCGTGGATCGCGCAAAGCGGCGGGTTCATGGACAGCATGATCGACAGCTGGCATGGCTGGTTCGGGCTGCCCGAGGGCATCCGCCCTTCGATCCCGCGCAACGACCTCAAGTTCGTCTACCTTGTTGATGATCAGGAGGTTTATCGCCTGGACCAGCGGGCAGCCGGCCTTGGCGACATACGCCTGAGCCTGTCCTACGATCTGATCGAATACGAACATGCGGCGATTACGCTGGTAGGCGGCATCAAGCTGCCCACCGGCGATGGGAGCAAGCTTACCGGAAGCGGCTCAGCGGATTATTCGACAGGTCTGCGGGTCAGCTCGCCGCCCGCGCGCAGCGAGCGCTATTCGTGGTGGCTGGACTTCGGCATCGTCCGGCCGGGAGCAGTCGACATTCCGGGGCTGCAGGAATCGCAGCAAATTCTCTACTACGACCTGGCACTGGCGTGGAAGGCTTTTTCTGCGGTGAGTCTGCTGGCGCAGGTCAGCGGTTATTACGCACCGTATGAAAGTTCGATCAAGGCACTGGGACAAGCGGGAATGCAGCTCGGGCTGGGAGCAGACTGGCAGATCTCGAAAAGATATTCGCTGCGTTTCGGGATTTTCGAGGATATTAAAGTCGAGACGGCGCCTGATTTCGGTTTGGAACTGGCATTGGGTGTGCGGTACTAGCTGCGCCGGTTAGAACCTGGTCGTCCAGCACAGCCCGCCATCTCATCAAAAAGGCAAACCCAACCACTGATGTCAGAGGACAGGGGGCGGGGACTCTTGGAGGCGGAATAAAGCGGACCGCAAGGGAGCCATCCGCCGGAAAGAGTACCCGGTCCCTGGCCTCGGGGGACTGGCCGCCTTTTCAGCTTTGGCGCAGATCACGGCTGGACAGCCGCGCCAATCATGTTTAGATCGGGCCCTGGGATGCGGGCATCGGTTTGTCTGCTTATTTCCGGGCCGGTTTTTTAAGCCCAAAAGACTTAATCCGGTCGGCAAGCGTGCTTGGCTTGATGCCGAGCAGCTCCGCGGCACCCTGCTTGCCGGAAATTCGCCAGTTGGCAAACTCCAGTGCCGCAAGCAAATTGTCCCGCTGCCGCGATTTCATTTCGGCCTCGGTGACAAACCTGTTGACCGACTGCACGTTGAAGGTATCGTCATCGCTGTCCGGCGGGCCAAGCTCGGCACCGGACAAGGACAGGTCGAGTCGCAGCGGGCCGTTACCCGACAGGATAACCGCGCGCTCGATCACATTTTTGAGCTCACGAATGTTGCCCGGCCAGTCGTAGCTGCGCAGTGCGTCGGCCTGCTTTTGCGTAAAGGCGGGTACAGGCCTGCCGAAATCGCGACAGACATATTCGAGAAAA
>JAJRXW010000175.1 GCA_024276095.1 Gammaproteobacteria bacterium
CCAGGCCAGTATCTGGTCCACTTTTCGCCAGCCCCTCGGCAGGCAGTTACCGCGCCGTCCCCGGCTGCCCTCATAGTGCTCAAGATCCGCCGGTTTCAATGTCATTACCCGCTGCCCGCTGATCACGCGCAGACCTTCACCGGGCTGTATGACAGCCACCGCCTGCAGTTGCTCCTCACCGGACTCCAGCTTCGCTTTGGGAATCCCCATCAACTTGTTGCCCTTGCCACGCGCCAGCTCGGGTAATTCACCGGCAGGAAAAATCAACAGCCTGCCGGACGAATTCAGCGCGGCAATTTTC
Organism: Gammaproteobacteria bacterium; assembly: GCA_024276095.1. Taxonomy (GTDB): domain Bacteria; phylum Pseudomonadota; class Gammaproteobacteria; order Steroidobacterales; genus JAJRUG01. Next base: position 302 of record JAJRXW010000175.1, read on the forward strand.
GCCTCACCGGGAAAATCGTCGGACCCGAAATACACTGGAATCACCACGCTGCCACCCGGCCTGACCTTCAGCAGGGCTTTCCCGGCACGGTTGCGGGTATGCACCAGCCCCAGCTGAACGAAAAACCCGTAGCCGGCATCCGATGCCACCAGCCAGCGGGACTCGGCGTCACCGATCATCACGCCCCGAAAGCGGGCGCCTTCCACGGGGTTCAACCGCCCGGACAGCGGTTCGCCCTGTCCCCGCGCCGATGGCAGGGAGTGGGCGGCCAGACTGTAGGCTCGCCCGGTGGTATCCAGGAACACGGCCTGCTGATTGCTCTTGCCCCGGGCAGCCGACAAAAAACCGTCCCCGGACTTGTAGGTCAGCGATACCGGGTCCACCTCATGTCCCTTGGCGGCGCGCACCCAGCCACGTTCCGAAACCACCACGGTGACCGGTTCGCTGGCAACCAGGTCGGCCTCCGACATGGCTTGGGCAGCCGCCCCTGCCACGATCTGGCTGCGCCGCTCATCGCCGTGTTTTTCGGTCAGGGCAAGGATCTCCTCACGGATCAGGCTCTGCAGCCTGGCCTTGCTTCGGAGCAGTTTCTTCAACTCTCCCTGTTCTTTAAGCAGCTCTTTTTGCTCCCCGGTAATCTTGATCTCTTCGAGCCTGGCCAACTGACGCAAACGTAGATTCAGTATAGATTCTGCCTGTAACTCACTGATTTTAAATTTCTTTATCAAGGCCTGTTTTGGCTTGTCCTCGGTCCGGACGATGCGAATCACTTCATCGATATTGAGGAAGGCGACCAGCAGGCCATCGAGAACATGCAGCCGTTCTTCCACCCGTTCGAGGCGAAATTTCAGCCGCCGCTTGACCGTGGCGGTACGAAATTTCAGCCACTCGGACAACAGCTCCTTGAGCCCGCAAACCGCCGGCCGGCCATCGAGGCCGATGACATTCATGTTGATTCGCTGGGTTCGCTCGAGGTCGGTGGTAGCAAACAGGTGGCTCATCAGGCTGTCGATATCGACACGATTCGATTTGGGTGAAATCACCAGCCGGCAGGGGTTTTCATGATCCGACTCATCGCGCAGGTCCTCGACCATGGGCAGTTTCCGGGCCCGCATCTGCGCGGCAATCTGCTCGAGCACTTTGCTCCCGGAAGTCTGGAATGGCAAAGTGGTAATCACAATGTCGCGATCTTCTTTCACCCATGAGGCGCGGATGCGGATGGTTCCGTTGCCGCTGGTATAGATGGCGACCATATCCTCATGGGAAGTGATGATTTCGCCACCGGTCGGAAAATCCGGACCCTTGATGTGCTTGCAAAGACCTTTGACCGTGGTCTTCGGCTGGTCCATCAGGCGAATCAGAGCGCTGGCCAGTTCCCTGAGGTTGTGCGGCGGAATATCGGTCGACATGCCTACCGCAATCCCCATCGCGCCGTTGAGCAACAGGTTCGGCAGTTGTGCGGGCAGCAGGGTCGGTTCGGTGAGCGTACCGTCGAAATTGGCCACCCATTCGGTCGTCCCCTGCCCCAGTTCATCCAGCAACACCGCCGCATAGGGGGTCAGCCGCGATTCCGTATAACGCATGGCGGCGAACGACTTGGGATCGTCGGTCGAGCCCCAGTTACCGTGGCCATTCACGATCGGGTAGCGGTAGGAAAAATCCTGCGCCATATGCACCATGGCTTCGTAACAGGCGGTATCCCCGTGGGGATGGAACTTGCCGATGACATCGCCCACCGTTCTGGCCGATTTTTTCGGCTTGGCCCCGGCATTGAGTCCCAGCTCACTCATCGCGTAGATAATGCGCCTTTGAACGGGCTTGAGTCCGTCGCCAAGATGCGGCAGTGCCCGATCGAGAATGACGTACATCGAATAATCGAGGTAGGCCTTCTCGGTAAAGGATTTCAGCGGGAGCTTTTCAACACCCAGAAAGTCAAGTTGATCCTGTGTCGCCATAGCGTGTCCAGTACTGATCAGATTTCAGCCAGATTAC
>JAJRXW010000176.1 GCA_024276095.1 Gammaproteobacteria bacterium
AGCGCCAGCAATGCCGACTACTACCTTTTTCATCGCCACTGCCTCAAGCAATTTCAGCTTGAACCCTCCTCCCAGTAACTCCGGAATCAGCGCTACCGCGCAACCCTCGAAGTAGCGTCGAACATCAGGCACTCTGCCGGTCATTTCAACTCCGGGATACTTTGCATTTATCTCGGCAACCAGCTGATCCTCGGCGTTACCAACAATTCTGAGCACGATCCCACATTCATGCAGCAGGTGAAATTTTTTGCACTGCAATAGCGCCAATAGATTCGCCTTTTTCGCCTCCCATGTGAAACTTCCGCAAACAATGGCCGTCCTTTCCCGGCTGAAATCGGGATACTCCACAGGATAATCTGTCAGGCTGATTCCTGGTGTGAGCATCACTACGTTGCTGATGTGGTAGCCATCGGAATAGGTCACATGGTCTTTGGGACAAATGGCTGTTACGCCATCAAACTGCCTCAACAGATGGGGCTCGAAATAGCCGGTTTTCAGCCAGTCCAGCCAGTACGCAAACTTCTTTATCGGGTTGCCGATATTCCGATAAACAGTTCGACTGAGCGGCGCTTCGGCATTGTGCGACAGATGGATGACACGGGCCTTGCCGGCTATTGGCCTGAGATAAGGTACCAGATACGCCATTTTGAAATGATTGACCAGAATTACGTCGAACGGTGGCTCGTCGCAAATAACGCGCCTGACCTGCTCAATATATTCCCCGGAAAACCGGTTCGCGATCATACCTGGGCGCAAAGAGAAAAACGCACGGGGCTTGCTCTTGGCCATAAACGGGACCAGCGTCCGACGCGATGCATGCGGAAAGCCACCAGCACTCTCCCGGGACGCATCGCCGGAGCCATCATCTGGCTTTACCGGCTCCCCGCTTTGTGCAAAAGCAATCAAATGTACGTGATGATCATGCAGACACAACTGGCGCATGAGCTGGGACACATAGATGCGATCACCGGCATCCTCAGGCCATGGCACTTCATAACTCAGGAAAAGAATTCTCACGCGCCTACTACTCCAACCTGCGTACGATCAGCATGGCTACGGCGAGGAAGGCCGAATTCCAACGCTGATTCGAGAAATTGAATAAGGAGGAATTACGATTGAATCCGAGGCTGAAATTTTCTCTTTCTGTACCCGCAACTTCTGCGACGACGGGTCCGGAAACACCCCGTCCAGCGAAGTCATGGTTATCCGTGCTTGCGGAACTACCGTCCAGGCGCCCTCGACCGACAGCGATTCCAGCGTATATTCTGAGCCATACTTGTTCACGAGCATCAAATAGCCCAGATCATCGCCATAAATAAATACCGCATTGATATCCCTGGTTACCTGCCGGCGCTGCGAGTACGCTCCCAGAGCGCCGGTCGCCTCTGTCAGTTGAACTGTGCTAACAAGCGTTGCTACATCCAGCGGCTTGCGCAATAGCCCCATCGCTCTGAAAGTTGGATTCCTCGCGTTATCACCCGCCGAACCAGGCAATACCTGGACAAACGGGTGGTAGTTTGCACTATCGACAATCCCGGAAGAAAAATAGGTGAGCAAACCATTCATTACAAAAAGAGCGTTACGAAAACTGGACGTAAAGTCTTTCTCATATTGCCTTCTCTCCTGATAGAAGGCGATACCCCATTCGGATACCCAAAGCTCCTTTGTTGGCGCAAGCGACTTTAGATAGTGCAAACTTGGTAATGCCCGGTCGTCGAAATATGCGATGGCATTTCGATAAACGCTGCTATTTCTCTGTGCAGTACTCCATTCTGATAATTTCTTGAGCGCTGCCGAGCTAAAATTATCGAAGGGACTGTACAGGTGCACGATGACTGCATCCCCAATCCCTGCAGCTGCGGACAGCGCATCGAAGGACACGCCCCGGCGATCCCTCTCTCTCTCCCGCATCCTGCCCAGGTCGGGAAACAACTTCGACCTGAAAGAGGAACTCGAAGCCACCATGCCGACCTTTACTTTTGGATAAACCGCTCTGATCTTCTCCGCATGCCGAATGGCCGCAGCACTGTACTCCTGCGCAGTATTAAACCCCCAGCGATAGAGCGGATAATAAAGTTCATTTCCCATCTCCACATGGGTCACATTGACACCCTGATCGCGGATGACCGCCATCCACTTCCCGGACTGCTCCGGCGTATCGCACAGCACGTTGATAACGAGGGCGAAATCTGAGCCAGACTGCCGGATAAACGCCAGGAAATCTTCGGTGCTGTAAGTTCTGTCATTCATGGACAGCGCTCGATTAAACCTGCGTATGCGCTCTGACTCAGCCTGATCAGGCTGCTTGGCACACCCGAAGTCCTCGGCTTCCCAGCGGTAATAGTTTGCCGTGGTGCCGCCCGGGAATCGGATGTAATGCAATCCTATCTCACGATAGAGCTCTGCGAGACTTGGATCACCAACACGAATCGGACTCCACATCAACTCACCGCTGACACCGAACACCTCTTTCCTCAACAAGGCAGATCGCGGCATCTGGATTTTGGCGCTGATATATTGAGCTGTCGAGCCTTCTACTGCGCAGGAAGACAGCGACACGGTAGAAACAAGTAGTGCGAGCACGGCTATTTGGCCGCGTATGCAAACCGCCATTGCTACATCAGCACTCTGCGCTTGCGCTGCACCGCCGTCTGGCCGCGCGCTGTAACCGGCCCGGCATCCTTTGAAGACAGCGGCGTAACGCTCACAGTCATGATCATCCCAAGCATGAACCAGTAGATCAAACTACCGGCAGGAAAGAACATGGTGGCGGCTACGGCACAGACAATAAATGCGCCAAGTATCTTCGCTTCCTTATTACGCGGGTCCACCATCATCACACTAAACACACTGCGCATTGCGTAGACGAAGAAAAACGCCATCGAAAGGACACTGATAATACCTCCACGTAAATACAGGCCTATCCATAGATTGTGGACCAGCTCCGCCAGATTGATGCGACCCGGCGACGAGTAAGCGATGCCTGCTACAAACGCCTCCCCAAACAGCGTCTTTGCCTGATCATATGATTCCAGCCGCGTCTGTGCTGTATCTGCGGCATCACCACCGCCGATATTCGTTAACAGGTTGATGATACCGGCAGAAAAAAACATCATCAGTACGGCCCCGACCGCAGCAACCGTAAAGGCACCAATCAGGTAATCCTGCCGCTTCTGCGGACTGACTTTCGCCAGATGGTTAAAGAATGCGTAGGCCGGCACTGCCACGATCATCGACACCAGCATGTTCCTGGACTGCGTTCCCAGCAACCCCAGAAACAGACAAAACACGACGACACTTTTACCCAGCTTTGTACCCAGCCGAAAGGGCAATTCCCGCGCGTCATAGGCCATAAGCGCCAAGACGGTATAAGCCGCCAATAAAGCCACGTCACCAAAGTTCCTGAAAACACCGGTAGCCTTGGGCAAGGCCTCAATACCGACCCGGGTATCCTGTATTCGAATATAGTCAAGCCGCAGATATCCCAGAGACACGAGAATTGCCGTTACACTGCCGGCCATGGCAACAATCATAATTGCCCCGCTGGACTTTCTGAATGTCTCCCTGTCCGTTATATACAAGATCGGCAGGATGAAATACCCCGCGTCACGGAAAACTGTCCAAAGCGCATACCCGAACGGGAGCCCGCCCTGGTAAAGGCGGTGCTCCAAACCAATACCAACAAGATAGACCAAAAGAATAACAATCATACGAGACCAGCGGACCTTCGCCTGCCTCTGCCCCTGGAAAAACAGCCAGAAAACAATCAGAACGGGCACCAGCAAATTGTCGATCGACAGCTCCGCTACGATATAAAAGTTGATCAATGGGAAGGACATGACCCAGAAAACAAACAGCCAGCCGCCGATTCCTATTCCTGCTTTAGACGCCTGAACAGCTGCTTTACTCACAAACCGGTCTCGTAATTCATCTATGCAGCCGGAAGGGTTCCGGCCGGCTTCATCTGCTCCCCGGTGGGCAGCCCCATCTGATAGCGGTCACGCAGAACGGTCCTTACCACCCGGACGTCGATCAGCTTCTTCTCTGCCGAAAACCCATAGACAAGGGATAGATCGCACAGGGTATTGATAATTCTTGGAATTCCATCACCCGCTTCAGCAAGCAGGGTAAGCGCCTTGGGGCTGAATATACGCGGATCGCCGCCGGCTACCTTGATTCGGTGAATGATGTACGCTTTCGAGTCTTTCAAAGATAATGCGTTCAGGTGGTAAGACACCGAGACCCGCTGCATCAGCTGGCGCAGCTGGCGCAGGCGCAAAAGCGACTGAAGCTCGGGCTGCCCGACCAGTATCAGGTGCAGCAAATAGTCTTTCTGGGCATTGACGTTCGACAGCATCCTGATGTTTTCAAGGCCATGAACGCCCATGTTCTGGGCCTCGTCGACAATCAATACCGTCCGGCGTCCGGCAGCATATTCGGCAATCAGGTATTCGACAAAGCACTCATACAGTTCTACCTGGCTCTTGTTCCTGTAGTCGAGCCCATAGGCCATCATGACCCACTCGGCGAGATCTCCGAAGCCCCCCTGGGTGAAGTTGATCAAACCAACACTGACGTCATCCTCCATCTCGTCTACCAGCAGGTTAACGAGTGTTGTCTTGCCGCAGCCCACTTCGCCGGTAACAACGGTAAAACCCTGCCGGCTTTGCAGGCTGTAACGAAGAAGGGTCAGTGCCGTCCGGTGGCCCTGGGACATGTACAGGAAAGACGGGTCCGGCAACAGGGCAAAGGGCTTTTCCTTCAGGCCGTAAAATGTCTTATACATGGTAACGTCCCGTGTCGATGTTCCGGTAAGCTGGCGGGAAGCAGTGCATACCCGTCAGCATCAACCGGAATTGAGGCGGATCAGGAACCCGAGGCCTCTGCCTTGTTCAATACAGTACCGATAATCGGCGTGCCTTTCAGTACTGAAATCGCCCTGTCCAGATCGTCCGAGGTGGTCGCCCCGTTTTCCGCAACCATCAGCATAGAATCGGTATACGGTGAAAATGCCAGCGCATCGTCAGCCGCCAGCATGGGCGGCAGATCGAATACCACCAGCCGGTCCGGATAACGGTTCTTGAGCTCTTCAACCAGGCCGACCATCTTCGGTGAACGGAGCATTTCGGAAGAATTCCGTATACCGTCCTTGCCCGGCAATACCACCAGCCGGTCAATCGACGGTGAAAACAGAATCTGCTCAATCGGCACATCGTTGAACAAATAGTCGCTCAAGCCATACTCCGGCTCATAATCAAAATAGCGATGGATACTCGGATTGCGAAGATCAAGATCAACCAGCAGGACCGTATGCACGACTTCCATCGCCAGGCTCACGGCAAGGTTGATTGCGGTCAGCGTCTTGCCGGAACCGGTAGCCGGACTGGTTACCGCAAACGAATTCCAGGAATTGGCACGAAGGCACTGCAGCACGCGGGTTCGCAGCATCCGGTAGGCATCGTGGTGCGGATGCTGGGGCAGGCCTGCAACAACACGGTTTTTCAGTAATACGCTTTCCGGCACGCCAAGCGTCCGTGTCCGGCTGTACTGCACGTCTGTTGCGATCTGATGTGTCGCAGCAGGATCGCCATCCTGCCCCTGGCGCCCGGAGGCCTCTTCCGGCCGTCCTTTACCACGGGCGGTCGCTCTATCCTTCTCAGCTTTGTCCAAAGCCTGTTGTATTCTTTCCATATGATTCCAGCCGTCCCGCTATAAACCGAGTTGCCGCGTTGCCTGGTACCACAGTACGTCAAGGCGCGCCACAGCAAAGTGGATAATCAGCATCGCCACGACAATCGCAGATGGTATGCCGATCAACAACATGCGTTGCAAACGTTGCCGGTGTGCGACATCGTCCGGATTTTCGATAAAAGGAATTTCTGCAATCGGCAAAGCACCCTGCACCGATAATACCGCCTTCGGCCCCCAGATCGCCTTATCGAGTGTATCCCTGATCAGCACGATACCAACACCACAGGCAGGTGCGAGCAGTATCAGCAGCAGCAGCAGTGCCGCGCGATTGGGGCTGGACGGTTCCAGCGGCAGATCAGGCGGCTCGACCAGCGTGAAACGCTCGCCCTTGCTGGCCGTTTCCAGGTTCTCGCCCATTTCGGCACCGAACAGCTTCTCTTTCATGGTGAGATACCGTGCGGTGGTGGTCGACAGATCCCGTTGCAGGGCTGCCAATTCGCGTTCCACCTGCGGTCCCCGCAACAGTTTCTGTTCGTATTCCGCAAGCCGGGCCTGCAGTTTCGCCTGCTGTTCCTTGTAGGACCGCTCATCGGCATCGAGAGACTTCAAACTCGCCACGATCTGCAGGTAGGCGGGATTATCCGGTTCCGGCATCCCGGATTCGTCCGCCCCGGCAGCCGTCGACCGGCTCTCCAGAGACTCCAGAAGGCGCTCCAGCCGTTTTACCTCCGGGTGGGCGTCTCCGTAGCGCTCCCGTGCTTTGAGCAGGTCGGTCTTCGCCGCAGAAATGGCGGCAGTAGTATCGGTAAGGTCTTTGCTGATCCCCGCATTGTTTTGCAGCGCACTGATGTCACGCCGCAGACGGATGATATCCGGATGGTTCTTGCCGTAGCGACCTTCCTTCAGCGCCAGCTGTGTCTGTAAGGCCTTGAGTTGTTCGTCGGGGGAAATCACCATCGTACCGTCGGGCAATACCATGGGCGCCGTCGGGCTCAGCTGTGCGAGTTGCGATTCCAGGATAATCCGCGACTCTTCAATCGACTTGAGTTGTCGTGTCACCTCAACCAGGTCGTCATCGACACGCTGCATCATCTGGATATTCAGGTCGGAAAGCTCCGGCAAACTGCCCTCGTTTTCCTCCTTGAATTTCGCCAGGCGCGCTTCTATTGCACGAACCTCGGCATCCAGCCGATCAGCTTCGGTGGCCAGAAACTGGCTGGTCTCGACGGTCTGGACGGTTCGGGTACGAACGTTCTCGGCCAGATAAAGCGATACCAGCTCGTTGGCAACCTGGCGCGCCACCACCGGGCTCTCGTCCTCGAAGCCCAGCGTAAAGGCGATAGTGCTGATCACTTCGCGCCCGGTGGCCGGGTCTGCTGTTTCGATATCGACAAGCTCGAGCTTGATTTTTTCCCGTACATCCTCGGTCAGCAACAACGTAGGTACGTATTTGCGCTTGTCGGCATAGAGATCGAACTTCTCGATAATGCTGGCCAGGTTGGATCGGGTCATCACCCGCTGGCTGATGGTTTGAATCTGCCGTGAGCCATAAGTCGTTACTGTCGTTTGAATCAGCGCGACCGGAACCTCGGGTTCCTCGATCAGTATCGTGGCCGTCGAAGTGTAGCTGTTGGGCCAGAGAATCGTGATGACAGCGCCGACGAAAAATACGCCCAGTGCCGTGAGTAATGCCAGCTTGCGGTGGCGCTTGAGCGCACCGAAAAAATCGCCGATCGACTTGCCTTCGTCGATGTAAATATCCTGTTCTTCTGCCATGACTTCCCTGCAAGAGTCCTTTTTGGATGACGTAGTTCCGGGTGAGATCTTTTTATCAGTCGTAGCGCAATATCTTACCCACGGCATGGCGATAAGTATGTGATCTATAACCCAATAATCGCGTACCGTCGAATACCGAACGGATGCGGGAATGCTCCCCGATCCCACCGGGCGCGGATTTTACCATGCCCGAATGTCCCAGTCCTGTCATTCGCCAATAATAATCAAGCGGTTGCAGCAAATATCTCGTCTGCGGGGCAAGTATCGCCACCTCATTGCGACAACCGCAGCAAGGCAATAAATATGCGTTAAAACATATGGTTACGGGTTAACCGAACCGCCGGTTTTGCGCCTGAACAGCCCCAGCAAACCAAGCCCGCTGGCCATCAGCCAGGCTGCCGCAGGCACCGGAATCACCGCAGGCGGTGTGCTGTCTACTCCCGGCCCGCCGACAGGCGGCGTGATATCGAACCCCGGTTCATCGGAATGCTTTCGAAACAGCCACTGCACTTTCCAGGCCAGCAGGTATTCACGCCTCAGCGCCTGAACAAAACGGCCGTTACCGCGCCGGTCTGAACGACTCGATGGCACTCCGGCCCTGGTGGCGCCCCGATCATAGCCCGAAAAAGCGCTCTCACCGCTGAACAGCGCCACGACATCGGCTCTGTCGGACTTGTCGACCCCGGGTTCCCGCCACCACGGGTTCTGCTTCCAGCCGTTGTTCTCTCGCCAGGCCGGATCGCTCCGCCACCACGGGTTCCTTTTCCAGTTGGAGTCCCCGCTCCACAACGGTTCATCGTTCCACCAGGGCTTTTCTCCCTGCTCGCCCTTGAGCTCGCTGTTCTGTTGTGTAAATCGCGCCCAGCCGTTGCCATTCCGGTTCGACGTATCAGGCCTTTGCTGAAATGACTTCGCCGGCCGGGCCGGCAGATCGGACTCGAACACATGAAAACTGATACGGGATGCACTGGCAGCCTGGCTGAACAACAGCACAGCCAGCATCAGCATAATAGACAACGATACGCTTTTTACGTATTTCATTTTTCTTGTTCCTCCGCTTTCAACCAGCGGTATTGCTTTTATTGACAGGAGACTTTGGTACTTCTTCTAGCGTGCGCCCTTCAGCATCTCCTCGATCTAATGAGCAAAATCCCGAATTGCGCGCAGCGCCCGCAGTGCTGCAATGATTCGCCCTGGCGCCACAGCTGGCAGGAATGCGATGTCAGTTCTTCCAGTTCGACCAGGGAATAGGTTCGCATTCAGTCTGAGTCCCACTTTTATTATTCGTTATTATTAACGTGGTTGAACTGCAAGTTAGCAAGATCGGCCGCGAAATTCAACGACGGCGTCGTGGTTAACATATTATTTTTATTCACTTTTTACCGGATCCCACATAACTCCGCAGACACTCTCCTGAAATGCCTTAACTTTCCCGGAAAACTGTACGATTATCACTGTGGTCTTTATGTAAAATATTCGAACAGCCGGGCCATTAATGGCCGTTCCGGTCGCACGGATGGCAGCCGATTTGCGCGTTGGGCGCTACGGCAGCGGGCGGCCCGCCAGCCGGTGCCGGAAGATATCCAGCAGTTTCTTCTGCTGTGCAGTCACATCAGGACTGTTCTGAACAGCCATCAGCCAAAGCAGCGATACGCGATCCACAATCGCCCGGAAACGATCCAGGTGACGACGGTCAACATCGGTCACCGTTCCCAGGTAACTGTTCAGCAGGATTTCGATCAGCTGCGGCGACAGGTCATGATGCTGGGCGACCACTGCCAGATCGAAAAACGGGTCGCCGATCGCCGCATACTCCCAGTCGATCAATCTCAACTGCCCGCTGTTCATCGCGATGAAGTTGCCGGCATTCGGGTCGTTGTGGCAAAGACAACCGGTCGCGCGATCCACGCAAACGCGTCTTAGCAGTGCGTCCACTTCGTTCACCAGCGGAGCGGCCAGCGCAGGGTCCACCTGTGCTGCATAGGCATCGAGGCGACCGCGCAGGGCCAGCGGCCGGCCCACCGGTGTCATCGTATGAACGCGTTTGAGCAACGCGGCAATGGAATGCAAACGCCCGGCGGATCGAAGCTCTTCCGGGTCGAGGCTGCGACCCTCGACGTATTCCGTCACCAGGATACCCTGCTCCGGAAGTGCCGCCACCAATGCCGGGCCGAGCCGTTCGGCGGACACGGCCTGTAAAACTTCTGCCTCGTTTTTCCGCTGCAGACAGAACGCTGCGGCAACCGGCGAATCGATACGCAACACAAAATATTTCGAGCCGTTGCGAATCAGGTAACTTCGGGACACGGGGCCCTGGTTCAACCGGCGCAATACGACGGCCTCTGTACCGAAGTCCTCCAGATGGCCCAGGGCCTGTTCAGGCGTCATGGGCGGGCCTCGTTGCGGTGCGAATCATGCCGGCGCTTCCTTCAGGCCGTTGCTCCAGTCTTTTCTCCAGGCCTGATAACCGAATACGATCAGCACCAGGTATACGGCGAACAGGCCTGCGGTCAGATACAGTTCCCGGCTGATATAGAGATACATCGAAACACTGTCGATCACAAACCAGTAGATCCAGTTTTCGAGGATTTTCCTGGCCACCATCCAGGTGGCAATGATCGCCGCCCAGGTGGTAAAGGAATCGAGGTAGGGTAATGCAGCCGATGTGTAGCGATCCAGCAGGAAGCCACTGGCCACCGACAACAGCAGGATAGCCGCTGCAGTCACGAAGTGTTTCACCGGTGTCCACACGCTCACCGGCAGCCGGCTGTGGTCCGGCCCGCCACTGCGCCACTGCTGCCAGCCGTATACGGCAATGGCGATGTAGAACGCCTGCAATGCCGATTCCATGTACAGGCCGGCGCGATACATCAGGAACAGATAGATCAGCGTGCTGGCGATTGCCCCGGCCCAGCACCAGATGTTCTGGCGGATCACCAGCACCAGGTAGGCCAGGGCAAGCAGCACCGCCGCCACTTCCCACGGCGATGCCGCCGCGATCGTTTCCGGAATCCGATCCAGTACGCTGTCCAAAACCCTGTCCGGAACCGGCAATGAAATGGCGTCAGCCGGTGGCGCCAATACCAGGCGCGGTCGCAATGGGCAGGTCGACATTAAGATACTTGACGACGAAAACCGCCGTCCCCTCCTGCTCCATGCTGGCCTGCATGCAGTGGTTGATGGCTTTGGTCACGCTGTCGAACTCACCGCGAACCTGGGTACTGATCTGATTGGTCATGACTTCCAGGCCATCCTGCGCCCTGAGCGCAAGAATGAATGCCTTGATCCTCGGAATATACTCCTGCTGCAACGGGTACAGACTGATTTCGGCGGTTATTCTCATGGCAGACTCCGTACAAGCTGTTAATAGCGGTAGGTTACCGTCACGCCGAAATGGCGTGGATCACCCAGACGAGTGTAACGCGTGGGCGGGAAATCCGGCGGCTCATTCCCGAAGAAAAATCCCCGCACCGTGTAGCGTTCATCGAAGATATTTTGCGCCCACACATCGACCGACCAGTTCGACCACTCCTTGCCCACCCTCATGTCTGTCAGGGCATAGGCGCTGGAACGCTCGTCATGGCTGACATCGTAGAAGAAAGCATCCTTTCCGGTCACATCGACGCGAACGAACCAGCCCTGCGGGTGCCGGTACTCACCGGACACCGCGAAGGTATAACCGGGCGCATGGGCCGGTTTCCGGCCTTCGAGTTGCGGCCGCGATGAAAAAACCTGGATTTTGCTGTCCAGCAGGCCCACGGAACCCGACAACTCGAATCGCTCCGACAGCGCCCAGGCGACCGTCGCCTCCAGGCCGTAGTTTTGGCTGGCGGCGGCATTGTCGGTAAAAAATATGAACGTGGTCGGGTCGTTGGCCACCAGCTGGATCGGTATTCGGATCTGTGCATCCTCCCGGTCCTGCAGGAACGCACTGAGATCGAGCGTCAGTCGCTCCGCGGCATCCGACACCCTGATCCCGGCTTCGTAATTCCACAGGTATTCAGGGTCATACTGGATCTGATCGGGCGCCACGTTGAGTCCGGCGGCAGAGAAATCAACGCCGGCAAAGCCGAGGTTGAACCCCCCGGCTTTGTAGCCCCGGGCAATGCGGGCATACAACTGCAGGCGATCAGACCACCGGTGATTCAGCGCCAGTTCTCCCCCGAGCATGTCATCCGTCGGGCCAAACAGATTGCCGGTGGTGTCCGTATAGTCGGCGGAGCGCTGTTCCCAGCGCAACCCCAGGGTCAGCCTGGTGCGCATGCCCAGCGGGATCCCCAGTTCGCCGAACAGGGCCAGGTTGGTCGCTTCATAGTCGCTGTCTGCAACGACATCAAGCAGGCAGGGCGCGCAGAACACGCCATCGTCGTATATCCCCTGATCGACACGGTTGATCGATTCCTCAAGGCGCAGCGCGTAGGCGCCTGCCAGCCAGTCCACCCGGCCGAACAGCGCCCCTTGCGGTGTTGAAACGAAACGCAGCTCCTGGTTCAGCGTAGTGCGCTGCCGCTGCGATGCCTGCGTGAAGTCATAGATATACGGCGCCCAGAAATCAGCGTTACCCCAGTCGGCATCGAAACTGAATACGATGTCCGAGCGGGCGACACCGGTAATGCTGACAAAAGTGAATGCCTCCGCCGCGTTGGAAGTGATCTTTAGCGCGCCGGCCGTCGATTTCTGGGCATCTTTGCCGGGTTTGTCCGAGTATACCGTCAGCCCGTTGTCGATGGCCCAGGCATCGTAGCCATTGTCGAGATCTACATACATCCCGGTGAAATCAACCTGCCAGGAATCATTGGGTATCCAGCGCAGTTTCGCCCGACCGGAGAACTCGTCCCGACCGTAGGTATCCTCCCTGTTCAGAAATGCGTTGTCCCGGAAACCGTTGCTTTGATACTGCTGGGCGGCGATACGATAACTCAGCGTTCCGTTCGATCCGGCTACCGGGCCACCGATGGCGCCGCCGA
>JAJRXW010000177.1 GCA_024276095.1 Gammaproteobacteria bacterium
ACGCCCATGCGGTAGGCAAGCCCCTGCTTTTCCCGGACATCGAAAACGATCTGGTCGCGCATCATCAGCGACAATACCTGCAGCGGGGCCACGTCATCCGGTTCGATTTCTTTCGTGTATCCCCAGAACAGGTAGGATTGCTTGCCGCCGCCTTCCAGCGCAATGCTGACCGGTGCATCGATTGAATTGAGCCGCAGGTCGTCAACCATGTACGGTTCGGGGGACGAGGCCCCGTCAGTCCGGATGCCGGCATCGAAAACCCGGATGACTTCATCGGTGCTCTGCGGTGAAACCACAGAAAAAATCAGGTTTCCGGCAGCGAAATAGCGTTTGCGAAACTCCCGCAGGTTTTCAAAAGTCGGTTCCTGTCCGGAGACCGGGTAGGCGCGTGGGGCATACACCTGCTCCTTGTAGGTCCGGTTGAACAGCGACTGTGCCTTGTCCCCGCCCATGACGAATTTGCTTCTTCTGAGCGACTCCATCGATTTCTTAAATGCCGCCTCGGTCAGCTCGAAATTCTGGATCTGGTCGATCAGCAGGTTCAGGGTGTCCGGGACATCGAGAGCGATTGCCTCTGCCCTGATGTAGCCGAAATCCCGGTGCAGGTAGATATCGTCCATCGGCATGAAGCCGTAATCATTAACCTTTACTTTTACGCCGTACCGGCTGGCAGCTCCCGTGCTGAAAAATTTCTTGAGCTGCTTGCCAAGCATGTCATGCAATACCCAGGCGATGTCTTTGCCATAGCGCGATTCAAGCGCCGACTTGTGCTTGACCAGAACATGCAGTGCCAGCAGCTTGCCGTCGGGAGTCTGTTTGACCGTCAGCGTCAGGCCGGTGTCCGGGTCCTGGTGCAGGACGGTCCGCGAGGCATCCTGCCGGTCCGATTCAACCGGTGCCGGATTGGGGCGCTGGATGACGACCACCGGGCGGGCAAGCCGCGTTGTATTGACGGCCTGCAGTGCTGCAGTCAGATTTCTCTGGCTGAATCCGGCCAGCACTCTGTCGATTCCCGCCGTTGCAAAGGTTTCCGAGTTCATGATGCCGAACATGTGCGGCTTCTCGATATTCAGCAGAAATTCGAGCCGGTGCCGGGTCGCCAGGGCGGCCGCCTGCTCTTCGGTCATCCTGATCCTGATTTTTGACAGCCTGTCACGCAACCACTCACCCAGTTCCTGCAGGCTGGTGTCATCCTCCAGCGTGACGTCCACTTTCAGATAGCTTTGTACCGGCGAGGGGATGGTGGTAATCGATACCGAGCGAACGGCACCGGGAAATTTCTTCGCCAGCTCATCGTTCAAATCGTCCTGTACGGACTTCGTTGCCTCGCCAAGCAGCAGGAAATAGTCTGAATCGGAACCGCCGTCCAGTTCATAGACAATCTGCAGGCGGGTTTTATTGCCGTCATAAAACCGGTTACCGAGCTGTGCGGGCCTGTTGCCGGCGCGCAATGCCTGGGTGCCGGTCCGCCAGTTGTCGTTGTCTTCGTACCGGACCTGTCCCGGTATCGACTGGCCGTAGTAGCGCTCCACCAGCTTCAGCATTTCGGCAGAGTCAAAATTGCCCACGACGCTCAGTATCATGTTGTTCGGCACATAAAAGTTTTTGTAATAGGCAACGACTGTGTCGAGTTCATTGGTCTTGATCGTTTCGTAGGTGCCCAGTGTCGGCAGCGACAGGGCGTGTCCGGGGTACAGGATCGAGAGCAGGTTACGCTCCAGTTGAGAGGCCGGTTTGTTGATCGATATGGCGATTTCTTCCAGGACGATGCCTTTTTCCTTCTCGTATTTCTCGGCAGGCATGATGGAGTTGAACAGCATGTCGGCCTGCAGTTCCATGCCCTGCTCGATTTTATCGGCCGGTGTCACCATCATGTAATTTGTCGAGAAGTAGTTGGTGTTGGCGTTGTTATAGGCTCCGATGCTGTCGACGTCTTCGTAGAGCTCCTTCTGGGTTCTGTTCGTAGTGCCGTTGAACAGCAGGTGTTCGAGCATATGGCTCATGCCGCTGGTAGAGAAATTCTCATAGGCCGAGCCGACCTTGACGGAAACGTTGACGCCGGTCATGGGCAGGGCCTTGTTCTCGATCAGTACCACCTCAAGGCCGTTATCGAGCTGGTGTACGGAAACGCCGGCGGGCAGCGGCGTGACTTCCGGCATCGCCGTCGCTGCAGCGTTGCTTTTTGCGTTGGCGGGCAGCAACGTGACCGCAATGAGGGAGGCGAGGATCAGGGCAATCGTGCGTCTTGTCATGGAGCAATACTCAACTGGACCAAACCGGAAAACCAGTCAGTCTACCCGTTGGTCGTCCAAAGGTGTAAGGCTATCGGTTCGATCTATCGGTTGCGGCCCGGCCTCGGGCGGCCCATCCACAGCATCAGCAGGCC
>JAJRXW010000178.1 GCA_024276095.1 Gammaproteobacteria bacterium
GCCGATGCCGTTAATGGTGCATTCAATCTGCCTGGCGCCCGCACCGACAGCTGCCAGACTGTTGGCTACCGCCATTCCCAGATCGTCATGGCAATGAACGCTGAGCACGGCCCGGTCGATGCCGGGAACCTGATCGCAGATGTTCCTGATCACTCCGGCAAACTCGGCAGGCACACTGTAACCCACGGTATCCGGAAGATTGACAGTGGTCGCGCCGGCTTCAATGACTGCGCTGATCACCTCAACCAGGAACTCCGGCTCGGTACGGCTGGCATCTTCGGCGGAAAACTCGATATCGTCGCAAAGTTCCCGGGCCATTCGCACCGATTTCACGGCCCGTTCCAGCAGTGTATCCCGGTCAATATTGAGCTTGTATTTTCGGTGAATCGGGCTGGTGGCAACGAAAACATGGATGCGGTTGCGGGCTGCGCCCCTGATCGCCTGCCAGGTCCGTTCGATATCGCCGGCATGACACCGGGCCAGCCCGCAGATCACGGGGCCCTCGATCTGCTGCGCAATTGCTTCAACGGATTCGAAATCGCCCGGCGATGCGGCCGGAAACCCGGCTTCTATGATGTCGACCCTGAGGTCGCGCAGGGCAGTCGCTACGCGAAGCTTTTCCCGGAGTGTCATGCTGCATCCAGGTGCCTGTTCGCCATCGCGTAGCGTGGTATCGAAAATGATCACACTGCCATTGGTCTGCTCATTCATCATCTGTCTCCTGGTTACTCGCTTCTGTAGCCGGGTCAGTTTTCCTCATTCAGCCACGGCATTCTGCTGCGCAGATCTGCTCCCGTTTTTTCTATCGGCAGTTCGAGGTCGGCCTGCATCAGTCTCCGGTATTCCGGCTTGCCGTTGGCGTTTTCTTCAATCCATCGTCGGGCGAAGACGCCATTCTGGATATCGGCGAGCACCTCTTTCATCTTTTCGCGCACATGCTCGTCAATCACTCGCGGTCCCTGGGTGAGGTCACCCCATTGGGCGGTCTCACTGATAAATTCGTGCATTTTTGCCAGTCCGCCTTCATGGAGCAGGTCAACAATCAGTTTCAGCTCGTGCATGCACTCATAGTAGGCGACCTCCGGCTGGTATCCCGCGTTCACCAGTGTCTCGAATCCGGCCACGACAAGCTCCGTCGCGCCGCCGCACAAAACAGCCTGTTCACCGAACAGATCGGTTTCGGTTTCCTCGGCGAACGTGGTTTCAAGCACACCACCGCGTGAGCCGCCGATTCCGTGGGCATACGCGAGGGCTTTCGACCGGGCCTTGCCGCTGGTGTCCTGGGCCACTGCAATCAGGCAGGGTACGCCTTTACCCTGTTCATATTGCCGTCGTACCAGGCCGCCGGGACCCTTGGGTGCGATCAGAACTACATCCAGATCGTCACGTGGCACGATTTCCCCGTAGTGGATGTTAAAACCATGGGCGAACAACAGGGTTGCGCCATTGCGCAGGCCCGGCTCGATCTCCCGATACAGCTGCGGCTGAGCGGTATCGGGTATCAGGAAAGCAACCAGTTCCGCATCGGCAACCGCATCGGCCGGTGTCATGACTTCCAGTCCGTCAGCCTGGGCGTTTTTCCAGCTGTTTCCGCCGACCCGCAGCCCGACGACCACATTGGCTCCGCTGTCATGCAGATTGAGCGCATGGGCGCGTCCCTGGCTTCCATATCCGAGTATTGCGAGGCGCTTGCCCTCGAGCTGGCTGACATCTACGTCTGATTCAGAATAAATCGGCATTGGTCGGTCTCCTTAGGTTCTTCCGGTTCCATTGTCTGTTTGTTTCATCGTTGGCAAAAAAAAACCCCGCATCCTGTCTGGGTGCGGGGTTTTGGTGACTTGCAGAATAATCAGCCGGTCAAATGCCCGCAACTCCTTTTTCCCAGGAGTACGAGGGGGACTACGAGCAGCAGGCGTTCCGGGGGGATATTCATGGCCATAGATCTTCATTTAACCGCGGGAGCTTGTCAACCGCAGTCAGCAAAGGTTTGCATCGATCACCGGCTGTTGGTGGCGGCAGGAGAACGGCTCTCCCGGGGGGCTGGCCGGGGACCCGCGTCCCATATTCATCTAATATTTCAAGAATAATTAGTAACACATTGTTAAAAAAGGAAAATCAATGAACAACAGGCAGGATATCGCACATTCGGGTTCGCTACCGGCAACCGGACGGGGATGTGCCGGGGCTGGCCCTGGCGTACGGAGAATGGAGCGAACAATGGCCCTTATGTCATGCGGCACGACTACCATACGCAGATGATTACGAGCGAGATATTGCATGGTAGCGCGTGCCTGACAGCGGAGTTACGCCGGCTGTTTTCCGTTGTGGCGAGTTCCATGGCTTGATGCCGCCTATATTATAGTGTTAAACATATGCGCCTTAAAATCTGTGCACCGGCGCGCGGGGATGATACGAGATGTCCAGTGCACCGGAATTTGGGCGGGAAATACATCGATACCGACGCGCGCACGTATTGAGTGCGTCGGGTGAAAGGCTGTAGTATGGTACGCACCTGACTACCCGATTTTCCTGATTGACGATAAAAATAGCGGACTGCACATTAGTGTTCTGCGTAAACCATCTCAAAGAAGTACCAAGGGGATTTTTCATGAGTCCAATTACCAGGAAGCCCTGTTTGCTGGCTGTATGCGCTGTTTTCGTGGCGGCACTGCCGCTCGCGGGCGTTGCTCAGTCACTAGATAATGTGCTTGATCTGCAAACCGACCGCACCAGGCTCGCACAAGAGTCGCAACAGCGTATTGACAAGGTTGTCGAGCAGACAAGGAGTCTGGAAGACACTTACAAGTCTGTGCTCAAGCAGATCAAAGGGCTGGAAATCTATAATACGCTGCTGCAGCGCCAGACGGATAATCAGCAGGTGCAGATGACCGAACTGCGTGAATCGATCGACCAGGTCGAAGTCATCAATCGGCAGATCGTGCCGATCATGACAACGATGATCGATTCACTGGAACAGTTCGTCGAACTGGATGTTCCGTTTCTGCTCGAAGAGCGCCGTGGACGGGTTGCGAAGCTGAAAGATCTCATGGAGCGTCAGGACGTCAACGTGGCAGAGAAGTTCCGCAAGGTCACCGAGGCTTATCAGATCGAGAATGATTTTGGCAAGACGATTGAGCACTACAAAGCCACGCTGAATATCGATGGCGCTACGCGGGAAGTCGATTTTTTGCGTATCGGCCGGGTTGCCCTGGTTTATCAGACTGCCGATGGCAAGATTTCAGGGGCCTGGGATCAAAAATCCGGCCAGTGGATCGAACTGGACAAGGGTGATTACAAAAACCAGATTAAATTCGGTCTTCGCATAGCTCAGAAGCAGGTGGCTCCTGATCTTGTGATGATTCCGATCGACGCTCCGGAGGGGAACTGATGAAGAACAGTATCATTGGAGCGGTCGCGGTACTGCTGTTGGTTACGGGTTTCGCCGCCGGGCAGGTTCAGGCGCAGCAGGCAGTGTCCATGGACGAGCTGTTGCGTCGTGTCCAGCAGGGACGCATTGACGACGGCAAGGAAAACCAGAAGCGTGAGGCGGAGTTCCGCAACGCGCGTGCCGAACAACAGAAACTGCTCAAGCAGGCAGAGGCGCGCAAGGCCGCTGAAGAAGCCCGCAGCCAGCGCCTGGAGCAGCTGTATGAGGATAACGAGGACGCCATCTTTCAGCTGGAAGAACTGCTGACCAGTCGTCTCGGTGATCTCAAGGAACTGTTTGGCGTCATGCAGCAGGTCTCGGGCGATGCCAGGGCCAGGTTCGACAGCTCATTGACCAATATCCAGTATCCGGACCGTGGTGCGTGGCTGGAAGCTTTGGCGAAGAAGGTCGGCAGGGGCTCCAAGCTGCCCTCGCTGGAGGAAATCGAGCGCCTGTGGTTTGAACTGCAGCGGGAAATGACCGAAAGCGGAAAAGTGGTCAAATTCAGCACCAAGGTGATCACCCAGGCGGGCACCGAGGAAACCATGGACGTGGTTCGCGTCGGGCTTTTCAATATCATTACCGACGGTAAATATCTCAGTTTCGAGCCGAGTACCGGCAAAGTTTCCGAATTGCCTCGCCAGCCGGAACAGCGCCGCTTTACCAAAAGCACGTCAGAGCTGTTCAATGCAACAGAAGGGAAAGTCCGGTTTGGCCTGGATCCCACACTTGGCGGAGTGCTGAAATCACTGATCGCGAGACCGAACCTGATCGAGCGGATTCAGCAGGGTGGCCTCGTGGGCTATCTGATTATTGCGCTGGGTATAGTCGGCCTGCTGATATCCCTGGAACGGATGGTCATGCTGGGCATCGCCAGCCGCAAGGTTACGGCTCAGCTTTCCAGTGATACGGCCAGCAACGATAATGCGCTTGGCCGGGTGCTCAGCGTCTATGAGGAAAACAGGACTGTTGACACCGAAACGCTGGAGCTGAAGCTGTCGGATGCGATCTTCAAGGAATTGCCGGCGCTCAATCGGGCCCTGCTGTTCATCAAGATTATCTCTGTTGTAGCGCCGTTGATGGGCCTGCTCGGAACGGTCACGGGCATGATCAATACCTTCCAGGCGATCACCCTGTACGGAACGGGCGATCCGAAACTGATGGCCGGCGGTATTTCGCAGGCATTGGTGACGACGGTTCTGGGCCTGACGGTGGCCATTCCCATGGTGCTGTTACATACGCTGGTCAACGGCCGGAGCCGCCGTATCGTCCAGGTATTGCAGGAGCAGAGCGCGGGTATCATTGCCGAACACGCTGAAAAGCATGGAGCCAGCAGCGCCTAGGTTGCGCTGTACTGCAACAGGGCCGGACGGGCGTGGAAATCAGCTAGGGAATCAGGCTAGGGGACCGGAAAATGGATTGGTTTTTTGATGCTATAGAAGCCGTCACCGATTTTGTGGAACTCGGAGGCGATGTTCTCAGTCTAATCGCTGTAGTGATCCTGATGATGTGGGTGCTGATTTTCGAACGCATGATGTATTACCGTACCGATCTGCGCCAGCTTGGCAATGAGATACGGGAAAAATGGGAAGCTCGTGCAGAGCGGAAGTCCTGGTATGCCCACCGAATCCGGGAGGCAATGATTTCCGAGTTCTCCATTTCGGCAAACAAGTCCGTAGCAGTCGTGCAGACTCTTGTTGCGTTGTGTCCATTACTTGGCCTGATGGGAACGGTGACCGGCATGATCCAGGTGTTCGACGTGATGGCGATCTCCGGGTCAGGCAATGCGCGCTCAATGGCAGCCGGTGTGTCAAAAGCTACGATTCCGACGATGGCGGGTATGGTTGGTGCACTATCCGGTGTTTTTCTTGTCACCATGCTGACAAGACGTGTCGAAACGGAAGTAGAGTCCCTGCAGGATGACCTGACAATGGATCACTGAGTGATCTGTAGCGGATACCTGCAGCGATTGGAAACGAGTTTTATCAGAGGACCAGGGAATGCGAAAATCAATTCTTGATGCAGCTGGCGATGAGGAAGAGACCGAGATCAACCTGACGCCGATGCTGGACGTCGTGTTTATCATGCTGATCTTTTTTATCGTGACGGCGTCTTTTATCAAGGAAGCCGGTATCGATGTCAGCCGCCCGGATGCGCCTACGGCTACTGTTGTCGACAATGCCAATATTCTCGTGGCGATCAGCGACAATAACGAGATATGGATTGACCGGAGAAATATCGATCCGCGTGCCGTTCGGCCGATGATCGAGCGTATGCATGCAGAGAATCCGGAAGGCGCTGTAGTGATACAGGCGGATAAAAAGGCCTATACGGAGACCCTGGTTCTGGTGATGGACGCAGCCCGCGCCGCGGGTGTTTTTAACGTTTCTCTGGCGGCGAGTAACGATTGATCGGCTATGAATCACGCGCTACATTATCGATATCAACTGTTCGGGGGCGATGAATCGTGATTGTTCGATACAGCATGTCATTTGTCGTCGGGTGCGCCGTGACGTTCCTGCTTTTGTGGGTTATGCAGATTCTGATCGCAAGCGGAATGGACGCATTGACCGAAAAACGGGACTTCAAGTTTCTCGATTTTGTTCGGGTACAGGAAACAGAACAGCTGTTTACGGAAAAGGCCAAGCCCAAGAAGCCGCCTGAGCCCGAGACGCAGCCGCCCGACATGCCGCCGCCGCAGGCAGACAGTTCTGCCAACGCCAGCGGCGCTACTTTCGGAATACCGGACCTCAGCGGCGTGGATATCGACATCGGCATGTCAGGCGGGTTTGCAGTGGTAGATGGAGAGTATCTGCCTATTGTCCGTGTGGAGCCGATCTATCCGCGTCGGGCCCAGTCCCGCGGCCTGGATGGTTCCTGCACGATGACTTTTACCGTCAACAAGCTGGGGCTGGTTGAAGACGCGGTGGCAGAATGTACCAGTTCGGTTTTCGAACGTGCATCGCTGAATGCGGTGGCGAAGTGGAAATACAAGCCACGGGTAGTAGACGGTGAGCCGATCGATTCTCCTGGTGTGCAGACATTGCTCACGTTTACGCTCGAGGATGATTGATCTGAGGTTTTTCGGGGAGTTTTCCAGGATCTGAACTGCAAGATGAGTAGATTTTTCACGATATTGCGATATACGTCGGTCATCCTGCTGGGTGCTTACCTGGCGCTGTATGTGCCCTTGACGGCGAATCATTCCGGCTATGGTGTCGCCATGGCCCAGGACAAGGACGGCAAGGAGAAACCCGCGCGCAAGACCAAGAAAGCCTCTGCAATGAGCGAAAAAGTTTACCGCAAGATTGCAGAAGCGCAGGAGCTTGTGGATGCGGAGAACTTTACAGAGGCGCTGAATGTTCTCGGTGAAGTCAAGGCCATGAAGAAGCTCAGTCCTTATGAAACTGCGCAGCTGTGGAATTTCTACGGGTTTGTCTATTTCTCCCAGGATGATCTCGATAAGAGTATCGAGGCGTATCAAACAGTGCTCAAACAGCCGGATATTCCCGATGGAATGAGACTGCAAACAATGTATACGCTGGCCCAGCTTTATTATTCGCAGGAGCGTTACCAGAAGGCCGTGGATCTCGTCAACGAGTGGCTCAAGGAGGCTGAGAACCCCGGTTATGCACCCTTCGAGCTGCTGGCGACCGGCTATTATCAGCTGGAACGCTATTCGGACATGATCGCCCCGATCAAAAAGGCGATGGAAATAGCGAAACAACGCGACAAGCCCATCAAGGAGAACTGGTGGCTGTTGTTGAGAGTTGCCTACTATGAGCTGAACGATCTGGCAAAGGTTCGCGATGTGCTTGAAGTACTGGTAGTGAACTGGCCGAAGAAAGAATACTGGACGCAGTTGTCGGCCATGTATGGTGAGCTGGACGACGAAAACAAGCAGTTGGCCGCTTATGTTTCTGCGTACGATCAGGGGCTGTTGACCAAGAGCTCGGAGCTGATTCAGCTGTCACAGCTGTACATGCAGGCACAGATTCCATACAAGGCGGCTCGGGTCATAGAGAAAGGTTTTGCTGACGGCATCATTGAACACAAGTCAGCCAACTACCGTCTGCTGTCACAGGCTTGGCAGCTGGCACAGAACGATATCAAGGCAATTCCGGCTTTGCAGAAGGCGGCTGAAATGCAGGATGACGGCGAGCTCGATGTGCGCCTGGCCCAAAGCTATCTGAACCTGGGCAAGTTCAAGGAATGCATCGAATCGGCAAAATCCGGCCTGAAGAAAGGCGACCTGAAACATGAGGGAACCGCTGAGACTATTCTTGGCACCTGCTATTTTGAACTGGGCAACTATCGCGATGCCAAGGCGGCATTCAAGAAAGTGGAAAAGGTCAAGGGTTCCGAAAAGCAGGCCAGAACCTGGTTACGCTATATTGAAAGCGAAGAGAGTCGACAGCGCCAGCTTGCAGAGTCACTCAAGCAGGTTCGACGCTGATCCGGTTTGAAATGTCGGGGGGCAGGCTCAGGGACAGATATTATCTGTCCCTTTTTCTTTGGAGGGACTGATGCCGAAAGTGGTTTATCATGA
>JAJRXW010000179.1 GCA_024276095.1 Gammaproteobacteria bacterium
AATCAACAACTGGCTTTCCTGATGCAGGCCATTGCCTTATTGGTATATACCAATATATACTGATTCTGTGTCCTTCCTGAATCATGTCTGCTCCGCCCTGGCTGACAACGGTGTGCGCTATGCCATTGTGGGTGGCTACGCCGTAGCGCTGCACGGAGCTGTTCGTGGAACGGTAGATGTCGATATCGTTCTCGCATGGAACCTCAAATCCGTGCGGGCGGCCGAGCAGGCCTTGACGGGTATCGGGCTTGCATCACGATTACCGATCTCGGCCGACGATGTTTTTCAGTTCCGCGATGAATACGTCAACAATCGTAATCTCATCGGCTGGAATTTTTACAATCCATCCAATCCCGCGGAACAGGTAGACATCGTGATCACCTATGATCTTAAAGGCAAGAAAACCAGTACGGTTGATACCGCTGGCGGACCCGTAAAAATCCTGAACCGCACAGAACTTGTTAAAATGAAACGTGCCAGCGGTCGGCCGCAGGATCTGGAAGACGTAAAGGCACTGGAGAAACTGTGATGAGATCCGTGCAATATTTCAGTGACGAATACCTGGAATTGTGCCGGGAGATGACGCCGGACCAGGTTATTCGGTTCCTTGATGATTTCCGTCAGTTGCATGGAGTCACGGCCCGGTCGAAATCAAGACTCATTAGCATCAAGGTACCGGAAACCCTGTTGAATACTTTCAAAATGCGTGCAATGCTCGCGGGCGTTCCTTATCAGACGCAAATCAAGACTCTGATGAAGGAATGGGTCACGCGTTCGAATCCCGATTAACAGACAGGGAACTCTGTCTCGCCCGGCTACAGATCGACCGGCCGGAATTCCATGCCGCGCGTCACCACTACCGGCCAGAAATCGTCCATCGGATGCGGCGTGAAACCGACGGCGAGATCGAGCACGGCCGGTTTGCCGGCCTGCATCGCGCGTTGAAAGGCCGCCGGAAGCTCCTCCAGGCCGGCAACTTTCTCGCCATAGCAGCCGAAACCTTCCGCAATCGTGGCGAAAGCCACATCAGTGAGCTGCGTGCCGAATTCGGGATTGTGCAGAATCGCCTCGCCGAGCAGCCTGTACATACCCCAGTGCGAGTCGTTCAGCACGATCGTGATGGTATTCAGCTCGTAGCGCGCAGCCGTTTCCAGCTCCTGGATCGTGCAGCCCATCGCACCGTCTGCAGTGATGCAGATGACCGGCCGGTCCGGATAGGCGAGCTTGGCGGCGTTTGCAAACGGTGTGCCGGCCCCGAGGTGTCCCATGCCCGGATTGAACAGGTAATCCGCGGGACTGTTCGGATGAATGAACGTGTGGGTCCATTCCATGACCTGCCCGCCGTCGAACACAATGATCGCATCCTCCGGCAACAGGTCACGAATCGTGCGGGCCGCAGCCGCCTCGCTCAGCATCGTGGTTCCCTCCAGGAAGGTCTGGTCGGCGATACCGTTTACTACCCCGCAGTAGGTTTCGTATTCGGAACGCAGCCCGGCGATCCATTCACGATCCGCGTCGAGTTCGAGCGCGGGCAGCCGCTCGAGCAGCAGCTGCAGGAACTCGCCCGCGTCTGCCGCGATGCCGATGGCCGCCGGCACGGATTTGCCGATGCGGTCGGAGTCGATATCGACCTGGATGACTTTCTGGTCCGGGCGGATCGGATAGACCGGCGGCTTGTTGATCGGGATCCAGGTGGAGAACTTGCAGCCGATCGAGAGGATCAGGTCGGTTTCCGCAAACGCCTTGATCACGGCCCGTCCCGCCAGCACGCCGCCGCTGCCGATGTGCCCGGGGCAGTCCGGCGCGACGCAACCGCGCGCGTTCATCGTGGTGGTGGCCGGCAGGCCGCTTTCCAGGGCCAGCCGGTTGAAGAGCCCCGCGGCCCGCGAGCGCGCCACGCCGCCGCCGGCCAGCAACAGCGGGCGGCGCGCCGCCGCCAGCGCGTCCGCGACGGCATCGAGTTCCCGCGGCGAAGGTGCGGGCCGCGGTGCCCGCAGCACCGGAATCGATTCGAGGTCGTGTTCGCACGGCTGCGTGCCGATGTCGCAGGGAATGTCCAGATGCACCGGGCCCGGGCACCCGGAGCGCGCCAGGTAGATCGCGCGCTCGATCAGTTCGGGCGCGCGTTCCGGATAGCGGATCGCCGCGTTCCATTTCGTGATCGGCCGGTAGATGTCGAGCTGATTCGCATTCTGCAGATTGTCCTTCTCCGGATCGACCTGCGTCGACTGGTTGTTCGGGGTGAGCACGAGCATCGGGATATTGTCGGCCCAGGCGGCCGCGACGCCGGGCACCATGTTCATTGCGCCGGGCCCGACGGTGCCGAAGCAGACCGCGATCGAGTCCGTGGTTTTCGCGATTGCGTGCGCCATGTGGCCACAGGCCTCCTCATGGCGCGTGGTGACATAGCGGAAAAACGGATCGCGGCTGGCTCCGTCCATGATCAGGCCGAGCTGGGCAGCCGGCAGGCCGAAGATATGGCGAATACCGTGGCGTTTCAGGATCTTCAGCAGGATGCTGCTTACGGTGTCGGGCATCGGAGTATCCTCTGTAGGTTGAGTCTCAGGTTGCGGCGCCGGTCACGCTCGCGGCTTTTTTCTGCAGCCGCGACATCGCGGTTCCGTCATTGCATGGAAATGGTAACGATCCTGTGACGATAGGAGGCACCGGACGCGGAGTATTGAACGATTGTCAGATCAGGATTGTCCGGACGACTTCTCAATCAGGTGGCGGTGGCGGTAGAATGAATCACGTCTACTGCTCCCGGGGAGGCGGCTTTGGCGGCGGAATACGCAATCTGGCGCTCGCGGTTTTTTGACGGGCTTGACCTGATCGAGTCCGGCAAGCGGTCGGGCAGATACCCGCTGCATCTGCATGCAGCGCTGGAGATCATCTGGATCCGGTCCGGCTATGGCGAGATCATCTGTCGCGACCAGCATTGCATCGGCCGCCCGGGCGAGGCATTCGTGATCAGCCCGAACGAGTTCCATGGAGGCGGAACGGCGCACGGTGACGCTTTGTGTTTCTGCCTGATTCACATTCCGCTGCCGGTTGTACCGCCCGGGTTTCTGCGGAGTTACTTCAGTGCCCGGCAGGGGGTGCGCTCGCGTCCGATCCAGCTGGTGCGCGCTGCAGATGCCACGGCCGTTCTGGAGCCACTGGTGGACGGGCTGACGCAGGCGCGAAGCAGTGCCGAGGAACAGGCCGGCACGGTGCATAAGGCGCTCCGGCGGCTGAATGCGCTGGCGCCGGTTACGCGTACCGCCGTATCCGGGTACCGGATCCGGCATCCGGCGATCGAGCAGGTGAAATCGATCATTCTGGCCGACTGCACCAGTGCCGTGAACGTACACGACCTGGCCTGCCGCGTGCACCTGAACGAGCGTTATCTGATCTCGCTGTTCAAGCGGGCCACCGGTATTCCACCGCACCGGTTCCAGATCGGCATCCGGGTCGATCTCGCCAGGCGGTTGCTGCCTTCCGGCGCCCCGCTGAGCCTGATCGCGGCGAGTTCCGGATTCGCCGACCAGAGTCATCTGAACCGGCATTTCAAACGCCAGTACGGCGTGACGCCCGGCGAGTTCCGGCGCCTGTTGCAGCCGATCTGACTTTTGTTCAATCAGCCGGGCCGTGAACGGCCCTATCCTTGGACTGACCTTGCGGTTGCAGGAGGGTACAGTCATGTTGATCGGCGCAAGTCGTGTAACGGCCCGCGGAAGCGGCAGGGCGGCCGGCATCGTATTGCTGGTCTGTGCGGGGCTGCTGGCAGAAAGCGCAGCGGCGCAGCTGGAAGAAATCGTGGTCACGGCGCGCAAGCGCGTGGAGTCTCTGCAGGAGACGCCGGTCTCGGTGACCGCTTTCACCGCAGATGAACTCGAGAGCCTGTCGGTCAGCAATCTGGCCGGTCTCGGCAATTTCACGCCGAACATGACCGTGACCTATTCGCAGGGCAACAGCGGCGGATCGAATTTCGGCGCCACGATCCGCGGTGTCGGGCAGTTCGACTTCCTGATCACGACCGACCCGGGTGTCGGTGTCTATCTGGACGGTGTCTATCTGGGCCGCACGACCGGCGCGGTACTCGACCTGCTCGACGTGGAACGTATCGAAGTGTCGCGTGGCCCGCAGGGCACACTGTTCGGCAAGAATACCATCGGCGGCGCGATCAACGTGGTGACGAAACCGCCCGGCGAAGAGCCGGAAGGCGAGATCGGGATCACGGCCGGGCGATACAACCGCTTCGACTATCGCGCGACGGTCAGCGGGCCGATCGGGGACGATCGATTGCGCGGCCGATTGTCCGTGGCGCGCAACGACCGGGACGGCTTCGTGAAGCGCACGGAAGACGGTCAGGAGCTCGGCAGCATCGATCAGTGGGTCGGGCGGGGCTCGCTTGAGTGGCTGCCCAGTGAAAATCTGCAGATCAGCCTGGCCGTTGATCACACGCGCCAGCGCTCGGATTCGCAGCCGATGCTGCTGGCCGAGATCAACCCGACGGCATCGTTGCTGGGGCTATGGAATGGCCTGGTGGCCGACCCGCAGCCGATCACGCCCGCCGACGTGAATCTGACCAACGGGTTTTACAGAACGCGCCAGACCGGGCCGAACCGGGACGACCTGGATATCACGGGACTGGCTGCGACGATCGAGTGGCAGGTGGCCGGTACGACCATCCGTTCGATCACCGGTTATCGGGACATGGAGGCGAACTTTGCACGGGACGGCGACAACACCCCGGCGCAGTACACGCATACCAGCAATGTCGTGAACCAGGATCAGATCAGTCAGGAGCTGCAGTGGTTCGGTACTTCGTTCGCGGACCGGCTGGACTGGCTGTTCGGGTTTTACTATTACGATGAACAGGCCTCGGATGCGAACCGGCCGCGCCTCGCCAGCGGACTGTTCACAGCACTCGAATCGCTGCCCGGCCAGCTCAGCGGCGCACCCTGTATGCCACCGTGGATGGCGCCCGGTTGTCCGGGCAACCCGATCAACGTGCTGCTCGACCTCGACCTCAATATATTCACTTCGCAGGACGTGACCAGCTATGCCGGTTTCGGTACGCTGAACTATCGTTTCGCCGAGCAGTTTACGCTGAATCTGGGGATGCGCTGGACCTACGAGGAGAAAGACTTTTTCGTGCGTAATATTCGCGAGGCTTCGGGCGTACCGGTCCTGCCCGGGAACAACGCATCCGACGACTGGAGCGAGCCCTCATGGCAGGTCGGTGTCGATTACCGTCCGAACGAGGACGTCATGTTCTATGTGTCCGCGTCGCACGGCTTCAAGAGCGGCGGCTTCAACGGGCGGCCGACGACCGAAGGCGCGGTCGATTCCTATGATCCGGAAGAACTGGATTCATACGAGATCGGCTTCAAGTCGGAGCTCTGGGACAACCGCCTGCGCCTGAACGGTGCGTTCTTCTACAACGACTATACGGATATCCAGCTGCTGGTGCGCACCATCGACCCGAACAGCAGCACGTTCATCTCGCTGTTGCAGAACGCGGCGGAGGCCACGATCCGGGGCTTCGAACTGGAATCGGCCGCCATGCTGACCGATCAGTTCACGCTGGGTCTGAGCATCGGTTATCTGGACGACGAGTACGATGATACCGGTGGTGCGATCGGCATCACGAAGGACAGCCAGCTATTCCATGCGCCGGAATGGAGTGTGGTGGTTTCGGCACAGTATGACTGGCTGCTCGGCGGATACGGGCACGTGGTGATGCGTGGTGACTACAGCTATTCGGATTCCTATTATCAGGATGCCGTAAACACGGAGTCGATCAGGCAGGATAGTTTCGGGCTGCTGAATCTGCGCGTCGATTACTGGCGGCCGGACGATCGCGTCGGGATTGCAGCGTTCATTACCAACGTGACGGATCGCAAACACATCGTAGCCGGTGGCGCCGCGCTCGATTCCTTCGGCGAAGCCGAGTACGTGCCCGGCCGCCCGCGGGAGTGGGGCGTGGGTCTGGTTTTCCGGTTCTGACGCAGTCCGGCCTGCGAGCGATGCAATTGCTCCGGTACATCGCCGGCATTGTCATACTGGCTGCGATGCAGTGTGCCGCAGCCGGCGGGATGCACCGCGTATCGTTCTTCCTGGATGCGGAGCGCGATCTGGTTTCGGTCACCCACGGCGGGCAGATCGGTCTCGCGCCGTTCCCTCCGGGAATCCGCTCGCTGGCCGGTACGCCGGTTGAGCGCACGCTGCTGTTCACCGCGCAGCTGCGTAACGAGCACGGAGAACTCGTCGGCATCGCCAGCGAACTCGAGGTGTTTCCGCAGACGCCGATGACACCGGAGACGGTCTGGCAGACCTGGTGGACGGTCGTGATTCCAGGCCGCGGTGCATTGTTTGCCTATCAACAGGAGCGGCTGACCCCGGCAGTGGCGACCGTCATGGCCGCGGTGCGCGAGACGGGCGAGGACTGGCGGGGTGAGCTGCGGGATCAGAATACCGTCGGGCCGTCCGCAGACGGGCAGGGCATCATCGTTGGTGGTACAGGGGAATTTGCCGATGCGCGCGGCGCGTTTCTCGAGATCGGGACCCTGCGCGGCTATTCTGCGCGCGGCGAACTTGACGCCGGCCTGGAACTGGTCTTTTTGCTGCGACCGACCGGTACAGCACACTGAGCGGCGCCCGGCCCGGGCGGATCGAAGCAGCTGCCGAGCTCCGGCCCGCCCGGCATCACCGATAACGACGCCGGAAACAGGGTGCGGAGTTCGTTTGCTACGATTCGGCCGCCGGTACCGGGGTTCTGGAATCCCTTGCCCGTTCGAACTGCGCCCGGCTTCCGTCAGGCAACAACAAACTGCCGAAAATCATCGCAACAAAACCAGCGGCGAGGCCGAACATCCAGGGTTCGATCCGGGTGCCTGTTCGCTGGCAGATCAGCCATACAATGAAACCCGCAATGACGGACGCCCAGGCGCCTCCAGACGATGCCTTTTTCCAGTAGAGACCGAAGGTAAAAGGGACCAGCAGGCAGACCAGCAACAGCGTTACCGAGTCGACCACAAGCCCGTGGATGCTGGTGTTGGCGAATGCCATGCCGGCAGAGATAACCGCGACCAGGATCACGCAGAGCCGGGTGAAATGAAGCAGCTGCCGGTCCGTGATGTTTTTGAAATGGGGCTTGATCAGGTTTTCGCCGATCACGGTTGCCGGCGCCAGCATGGCGCCGCTGGAAGTGCTCAGGATCGCTGATATCAGGGCCCCGAAAAACATGATCTGAACCGGCAGGCTGGTGTACTGCGACACCATGGCCGGAATCATGTTCTGCCCTTCATTGTCCGCAAGAAGTTCCGGGTAAATATCATTGATGCACAGGGCCAGCACCAGGGGAACCAGGCCGATAACGAACAGCAGTATTGCGCTGAGGTAAGCGCCGTTGACACCAGCCTGTTCGCCCCGGGCCGACAATACCCGCTGATAGATCTCCTGTGCGGGGATTGCGCCGATGCCAAAAACCAGCCACATCGAAAGATAATCCATCCAGCTGTAAAAACCCGGCTCCGGCAACAGGTTGAAGAATCCTTCCGGTCTGTTCTCCAGTATCGGGATAATGCCATCGGTCTCGCCTACGATCTGGAACATCACGAAGAACAACCCCGTGACGATCAGCACACTTTGAATCAGGTCCGTGATGGAAACCGCCCACATGCCGCCGACGTAGGTGTACACCATCACAATGGATGCTGCGGCAATGATTCCCCAGCCGACGGGCAGCCCGATGAGGGTGTTGAAAAGCAAGGCCAGTGCCAGGAACTGTGCGGCGATCCAGGAAAAGTAGGTGAAGACGTTGGCGAGAGAGGTCACCGTTTCGATGGCAGGTCCGTATCGCAGTCTGAAAAAGTCGTTGATTGTGACAATGTTCAGGCGATACATCTGACGCGCATAGAAACCACCGACCAGCGTGAGGCAGATCAGGTTGCCAAACAGATCCGTTATGATGCCCTTGACGCCGTCACGGATGAAATAGGCGGGAACTCCCATGATCAGTTCCGGGCCGAACCAGGTTGCGAAGATGGTAATGCCGACGAATGTTGCCGACAGGCTGCGGCCTGCGAGGGTGAAGTCCTCGGTCTTCCTGATGCGGGTAGATGCCCAGAACCCAATGGCCAGGGTAAACAAAATGTAGAGTACGATGGCTCCCGTCAACATCGACTGCTTCCTTTTTGTTTTTTTGTTCGTATTCTTCCGACAGTCTACCCGATCTCCCCGGCGGATATAAACTGTGCGCTGAATCAGGCCAGGCTATCCCGTCGGGTGTGTGCCGGAATCGTGGCTCCCTGCAGTCTGCCTGATTCTGCCCGCAAGAGACGGCGGATTGCATGCTTTATCGATGCACGCCTGTGCGCCTCCTGAGCCAGGCAAGGCCGGCAAGCACCAGGAGCATCCACGGTGCCGATGAGCCGCCGCCACCACCACCGCTGCCTCCGGTAGCCGGGGGAGGGGCAGGAGCGACCTGCAGTTCATAAGCACCGATATCCGGTGCACTGCCGCTCACACGGGCGAAACCGGTACCCCGCTGGTCGGTTTGCGGTACCGGCAGGCTGTCTTCCCTCGGCTCCGCGTTCACGCTGCCGGCATCTATGAGCGGGCTGGCCGCCAGCAGCGCATGTGTGCGACTGCTTCCGCCCGTGTTCGCCAGGCCCGCGATCATCGGGTCGGTGTCAAAAATCAGCGTGCCGCTGAAGCCGCTGTCCTCGGTGATACGTGCGATATCTGCATCGCCCGGACCGTCACCGATCAACGAGTGGCTGGCCACGACATCAGCGGTGATTTCGTTCCCGGTACCGCCGCCGAAATTACCGGCCACCACGGAGTTGGTAACCCGTACGATGGCATTGGGCCGGTCGGCATAGATTCCCGCCCCTTCGCCGGGCGTGAAATTATCGACGATTGTGGAGAACTGGATATTCAGCGGACCGTTGGTGATCTGGTAGATACCGCCACCCGCACCGGTACTGGCCGTATTGCTGCTGATGGTCGAATTGTGGACGGTGAGCCGAACCTCGCCGAACAGCGCAATGCCGCCGCCGGAATGCTCGGCTACGGTGTCGCTGATCTCGCTGTCGATCAGGGTGAGATTCGTTGTCGAGCCGGCGGGGCCTGTGCCCTGGACGTAAATCCCGCCACCGTAACCGGTACCGGGTACGCCAATCGTCGTCGCATTGTCGGTTAAAACCGAGCGCTCGATGATCACCGATTCCGTATTGTCATTCCTGACATAGACAGCGCCGCCGTTGGCATCCGCAGCAAAGCCGCTCATGCGACTGTCCTGCATGAAGAGTGTGGCACGTTGTATGACGATTCCGTTGCCGCTTTGCGCCGTCAGCGGCTGCGAATTGCCGGTCATCTGCACGTCGTAGAGAAACAGATCGATGTTGGTGAGGAAAAACAGGCGCTTTGTCAGTCCTGTTGCAGGGCCGATCTCGATCGACATGCCTTCCACCGTCAGGGTCGGTGGACTGTTGCCGGCCCAGTCGCCGACGAACAGGTCGCGGGTGATCGCGTTATTGATGTCGCGCGGTGCGACGATGACTGTCAGCAGGTCGCTGCCCGGGCCCGTGATGGTCAGTTCGTTGACGATTGCGTAACGACCGTCGATATGGATTTGCCGGGCGACGTTGAAAAATTCGCTGTCGAACAGGATCCGGTGCGGCCCGACACCCGCCTGGTTCACATCCTGCAGCGCCTGGTCGAAACTGCCGGTTCCGGTGCTGTTGTCATTGCTTACCGTGAAATCGGCTGCCGATACGTACTGGCCGATGCATGCTGCCAGCAGTACGGCAGAAAACAGTATGGTTCTGGTTCCGTTGCTCCCGAGGTTCATGATGTTCTCCCTTGCTCTGCGTGAAGCGGCCCGAAATTCCGGGTCTCGATCAGGCAGGCAGGAAAATGCGCCGGTTTTGCCCAAAAAAACGGCTGGCGGGGGCTACATTGCTTTCAGGAGGTCCTCAAGCTCGATGACCCGGGCATCGTCCGGGCCAAAAGCAGCACGGAAGGCATCGCGGGCCTCCCGGAATGACTGCCGCGATTCCTCGCGCCGGTTCAGGGCGTTCAGCGTACGGCCGTATTCGGCCACGGCCGCTGCGCCGAACCAGTGCCCGGCGGGCAGATCCCGATGGGCAATATCGTTGCCGAGGCTTGCGTAATACAGGGACCGATCGAGATCTCCGGTGCGCCGATAGTGTGCCGCGAGCGGTGCGTAGATGCGTACCAGCGGGCCGCGTACGGCACCGGCATTTTTTTCCGCCTCGGCAAGGGCATCGCCAAACAGGCCATCCGCTTCTTCGAACCGGCCGGACCGGCTCAGAAGGCGCGCCAGCGATACCCGCGCATTGAGAGCGTGGCTCCTGCCGACCCGGGACTGCCTGGACAAACCACGGCGCAGCAGTGCTTCTGCCTCGGCCGTATTGCCGGCAAATGCCTGTGCATTGCCGAGGTACATCGCCATCATGATGGCCCACTCGCCTTCAGGTCCCTGTACGGCAGAGGCGATGTCCAGCCCGCGCCGGTAGGCGGCGACCGCGTCTTGGTAACGCCCTTCGACGTAGTCAAGCTGCCCGATGTCATAGTATGTCCGTGCGAATATCAGGCTGTCTTCACCGGCGTTCGTTGCGGCAAGATCGTGCATCTCCGCCACAATCTGGCGTGATTCGGAGAACCGGCCCGTCATTCTCAAGGCAGCGGCGTGTGCTTTGAGCACCATCACGAGCTCCGGGTGGCTTTGCGGCCAGACCAGCCGCGCAATCGGCAGTGCTTCGGCAGATACTGCATAGGCCTCGTCGAATCTCGACTGGCGAAGATACACCAGCACCAGGTTGTTCATTCGAATGACGAGATTCGGGTCCTGGTCGCCCTTGATCCTGCGCGTCAGCGCAATCGCCTCGACGTTGAGTTCCGCTGCCTCGGCGTAACGACCCAGGTAGTCGAGCGACACGGCCATGCCGCCCAGAATATCGAGCGTGATCGAATCGTTGTATGTCGAGGTCCGGCGTTTGATGGCGAGTGCCTGTTCGAACGTCGCCAGGGCATCGTCGTCGCGATAGGCATCGTTGTAGATCGAGCCCAGCAACGCCATGTCATAGGCAACGGCTGCATGGATTTCTCCCAGTACGGCCTTGCGGATCCCGATGGCCCGCTGTGTGTTGGCCAGGGCTTCGTCCAGCATGTTGAGATTGCGCTGGGTTTCGGCGAGCGACGTGAGGCTGTCCGCATAGCTCAGCGGATCGTCATCGGCAAAAGGCGCGAGTACCTGCACGGCCTGCCGGTGCAGACGCAATGCAAGCTCATAGTTGCCGAGCCCGTAAACGCTGTCGCCCATTACCCGATACAGATGTCCCTGCAGTGACGGTTGTCCGGCCAGTGCGTCTACCTGTTCAACGCCTGTTTCCAGCAGTTCAATCGCCGTCGGTGTGTTGCCGTCGGCCTGAAACGGCGAAGCGCTCTGGAACAGGCCGGTCAGGAACCGGGAGACCTCCGCCGATTGCGCGGCGGCCAGCCGGGCGCGATCACGCTGTTGCGCAAGTTGCCAGGTATAGAACGTCACCAGGGCGACGATTGCCGCAACAACGGCCACTGTAACCGCCAACGGCCGGGCATGGCGTCGCACCAGTTTTCCGCTGCGGTAACCCCAGGTGTCGGCCCGGGCGTGCACCGGCTCATGCCGCAGGTAGCGTTCAATATCATCAGCGAGCTGTCGTGCCGTCGGGTAGCGTCTTTCCGGGTCTTTTTGCAGCGTTTTCAGCACGATGTTGCCGAGATCGCCCTGCAGGCGTTTGTGCAGACGGGCAGGTGACGTAGACCGGCTGCGTCCGGCTTCCTCGGGCGTGACGCCTGTGGATGCGCGCTCGCCGGTAACCGGTGTAGTGACGACCGTGCTGGGCCGGCGCGGGCTGGATTCCACAATCGCCTGTTCTATCCGGCGCCGTGAGTCCAGGGCCGTGTCGTACGGTGACTGCCCGGTAAGCAAACGGAACAGCAGCACGCCCAGGGCATACACGTCGGTGCCAACCGTCGGGGTTTCGCCGCGCACCTGTTCCGGGCTTGCGTACTCCGGTGTCATCAGCTGCGCACCGTCGCGGGTCATTGCCAGTGTCTGATGCGTTGCATCGGTCTCCAGCAACTTCGCAATGCCGAAGTCGAGCAGTTTCGGTTCTCCCGATGCATCGACCAGAATATTGTTCGGCTTCAGATCCCTGTGGACGACCAGGTTGCGGTGCGCATAGTCCACGGCATGGCAGGTCTTGATAAACAGGGCGAGGCGATCCGTGATGCCGAGTGCGTGCCGGTCGCAATACCGGTCTATAGGCATGCCGTCGACATATTCCAGTACCAGGTAGGGCAGATTTTCGTCGGTTGAACCGCCGTCTAGCAGCTTTGCGATGTTCGGGTGATTCAGGCTGGCCAGGATCTGGCGCTCCGCACGAAAACGGGCGACAGCGCCTTTGGCAAGCAGCTGGGCGGTCATGATTTTCAGCGCGACTGTCTGCCGGTACTGCCGGTCCGAGCGCTCGGCAAGAAAAACCGCGCCCATGCCGCCGTCGGCTATCCGGTGCCTGATGGTCCATGCGCCGATACGCCGGCCTGCCCACGGGTCGGCCGCAGGCCCGGCCAGCGATTCTGCCGCTGCTGCAATGGGGCTTTTGAGCAGCAGATCGTCCGTGTCGTCAGCGGCAAGCAGGTCCCTGAGTTGCTGTTCAAGATCGGCGTGGGCGACCGAGAACTCGGCGATAAACGATTCCCGCTCAGCACCGCGCAGTCCGATTGCCGCAGCAAATGCGTCTTCAAGCACTGTCCAGTGATCGTTCGCCATTATCGACAACAGCAGACAATCGCTGCAGCTTTGCCCATTATATTTTTCCCAGGTAATCTTTCAGCCAGGCGCGTGCCATGCGCAGATCGCGATCGAGCGTGCTGCTCGACAGGCCGGTGACCTCTTCCATTTCCCGGAAAGACAGGCCGCCAAAGTACTGCAGCTCGATCAGTTCGGCCTTCCTGGGGTCGAGTTTCGCCAGCCCTTGCAGAGCTTCTTCAAGATCGATCAGGTCGGCATCCGGTGTGCCGTCGGGAACACCGGGTTCATTGAAGGTGACCCGTAACGCATCGCCACCGCGTTTTGCGGCTTTGCGGGCGTTGGCATGATTCACCAGCAAACGCCGCATCATGCGTGCCACCAAAGAGAAAAAATGGGCACGATCCTGCCAGGTGAGATCGACATCGATCAGTCTGACGTAGGCCTCGTGGACCAGCGCAGTCGGCTGCAGCGTGTGCGACTTCTTCTCGTCGCGAAACAGCCGTCGCGCAATCTTTTGCAGTTCGTCGTAGACCATCGGCGCCAGTGATTCGCCGGCCTGTTTGTCGCCGTTACTCCACTGATTCAGGAGCCTGGTTATCTCGCCCTTATCCCCCATCGGATTATCGTATCACCCGGAATGCAGCCGTGGTGGCCGAAATGT
Source organism: Gammaproteobacteria bacterium (assembly GCA_024276095.1). Lineage (GTDB taxonomy): Bacteria > Pseudomonadota > Gammaproteobacteria > Steroidobacterales > JAJRUG01. The sequence continues at coordinate 13,473 of JAJRXW010000179.1, forward strand.
CCTGGTATTGCTGCGTGAGCAATACAGGAACCAGCAGAATCCCGTTGGCTACCGGTCTGAACAGGTTGGCCTGGGGGGTATTATGTTAATAGGCTGTCCGCAGTGGCAGTGATAGGATGGTCCCCGAGGCAGTTTTCTGAGCCTCGCGCAAAGGCGGGTACCTGCGTGAGCACTGACTTTTCGGAGATCAAGATTATGAATCGCTCCAAGCCGATCGCACTGGCTCTGCTCCTTCTTTCTTTTGCTTCGCTTGACGCCAGTGCTGCGATTATCAGGTTTTTGGCCAGTGGAACAATGAATACCACCCGGTTCGATCCCACTCTCATATCCGCTCCGGCAAATGGTACTCCCTGGTTGGTCAGTGTGATAACCAATGACCTCGTTCCCGATATCGATCCCGATCCGAACGCCGGCAGTTATTATCTGCTCGAGGGAACAATGCGGGTGGGCAGTGATGAGTTCAATCTGACGCAGTTTCCGGTTCTGACGCGCCTGATCAATGTGTTCAACTCCACTGGCGGAACAACAAACAAGGATCGTGCGTATCTTCAGGTGTTTTCTGATGTCAGCGCTCCAACAATACCGTCGATCGGACCCAACGCAATAGCAAATTTCTTTGTGGCGCTGGAATCACCGGATGACCAGCTCGTCGCCGACGATTCATTGACGGGTCTCATTGGGCTTACCGTGAGTGATCTGTGCGCCGGCCCTCCATGCTCGGCTGTCACCGGGTCACGGTTCGGCATACAGCTTTTTCAGCCGGGTGTCGCCGGCCCGTTCACGGTCAGAGGTGATCTTGAGTTTCTCAGCATTACCGTCATTCCTGTACCGCAGGCGCTCTTGCTGTTCGGTTCGGCACTGGGGATACTTGGCTGGACAGGTAGAAAACCGATGCCGTAGGGCCGAACCGGTGGCGCGACCGTACTTTTTGTAAATCGGTGCCAGCTCCATGCCATTTTAACATGGTGTCTTTGATATAGCGCGTTCAGGCAATGGCGTGACTCATTGGCATATTCATACATGCGACCGTTGACTGAGGAACTGAACATGTCATACAAAATCCCGCAGTTAAAAGATCAGTACGAGAATTTCATCGGCGGTAGGTGGGTGGCTCCGGCAGGTGGCGACTATATGGACAGCCTCTCGCCGATCAATGGCGAGGTATACGCCAGGGTGCCTCGTTCGCAGAAGGAAGATGTCGATCTGGCCCTGGATGCTGCGCACGAGGCCAAAGAGGCCTGGGCGAAAACGTCCGTTGCGGAGCGCAGTGCTCTGTTGCTTGGGATTGCCGATCGTATCGAGCAGAATCTGGAGGTACTGGCACAGGTAGACTTGGGATAACGGGAAGCCGTTTCGCGAGTCGATGGCTGCCGATCTGCCGCTGGTCATTGATCATTTCCGCTACTACGCCGGCGCGATCAGGGGCGAGTCAGGGGAGATCGTCGATATCGATGCGGATACTGTGTCCATGGAAATGCACGAGCCTCTGGGGGTGGTCGGCCAGATTATTCCGTGGAATTTTCCGCTGCTGATGGCGGCCTGGAAGCTGGCGCGGGCTCTCGCTGCCGGAAACTGCGTAGTGATAAAGCCTGCGGAGCAAACCCCCGTTTCGATCCTTGTCCTGATGGAGGTCATTGGCGATCTGTTGCCTGCCGGGCTTGTCAATGTCGTGAATGGTTTCGGTCGGGTCGTTGTACGGTTAAGGCGCTCCCACAGAAGTATTCCCGGGGTTTGCAGTAACCCGTTCCCTAGTGGGTACGGGCGAGCTTGCTCACCAGACTGGTACGATTATGAACATTAACCTTCAGGTAAATCGATCGCAGGTGGTTCTGGACGGTACGGACACTGATACAAAGCCGGTCCGCGACCTCCGGGTTGGTCATTCCCAGGCTCACCAGATTGACGATATCGATTTGGCGCCGCGTGAGTTTGTACCGCTCCAGTTGATCGCTGCGTACTATTTCCGGTTGCTTTGCCGGCTGGCCCGCTCCAAGGTAGACCATGAAGCGAAGGCCCTTGGCGCCGCAATCATAAGGGTGAAGGTGGACGTTGACTGCTGCTCCGGAGGGTTGTTCAATAGTGAACCACTCGTGAAATTCATTGTTGTGACGCCAGCTTAGCGCCTGTTTCACCTTTTCGCAGTGGGCCGTAATTTGCTGCGGAAGTTCCAGAGTGCCTGCCTGGTCGCATTTGTCCGCCCTGATCCGGAGCAGTTCCGCTGCGTTGCCATAACAGCCGATTGGAGCGCCGTCATGGTCGAGGATCACTACCCCGGTATGCTGAATGCCGGTGGCTAATTCCTTTATGATGAACTCGCGTTCATCTGCCTTGTCACGTGCCTGTATCTTTTGAACCGCGGCAGACAGGTAGGGCGACAGAAGATCCGCTATTGCGGCCTCTTTCCTTGAGAATGGAGCAGCCCCGACAGGACGATGAAGGCCGAACAGACCAATCGGTACGCCATCTTTCGTCAGGCCGAGAATCATGATGTGATAGACGGACTGCGGCTTCAGAAATTGCCTGTAAAACCGGGTCCGGACAAACTCGGCGTGTGACATGACCTCGGTCGAGATGACGACCTGCAGCTTGCCGGCCGGGTTATTCAGGAACCGGCTGACGAAAGGATCACGGTCGCAATAATCGGAGCACCAGACCTGCGGCCCTTCGTCAGGCACGCCGTGTGCCAGGCCGCTTTCGAAGCGCCAGGCTCTGGAATTTCCCGAGATGCCAAGGTAGACGCCGCTGGTCGCTCCGACGCAGCCTTCCATCAGCCGGAGCGTCTGTTCCTGAAGGTCCGCCAAGTCGTCGCACTCCAGAGCTGTTTTGCCGACAGCCAGAACCTGCTGAAGATCACGTGCCTGTAGCTGATTCATCCGGTCGTTACCAGCATGTATCACCTTGTGGGGTGCAGGCCTGTAGCGGAACGTAGAATGATTCGCGCGCCTGCTGCCCGATTTTATGGTTTTGGAATTTGAGCCATTTGCGTCATTGAAAATTGCGCTCGGCAGGGCTAACTTTTTACAAATTATACGTAGGTTGCATGAAAACGTCCATTGAGCGAGTCCTGTGGGGGAATATTAGGATGGAAGCTACATACGGTTCATCAGGAAACCAGGGCGTGCCGCCGGTTCTGAAGGGCGCTGCTCCAACTGTTACGAAGGCGGGAATGCTGGCGCTATTGCTGGTTTTCACTCATGCGGCAGTTATGGCGCAAGACGATCAAGACGATCCGGTTCCGGCAGTGTCCGACAATGACTCGACTGCCAGTATCGAAGAAATCCTGATTACCGCCCGGAAACGGGAGGAAAACCTGCAGGAAACACCGATTGCGATTACGGCCCTCTCGGGAGATCAGCTTCGGGACCGGAATGTTACCAATCTGATGGAAGTCGGGTCGTTTGCCCCGAATGTAATCATGGCGACTGGTTCGAGTGGCAGCGGCGGGGGCAACAACGGCACGGTCTACATTCGTGGCGTCGGTCAGATCGACTTCCTTTTTACTACCGATCCCGGTGTTGGAATCTATATCGATGGCGTTTACCACCCCAGAACACTTGGTGCAGTGATGGACTTGCTGGATCTGGAAAGGGTGGAAATTCTTCGTGGCCCTCAGGGGACCTTGTTTGGCAAGAATACGATTGGCGGCGCGCTTAACCTGATATCGGTCAAGCCCACGGGTGAAACCGGGGGGTTTGCCGAGGTGACGATAGGTGAGTTTAATCGCCTGGATTTTCGGGGCGGCGTTGATTTTCCGGTTGTGGAGGACAAGCTGTTCACCAGGGTTTCGGTCTCTTCCAAAAACCGGGATGGATACGGGAAACGATTGAACTTCGATACCGGTGCGGTCATTGATGAAACAGGTAATGAGGACCAGACTGCTGCCCGCGGTGCGCTGCGCTGGCTGCCCAGTGATCGTGTCACGGTTGATTTGAGTGTCGACTACACGCGTGAGCGGGAGAAGTCGGTTCCCACCACGCTGCTGCAGTTCGATGATGCAGGTGAATTCGGTGGGGTGCCCATCGCGCTGTGGAATGCATTGATTGGCGGGCCGAGCGGCACACCGATGAGCAGCGCTTTTATCACCGGTAATGAAGATACGAGCTACGGTACCGGGCCCAATGGCAATACACTGGATCTTTGGGGTGTCGGGCTCACAATTGAAGCTGACCTCGGGTTCGCAACATTCAAGTCCATCACCGCCTATCGGGAAATGGAAGCCACGTTTGGCCGGGATGGAGACGGGTCGCCATTGCCGGTTTTGGAAACTGACCAGGTGCAGGATCAGGACCAGTTAAGCCAGGAGTTTCAACTGTCCGGTGTGGCGATGGATGAGAAACTCAACTGGATGGCGGGCGCCTTCTACTTCGACGAGTTCGGCCGGGACCGCAATCAGGTCGTGCTTACTTCCGGGCTTTTCGGTGCCCTCGAAGCGTTGCCGACGCAACTTTCCGGGGACCCCTGCGCACCGCCATTCGTGGCGCCGGGTTGTGCGGGCAACCCGATCAACCCGCTGCTGGATCTTGATTTTGACATCTTCAACGAGATCGATATCACCAGTTGGGCATTGTTTACCCAGCTTACTTTCGATTTCACCGAGCAGCTCAGTATGACGGCAGGCGCCCGTTATACCTACGAAGAGAAGGACTACACACTGGAGCATCGCCGTATTGCGAGTAACACATTCATCGTTCCGTATACTCAGGTAGGCAACGACTGGAGCGAAGTAACGCCGATGGCCAGCTTGAGCTACCAGGTTTCCGATGACCTGATGTTTTATGGATCTGTTTCAAAGGGGTTCAAGAGCGGGGGTTATAACGGCCGGCCGATTGTGAGCAGCCAGGTCGAGGCCTATGATCCCGAGTTTGTATGGGCCTATGAAGCAGGTGTGAAGTCAGAATGGTTTGGCAACCGTCTCCGTGTTAACGCAGCAGTGTTTTTCAGCGATTATGAGGATATTCAGTTCACGGCCGTGACAGCTGACCCGGATACAGGCACTTTGTTGCTTGATGTAGATAATCTCGGTAATGCCGAGATCAAGGGTGTGGAGTTGGAAGTCGAGGCGCGCCCGATCGAGAATCTCGACATTTCGGCAGCGGTGGGCTACACGGATTTCGAAATTACCAAGCTTCTGCCGACCGTTACGAATCTTTCCCTGGATGCAAAGCAGCCAAGAACCCCGGAATGGACTGCCAATGCGAGTATTCAGTATGGCTGGACATTCCTTGCAAACGGTTTCCTCACGGTTCGGGCCGACTGGTTGTATGAAGACGATAGTTTCTCCGATCCGAATAATACGCCGGTAATCGCCCGGAAAGCGCACAGCATTTTTAATGCGCGGCTGGTTTACCGGCATCTTGAGCACGACTTTGAAATAGCCCTGTTTGGGACAAATCTCACCGATAAACGTGTTGTCGTCAGCGGGCTGTCCGCACTGGACAGCTTCGGCACCGCCGAGGGATTTTTCAACCGGCCGCGGGAGTGGGGGGCCAGTTTCCGGAAGAATTTCTAAGGCGGTTTTGTGGTAACCTGGAGACAAGGAGCGCAATGAATGCCACTTGACGCGCAGACGCGGGCGTTACTCGATCAAGTTGCCGCAGCCGGTGGGCCTCCGATGTACGAGATGCCCGTGCCCGAGGCGCGGGCCGCGCTGAAGAGTATCACTCTTGCCGTTGATGCCCCGGGAACCAAGGTTCGGGAACTGGCAGATCGTACGATTCCCGGTCGCGGCGGCGATATCCCGGTGAGAATCTACTGGCCGGTCGTTGCTGATAGCGCAACCGAACCGCTTTCTCTGTTGCTGTTGATCCATGGCGGTGGCTTTGCGCTGGGCGATCTGGACACTCACGATAACGTGGCCCGCTATTACTGCCATCATGCCGAAACGATCGTGATCAGCGTGGACTATCGGCTTGCTCCGGAAAACAAGTTTCCAGCGGCTGTCGAAGACTGTTATGACGCCTTGTGTTGGGCACATCGGAATGCACCGGATCTCGGTGCTGATGCCGGGAGGATCGCCGTTACCGGTGACAGCGCCGGGGGCAATCTTGGAGCCGTCGTTTGTCAGCTTGCCAGAGAGCGGCAGGGGCCACGGATCGCATACCAGGCGCTGGTCTATCCGGTCGTGACGATGGATCTGGATGCCGTCTATGCTTCTCGCACTGAAATGGGCACCGGGGAGTACTTCCTGGGTATGCAGGATATGAAGTGGTTTAACAACCTGTATCTGAACAGCCCGGATGATGTGAGCAATCCCCTTGCTTCACCGATATTGGCCGGGAATCTGGCGGGTTTGCCCCCTGCGCTGATTGTTACCGCCAGCCATGATCCGCTGTGTGACGAAGGGGCCGACTATGCCCGGCGTCTGCGCGCGGCGGGTGTCGATGTCGAGTACCGCTGTTTTGACGGAACCATTCACGGGTTCATGTCATTCAGCGGTGTACTGGATGCCGGGAAAAAGGGTTTGGAACTGGTGGCCGGCTGCATTCGCAGCGCATTGAAGAACAGTACATAGTCCTCGCTGGCGAGGCTGTAAGGAAAATATTACCGGGTGACAGATAAAATGGGGACTCCGCTGAATCATGATGAACTCATCACGGCTTACGGGCAGATGCGCACCATTCGCGCATTTGAGGAATCGGTAAACGAAGAGTTTCTGGACGGCAACATACCGGGCTTCGTTCACCTTTATGCGGGTCAGGAAGCCATTGCCGTAGGGGTGTGCGCACACTTGAGTGATGAAGACAAGATCGGCAGCACGCATCGCGGCCATGGGCACTGTATCGCCAAGGGCTGCGATGTTCGCGCCATGATGCTGGAGATCTTCGGAAAGAAAGATGGCTTGTGCGGCGGCAAGGGAGGTTCAATGCACATCGCCGATCTGGATCGCGGCATGCTCGGAGCCAATGCTATCGTGGGTGGCGCCCCGCCTTTGGCCATCGGGGCCGCGCTGGCGGCAAAAAATCTGGGCACCGGTGGTATCGGAGTGGCATTCATCGGCGATGGCGCCTCCAATCAGGGTACCACTTTCGAGGCATTGAATATGGCTGTGGCACTGAAATTGCCGGCGATATTCGTGTTCGAGAACAATGGCTATGGGGAGGGCACAGGCCATGATTTTGCAGTCGGGTCCGGAGATATCGGTGCCCTGGCCGGTGCGTTCGGCATGCCGGTTACCTGCGTTGACGGGACCGATTTTTTCGCCGTATGCGAAGCGATGGCGGATGCCGTTGATCGGGCCAGGAGTGGTGATGGGCCCGGTGCAATCGAGGCGAAGGCCACGCGGTTTTATGGTCACTATGTCGGTGACCCCGAGCGGTACCGGAGTTCAATCGAGGTGAGCGAATTACGCGAGCATCATGACTGCCTGAAAATATTCCGTTCCCGGGTTCTGGAATCGGGGCTGTTGACTGAAAATGAACTCGACGATCAGGATCGTGAGGCCGTCGCCGAAGTCGATGCTGCTGTGCTGGCGGCAAAGGCTGCATCCGATCCGACGTCCTCTGATTTGATCACCGATGTTTATGCCGGCTACTGACATTAGGGCGACAACAATATGACTACGGTTTCAATGCGAGATGCGCTCAACCAGGCGATGCGTGAGGAAATGCGGCGCGATGAACGGGTTGTTCTGATTGGTGAGGATGTGTCCGGCGGTCTGGGCGGCACCGGCGAGGACGACGCCATGGGGGGCGTTTTCGGAGTCAGTCAGGGCCTGGTGAGTGAGTTTGGTCGGGAGCGTGTTATTGATACGCCGATTACGGAGTCAGCGATCATGGGTATGGCGGCAGGCGCCGCCATGACCGGTTTACGGCCGATTGCCGAGCTAATGTTCATTGATTTCATGGGTGTGTGCTTCGATCAGATTTTCAATCAGGCTGCGAAATTCAGATACATGTTCGGCGGAAAGGCGGCTACGCCATTGGTGGTGCGAACTACAATCGGCGCCGGGTTTCGCACTGCCGCACAGCATTCGCAAAGCCTGTATGCGCTGTTCGCACACATACCGGGGTTAAAGGTGGTCATACCTTCAAATCCCTACGATGCCAAGGGTTTGTTGATCGATGCTATTCGTGATGATGACCCGGTAATTTTTTGCGAGCACAAGGTGCTTTACGACACGATGGGTGATGTTCCCGAGGAAAGTTACCGGATCCCCATGGGTGAGGCGAACATCGTCCGCAGCGGAACAGACGTGACGATCGTCGCTCTGGCGCGGATGGTGGGTTTTGCCCTGGAGGCAGCGGAGTTACTGGCGGCCAAGGGCGTTGAAAGCACGATTATCGACCCGCGTACCATTTCTCCTCTGGATATGGAAACGATCATCGAAAGCGTAGAGGAAACCGGCAGACTGGTTGTGGTTGATGAGGGTTATCCGCGTTGCGGGCTGGCATCGGACATCGCGGGCGAGGTTGCAGAGCATGCGTTTGGTGTGCTGAAGGCCCCGATTAAAAGAGTCACACCGCCTCATACGCCTGTGCCGTTTTCTCCCACGCTGGAAGATGCCTATATTCCCGACGCATGCCGCATTGTGGATGCGGTTCAGGCAACACTGAAACAGGAGCGGTAATGGAGCGCTACCGGCTCCGGCGGGAAAGCGATGGTACGGCGGCAGATGGGCGGGCTAGAGAACAAGGTGGTTTTTGTAACGGGTGGTTCTTCCGGTATCGAGCGGGAGACCGGTAAGGTGCATTCTTCGCGGCATACCGCGCGATAAACGGGTTACAGAGTTGGTGGGCAGAGTACAGGACAAGATTGCGATCGTAACAGGCGGTGCCTCAGGGCTGGGAAAAGCAGCAGCGGCCCTGATGGTTCGTGAGGGCGCACGAGTCACGATCACCGACATCAATAAAAAGGCGGGGGAAAGACAGCCAGCGAAATCGGAGCGAGGTTCCTGGCACAGGATGTCGCTGACGAGAACGCATGGCGAGAGGTCATCGCTGCAACGACTGGTGAGTTTGGCGGCCTCGATGTGCTGGTCAACAACGCAGGGATCGGTGAAAACAGTGCGGCAAATGACCCGGAGAGCACGGCCCTGGACGATTTTAGCCGCATCTACTCCGTCAACGCCGGTGGTGTTTTTCTTGGCTGCAAACACGCTATTCCCGCCATGCGCGAAAGCGGTGGCGGTTCGATCATCAACATGTCGTCGATAGCGGCGCTGGTTGCGACTCCTTTCCTTACTTCATATGGGGCGAGCAAGGCAGCCGTACGTCAACTGACAATGTCGGTAGCGGCGCACTGCGCCGCGCGGGGTGATCGTATTCGCTGTAATTCCGTACACCCCGGCCAGATCATGACACCGATGCTGGAAGGATTGTTTTCCGATGTCGCTGATGCCCACGGGCAGAGCGCAGAGTTTATGCGGTCGGAGTTTCTCAAGCAAATACCACTGGGAGAATTCGGTGAACCGGATGATGTTGCTTACCAGGTGCTTTTTCTTGCGTCGGATGAATCGAAACACGTCACCGGGACCCGGATGCTCGTTGACGGAGGCATGTTGTCAGCTGGATAAACGGTGAGAGATATGAGTCAGCCTGTTGGTGGAATTATGCAGATAGCGTACGTCGTGAACGATCTGGATAGTGCGCTTGAACATTGGACCGGGACTATGGGTGTGGGTCCTTTTTTCGTGATGGAGAATCTTGAAATTATCAGTCCGCAGTATCGCGGGAAACCGACAGATATCGAATTTACGATCGCCCTGGGCTATTCGGGAACGATGTGTGTGGAGCTGATCAAGCAACATGATGATACGCCATCGGTATATCGTGAATTGTTGCAGCGCGCGCCCGATGGAGGGTTTCATCACTGGGGCGTGGGGACCGAGCAGTTCGATGATGATGTGGCGCGCTATCAGTCGAACGGTCATGACCTTGCATTTTGCGGGACAGTGGCGGTCGGTGACCGGTATGCGTACATGGATACGCAGGAGAGTCTTGGCGGGATGGTCGAGTTGATAAAGCTGACTCCTGTAGTAAGGGAGTTATTCGGAAATCTCGAGGCGGCGGCTTTGAACTGGGACGGAACCGACCCGGTCAGGCGGCCGGGATAACGGCGGCCGGCGTCGAGCGGACCGGGCAGGCAAAGGTCAGCGATAATGGAACAGGCAAAACTTCTGACGGCATATCGAAGCATGCGTACCATCCGTAATTTTGAGGAGCGCATGCATATCGAGTTTGCGACCGGCGCAGTACCGGGGTTTGTGCACCTGTATGTCGGGCAGGAAGCCTGTGCTGTCGGAGTTTGTTCGCAACTTGAAGACAAGGATACCCTCCTCGGGACTCACCGCGGACATGGGCACGCTTTGGCGAAAGGCGCCAATGCAAGAAAGTTATTGTTTGAGATTTTCGGACGAGCCGATGGCCTGTGTGGTGGCAAAGCGGGCTCCTGTCATGTGCATGACAGCTCGGTCAGGTATATGGGCGCCAACAGCGGCGTGGGCAGCGGCGCAGCGATTGCCTGCGGTGTTGCACTGGCTGCGAAGAACCGCGGTGATGGTGCCGTGGCGGTGCCGCTTATCGGAGAGGGTGCAGCCAACCAGGGTGTGGTTCTCGAAGCGATGAATCTTGCCGCCGTGTGGAATCTGCCGGTAGTTTTTGTTTTCGAGAACAACGGCTATGCTGAAGCCACCGGGTCGGAATGGGCGATTGCCGGCGGCGATCTTTGCGGTCGGGCTGCTGCGTTCGATATGCCTGGTCTGGCTATCGATGCATACGATTTTTTTGCAGTGAGTGCGGCTGCAGGGGAGCTGATTGCACGGGCCAGGGAGGAGTCGCGCCCCGCAGTACTGGAGCTTCGGCAGAAACGGTTCTATGGACATTTCGAAGGCGATGCGCAGACATATCGTGGTGACGGGGAGGTAGATCTCCTGCGCAGGGAAAGGGATTGCCTCACGCATTTTTCGGACCGGGTCGTTGCTGAAGGATGGCTTGCACGCGAGGACCTCGACGCGATCGATACGGAGGTTGAGGCATTGATAAGCGGCATATACGAAGAGGTGAAAGCAGCTGCTCTGCCCGACGAGAGTCAGCTATTCGCCAATGTGTATGCGTCGGCTTATTGACGTTTCTTGCGGCCTGGACCGGCTGCCGGCAGCTGATACCCAGGCAATGATTCGGGAGAGCAGGAAAAATGCCGCGGAAAACCTTTAGACAGGCCATCAACGATGCTCT